>NZ_KB913017.1:2035526-2341072 GCF_000383975.1 Natronorubrum tibetense GA33 | reverse complement strand
ACGTTACCAGTCGGTCGGCGGCGTCGATCGGTTCGTACACCGTCGTCTCGGCGCTAATCGACGCGAGAAGCACGCTCGATTCGCCAGTCCGGGTTCCCAGCGCTCGCCACGAGTCGGCCAGCGATGTCGGCAGGTCGATCGTCATCGCTCCCACGTATGCTGCCGTCGCCTTTCGCTCTGGCGGTCGTCTCGAGTCGCGAGGATCACCACCTTACTGCCGGAGACCCGCGCCGATCACTGCTGGTGGCGCACGCGAACCGTCCCCTCGGCAGTGACACCGACGATCAGCGGCGTCGAGATCTCGCGGCCCGACACCGCAGCGCCCGCGGCGTCGCTGACGACCTTCATCAGGTCAGGCGCGGTGTGGTCGACCTTGACGCCCTTCTCGTCGCAGGCCTCGTAGACGAGTTGTGGCACATCGTAGAGGTCGGTTCCCTCCGGGACGCGGACGCGAACCGGTGCCCGCAACGCCTCGGCGAAAGCGACCGTCTCGCGGGCCTTCTCGAGGTTCTCGCGGCCGCTCGACTCGATCGAGGAGACGTTCGCTCGCGAGGTTCCGAGCGCGTCGGCGATATCCGCCTGGGAGGTGCCACGCTCGCGAAGCGCAAGCACCTGGGCCTGCCGGCGCGTCAGTACGCTCGTCTCGGCGTCGAACCCGATCTCCTCGAGTAACTCCTCGACCTCGTCGATCACGGCGACCACCGCGTTCGCTCGACCGACCGTGGGCCCCCGAGTTCGGTTTCCCGTGCACTCATACTGTACACTAAGCCGGCGGCGGGATCAAAGCTTTCCCGATCCGACGGATCAACTCCCGTCCACCTCAGTCGCCCGCGCGCGTTCGTGATACCAGCCGCCGAACGCCCCGAGCGGAACGATCAGCCAACCGGTGAAGACCGCGCTGAACAGGAGCGCCGAGACCGAGACGACGACGGCGAACACGAGGAGTTGTCCCAGTGCCATCGACCCGAAGACGAGAGTTGCGACGGTGAACACGAGCGAGATGCCGAGAGAGCCGCCGATCATCCCGGTGGCCGCCGTACACGCACCGAGCAGTGCGCCGAGAGTCGGATCCGGTGCATCCGTGTCAACAGCGCGCCAGCAGAGTGTTCCGACGACGAACGACGTCACCACGCCGAACGGGGCGAAGAGGAGCCCGAACGCGGCGGCGAACTCGAGGTCACCCCCGCCGGTGAGTGCGGGAACAGCGTCGGTCACGAGCAACAGGCCGGTGGCGACGAACCAGATGGCGATCGCGAGCACCCCCGTGGCCGCCATCGCGATCCCGGCGCCGACGTCGCGTCTGGACGCGTACGGCAGTCGGCCGGGACCGAAGCGCCGGCAGATCGAATCGGACATCGAGTAGACGGTACAGGCGAAACGGGTTAACAGTACGTCATTTTTCGACGGCTGAGAGGGGAGAGACGACCCAGTCGACGGCAGATGAACCGGCCGAACACAAACACCAGTTGCACGACTGCCAGCAGTCGTAACGGTTTCGAGGGCGCCGACACCTGCGGGGACGTGCGCCAGCCGAGTTGTTCGGGATCGCTAGAACGGACGTTCGGACCCCGCTCGAGTCGCCGGCGTCGGAGGGAGTTGCCGTTTGTGCCGCATGCTGGCGTACCAGTCCGCGATCCGTTCGACCGCCGCAGCGTCGACACCGACCCGTTCGGCGACGGCCGCGACGTCGACTCCCTCGTCGACGGATAATCGGAGGACGCGGTCCACGGTTTTCGGCTCGATCTCGAGTTCATCACCCGCGGACTGACCTGCGCCAACACCAGGGGACGCGGACGGTGCAACGAGATCCGTGGGAATCTCGAGCGCGTCGGCGAGCGCTCGGACCTCGGTCGCGTACAGATCGCCCAGCGGGAGACAGTCGACCCCGGTATCGGCGTGTTTCGTCAGCGTCCCGAGAAAGCGGTCGGTTCGCGTCGCCGTCCCGACGACCAGCGCGTTCGTCGTGTTCGCGACGTAGTACGAACAGGCCATCCGCAGTCGGGCGGCGACGTTCTCCATCGCGACGAGATCGTCGGCCGGCTGAGCAGTCATGCCGACAACCTCCTGAAACGCGCCGAGCAACGGCTGGAGCGGGACGCGACTGTACTCGATATCCAGTACGGACGCGATGGCCTCCGCGTCTCGCGCCGCCGCCTCCTGATTCATGTAGGCCGGGAGGACGAGCCCGGTAACGCGGTCCGAACCGAGCGCGTCCACGGCGAGCGTGGCGGTGACCGTCGACACGAGTTCGCCGTCGAGGGCGATTACAACGCCGTCGGCGCCCGCCTCGTCGACCTGTGCTTCGATGAACGCCGGGACGACCTCCTGCAGCCGCGCCAGCGCGTCGGGACCGGTGGCGAGGCCGTCGTCCTCTCGCGGGAGTTCGTCATCTCGAGCGCGACCGACCGCAGCGGCGTCGTCAGTCATCGCTGCTCGGTCCGCGGTGTACGCGGCGGTTGCTCGATCTCGTACCCGTCGATCGATCGTTGCGACTGACTCGAGGAGGGGTCACGGACGAAACAACGACCGCACCCCGATCGGAATAGCGAAGAGATACTCATTCACTTCGATCACCGTTTCCCAACCCATATAGACGTTTCCTAGCCATATCATTTCACAATTGAGCAGTGTTTCCATACTTAGTATGATATTCATACACCCGGGCAGTAGCGAGATCGCACGGCTAGGAGGGGAGACGAAACGAGACGATGAGGGACAAAGCCGGGCCGGAAACGGGGGAAAAGAAGTGACCGTCAGTACTCGAGGGTCCAGCGCTCGTCGTCTTTCGCGGCGAGTACCTCGCTCACGCCGTCGGCCAACCGGTACTCGGCGCCCTCGCGAACGACGGTTCCCGCGCGCTCGAGATGCTCGAGGTGGGCGTAGGACTCGCCGGGCCCGTGGAGGATGTGGATGCTCTCGAGTTCGCCGAACAGGTCGGCGCTAACGGTCCACGTATCGCAGGGGCCCTTGCGATCAAGCGCGTCGAGCACCCGAAACGAGCGTTCCTCGTGGTGGTCGATGATGTACTGGGCCCGGCCCGCGGGGTCGTCGATCGGATCGCGGTGACCCGGCCACGCGCGGTCGTACTCCGCGTCGACGATTTTCTGGAGCGCGCGGAGGTACTTCTCGAGCGGCCGGTCGACGCGGACGTCGGCGCCGCCGACGTTCGGCGTGTACACTGGCAACAGCGCGTCGCCGGAGACGACCTCACGGCGGCCCTCGAGCGTCGTCTCGAACATCGAGAGCCCCGCCGCGTGCCCGGAGGTGTGGACGGCCTCGAGGTCGTGGTCGTAGCCGTCGAGCGAGAATCGATCGCCGTCTTCGAACGTCGTCACGGTCGGCGACTCGTTCGTGCCGCCGGCGGACGCCATCCGCTCGCGGAGGACCGCCTGTTTTTCCTCGGGCATCCGCCAGTCGTCGAAGTACTGTTCCTGCAACTCGTGCATCTCCTCCCAAGCGTCCTCGTCGCCCTCGATCAGCGCCGCGTCAGCCTCGTGGGCGTATACCTCGGCTCCGCTCTCGGCCTGAATCGGCCCCGCTAGCCCGGTGTGGTCGCCGTGCCAGTGGGTGAGGAAGATCCGATCGACGTCGGCGAACGCGAGTCCGCGCTCGTCGAAGGCGGCCTCGAGTTGCTCGCGCGTCGTTTCCATCCAGTCCCCGGTATCGATCAGCACCGTCTCCCGCCCGTCCGCGAAGAGGTACGCGTTGTTGTCACCTTCGAACGCCGAATTCGACAACGAAATCCGATCCATGGGGTTGTATCGCACGAGTGATGAGAAAACTGTTGTGACCGCGGCGGTTCACGAACGGTCAACAGCCTCGGGGTCAAGCCCCGTGGCATCCGCCTTGTCGATCTGTGAAAACGGCGACTGCTCGATGACTGTCCACTCATCGAAACGCAAAGCGCCTTACGAGCCCCAGAAATTCTCGCGACTGCCGAGACGTTCGCGTTTCTCGGCCGCGGACTCCCTCGAGTTGTCGTCCGCCTCTGCCGAGGCGTCTCCGTCACCATCGTCATCGCCATCTTCGTCGTCGGAATCGTCGCTCGCGTCGGTATCTCCGGTCTCTTCACCCGCTTCATCCGGGTCCATCGGGAGGAGTTCGAGCTCCTCCGCGCGGGCGTGGTTGCTGTGGACGCGCGTGATTTCGACGCGGGCGCGAGCCTCCGGCAGGACGCCGTCGACCATGACGATGAACCCGTCCTCGGTTCGACCGACGCCGGCGCCGCTCTCGTGCATGTCGACGACGTCGACGACGACCTCCTCGCCCGCTTTGACGGGCTGGGTCTTCAAGTCCTGGATCGGCTGGCCGTAGTGATTGCACCACTCCTTGCCACCCCGATCACCGTAGTGGCTACACCCCATTCCCGAGATCCGCTCGGAGAAGCTCGGACAGTCGTCGGCAAGTGGACAGTCTGCCATAGCGCGTACTACCAGTGGCGTCGTTAAACCGTTTCCGTCTCGTAGATCGGCATTCGTCTCATCGATCGAAGACCGAGCCAGAGAAAACGCTGGTAACGTCTTCCCGAACGTGCATCGAGGAGCGTAATACGCACCCGGTAAATCGGCGACGACTGGAAAATGAACGACTCCCATCTGAAAGCGCGTTTCGAAAAGATTTACGGTACGGACGTTGCAGTGTTTGGTGATGAAAATCCTCGTTACGGTCAAAGAAGTCGCGACCGTCGAAGACGAGTTCGAGATCGAGGGTACTGAGATCGCGGATCAGTACCTCGGTGCCGACCTCAACGAGTGGGACGATTACGCCGTCGAAGAGGCCGTCCAGCTCCAAGAGGCCGGCATCGCCGACGAAGTCGTCACGGTTACCATCGGTCCGGAAGACTGCGAACAAACAATCCGTCAAGCGCTTGCGAAGGGTGCCGACCGCGCCGTCCGCGTCTGGGACGACTCGCTGGAAGGGATCGACCTGCTCGACGTCAACGCGAAGACCCAGATCCTGAGCGCCGTCGTCGAGGAAGAGGATCCCGACCTCGTCCTCACCGGCGTCCAGGCCGGCGACGACAGCTTCGCCGCGACCGGCGTCTCTATCGCCGAACAGATCGGCGCCCAGTGGGGTGCCGTCGTCAACCACCTCGAGCACGACTTCGACGGTGGCGTCGCCTCCGTGCGACGCGAACTCGAGGGCGGCGTCGAGGAGCTGACCGATATCGAGCTCCCCGCCGTGTTGACGATCCAGACGGGTATCAACGAGCCCCGCTACGCGAGCCTGCGCGGCATCCGTCAGGCCCAGCGCAAGGAACTCGATGTCCGGGGACTCGCCGACCTCGGCGTCGACGAGGGCGAGATCGAAGGCGATCTCACGCTCACGGACATGTACGAGCCCGAGAGCGAGAGCGACGCGACGATCTGGGAAGGAAGCTCCGAAGAGACCGCCGCCGAGTTAGGTGAGATGCTTCGCGACAAGGGGGTGGCACCATGACGGACGTCCTCGCAGTCACGGAACACCGCCGCGGCGAGCTTCGCGACGTCAGCTACGAGATCATCACAGCTGGCCGCCAGCTGGCCGACGAGACCGGTGGCGACCTGCACCTGGCCGTTATCAGCGGCACCGTCGACGAGTTCGCGGAGAAATGCAACCGCGAGGGCGTCGACGCCATCCACACCGTCTCCCACGGTGAGGAGTTCAACCACGACGTCTACACGCAGGCGATCACCCAGCTTTACGACGAACTGGCTCCCCAGTACGTCCTGACGCCCAACAGCGTCAACGGACTCGACTACGCACCCGCCATCGCCAACGCGCTCGATCTCCCCGTCGTCACCGACACCATCGACCTCGAGACCGACGGCGAGACGCTGATCGCCACCCGCGAGATGTACGGCGGCAAGGTCGAGACGACCAACGAACTCGAGGGCCCCGCAGTTGCGACGATCCGGGGGGCCGAGTGGCCCGCCGCTGAGGGTACCGGCGACGCCTCGCTCGAGGCCTTCGACGCCGACATCGACGAAGATTCCGTCGGGTCGACCGTCAACGGCTTCGAGGAAGTCGGCGGCGGAGATGTCGACATCAGCGAAGCCGACGTGCTCGTCAGCGTCGGTCGCGGGATCGAAGAGGAAGAGAACATCCCGCTCATCGAGGAACTCGCCGACGCGCTCGACGCGACAGTCTCCTCGTCGCGACCGATCGTCGACAACGGCTGGCTGCCCAAGAACCGACAGGTCGGCCAGTCCGGGAAGGTCGTCACGCCCGATGTCTACATCGCGATCGGTATTTCGGGTGCGGTGCAGCACGTCGCCGGGATGAAAGGCGCCGATACGATCGTCGCGATCAACACGGACCCCAACGCGCCGATCATGGACATCGCCGACTACGCGATCCACGACGACCTCTTCGACGTCGTCCCCGCGCTCACCGAAGAGTTCGGCGGGTAAGCGAGAGTACCGGAGCGACCACAGGAGCGAGCGGCTATTTTTGGTCCACGTCCCGCCGGGGGCTGTGCACTCGAGCAAGCCACCAGAGAGCCAACGACGGCGTCCAGGAGATTTCCGCGGCATCCGAGGAGCAGGCCGCCTCGACGCAGGAAGTCGTCGCGATGGCTTCCGCCGCGACCGACATCTCCGAGACGACGGTACAGGAGGCCCAACACGTCGCGGCCGCGGCGGAGGAGCAGACGTCGGCGCTCGCCAAGGTGTCCGAGAACGCGAACTCGCTGGCCGGACAGGCGGCCCACCTCAGCGAGGCGCTCGACCGCTTCGATACCGACCGAAGCTCGCAGTCCTGGTCGACCGACGCGGGCCCCGAACTGACCGACGAAGCCGACGGGGAGCCCGAAACGGGAACCGAACTGAGCTTCGAAGCGGATGACGCTCTCGAGACGGACGCCGAACAGACTAATAGCAACCTGACCGAGACGGACGCCGAACAGACCGATGACGAAGATTCTGCAACAGCGGAGCCGGAAGCGAACACGTCGGAGCCGGAACAAGCGGACCAGCCGTTCTCGTTCGATGGCGTGGACGGATCCTGACTTCGGCTGATCCGTCACCTACTTTGTACCCCCGTCCTAAGCGCTGGCAATGGAACGTCTGGAGCGTCGTCGGGCGCTGATCGAGGAGCGCCTCGTCGAGGTGGTCGACGCCCTCGAGCCGGACTCGCTCAGAGAGGAGGTCCGCCACACGGCGCTCTCGGGCGGCAAACGCGTCCGGCCGATGGTCGCACTGCTAGCTTGTGAAACCGTCGGCGGGTCGGCCGAGGACGCCGTGGACTTCGGCGTGGGGATCGAACTCGTCCACAGCGCGTCGCTCGTCATCGACGACATTATCGACCGGTCCGAACTGCGCCGCGGGACAACCAGCGCGTGGGCCGAGTTCGGTTACGGGCCCGCCATCGTCTCGAGCGACGGCCTGCTCGGGGAGGCGTTCGCCCTCTTCTCCGCGGATCCGAAGGCGACGCAGGTCGTCGCCGAGGCGATGGTCGAACTCGGCGTCGGCGAGGCGACGGAGCTGTCGGCCGAGCCGGAGACGGAAGAGGAGTACATGACGCTGGCGCGGCGAAAGACGGGCGCGCTCTTCCGCGCCGCCGCCGAACTCGGGGCCATCGCGGCCGATTCGGATCCCGTCACCGTCGAGGCGCTCGGCGAGTACGCCGAACGCGTCGGCGTCGCCTTCCAGATCAGAGACGACGTGCTGGACGCGATCGCAGATCCCGAAGAGCTGGGGAAACCGACCGGCCACGACGCCGCCCTCGAGCGGCCATCAGTCGTGCAGGTCACCGATCTCAGCCCCGAGGAGGCCAACGCCCGCGCTCGAGCCGAGTCGGACCGCGCGATCAAAGCCCTAGACCGCGTCGAAATCGCCGATCCGACGGCCAGAGACTACCTGCTCGAGCTGGCGGAGTTCGTGGTCGAGCGAGAACGGTAACTCGCGGCGAGACCGTGCGGTAACGATCCTTGTCGGCGACTATCATCCGCTTGCGAGTGGCATCCTTACACGCGATCCGTCTGTCTCGTCCCCTCGGTATCGTGGTCACTTTCCTCGTCCGAAAACCGCGACTCGAGGACGGCAAACGTGAGGGTGCTCACAATGCCCAGCAACGTCCCGACCGTCAGCGCCGTCGCAAGGTAGTTAATCTCGACCTCGTTCAGGAAGTACGCGCTCACCGCGTGCAGGACGATGGCGATCGAGAGGACGTAGAAGGGGGCGTTGAGGTATCGCCACTCGAGCCGACCCGCGATGTACTCGTCGGTGATCTGTCCGAGACTGGTGGTGAGGCCGGCGGCGGCGATCCACTGAATCGAACCGTAGGCGAACGCGGCGAGCATGACTGGAGCGCCGATATCGTCCGCGGTGGCCTGTTGGACCTCCTCTAACGTGTCCATCCCGCTGACGCCGCCGAGGACGAACAGGGCCGCGGCGACGACGTAGGCGAGGAGGGTCGTGCGGCCGGCGTACAGCGACCGTCGGCCGCGTTCGACGGCCTCGTCGAGTCGGTCGCCGAGGCCGAGCCCGCGGGAAATGAGGTAGAACCCGAGGAGCGCAGAGGTCGTGCCGAGTACGATTCCCGGCATGTCCAGTACGCTCCCGATCAGCGCGAGCGGATAGATGAGCAGGAGGATTCCCAGCGGAATCAACACCGTCCCTCGCGTCTCGGGGTCGTTCAGCACCTGTTTGATCGTATAGTACATCGACTCCAAGTTCTGGGCCTGTCGGACGACGACGCGGCGAACGCCGTCGATCGGAACCCGCGACCGAATAATGGGGATGACGGACTCGTCCTGTGCGCCGTCGGTGACCACGAGCGCGGTCACGTCCTCCGCGGTCGAGAGGCTCGCGAGGACCGTATCGACCTCGTCGCCGACCTCCCGGTTGGCCTTGACATCGCCCTCATCGTTGCCGGTGACGACGGCGACTTCGACGCTCTCGTCGCGCTCGTCGAGGTCGTCGTAGATGTGTATCCCTTGAAAGATGACGTTGACGTCGGAGTCCTCCGGGTCTGCGGTCGCGAGAGCGACGGCTGCCTCCTCGACCGGATCGCGACCGATGACCGGCGTCGAAAAGCCCGTTTTCCGGCCGAGGTCGTCGTCGAGGTCGACACAGAGGACCAGCAGCATCTGCACGAACGTTCGGGCGCGGGGTATTTCCATCTTCTGGGGACGACAGAATATACAGGACGGCTCGAGGGAGAGTCGAACGACGACCGCGCTCGGAGCGAGACGCCGATCGGGACGGAGTCAAAACAGTTTCGAATGTGGCGAGTCCTTGCCCCGTCCCGGCGGACGCGGCCTCGAGCAGAGAGACTCCCAGAGTTCGAAGCGCGCCGCCCCGGTCGCCGTCAATGACCGGACGCCCAGGTCGTCGTCGACACAGAGGACGCAGACCCGGGAGACACCAGTTAGCCCCGTTGGGAGGCTACGGTACAATAGTATACGGCCAAGAGAGCGCTCGGAACGCGACCATCGCGGGACCGAGACGGATGGCCGACGCTCGAGGGTGGGGTGGCCAGCCGACTCACGGCGCGCTCGTTTCGCACGGCTTTTGTGGACGCGCCCAGTACGTTTCCTCGAATGATCTCGAAGGGCTGTGAGCAGTGCGCGAAAGGCGGCAAGATGGTGCTGTTCGTTTACGGCTACTGCGATCAGCGTGACTGCTTTTACTGCCCGCTCGGCGAGAACCGCAAGAACGTCACCGACGTCTACGCGAACGAGCGACTCGTCGAGAGCGACGAGGACGTCCTCACGGAGGCCCACCGGATGGACGCGCTTGGCACGTCGATCACCGGCGGCGAACCCCAGGAGGCCCTCGATCGAACCTGTCACTATCTCGAGCTCTTGAAAGACGAGTTCGGCGAGGACCACCACACCCACCTCTATACAGGTATTCCGGGCGGCCGCGAGAATATGCGTCGCCTCTCCGAAGCCGGACTCGACGAGATTCGGTTCCACCCGCCACTGGAGCTGTGGGGCGAGATGCACGGCACCGAGTGGGAGGAGATCCTCTACATCGCCCGCGAGGAGGGGCTCACCCCGGCCTTTGAAATCCCCGGCATCCGACCCGAACCGGAGTTCCTCGACTTTCTCGATGAGGGCGCGGCCGACTTCTGTAACGTCAACGAGTTCGAGATGAGCGACGGAAACTACCGCCGGATGCAGGAGGAAGGCTTCGAGCTTAAGGAAGACCACATGAGTGCTGTCGAGGGCTCCCGCGAAGACATCCTCGAGGTGATGGGCGACCACGAGAAGGTCTACTTCTGTACGTCCGTCTTCAAGGACGCTGCCCAGCACCGCCGCCGCCTGAAGCGCATGGCCCGAAACATCCGTCGAGAGTTCGACGACATCACTGACGACGGCACGCTCGTCTACGGCAAGACCCGAGCCGAACCCGAGCGCTTCGAGGCCCTGGGCGTTCCCGAGGAGTTTTACACCGTCAAGACGGATCACATCGAGATCGCCTGGTGGCTCCTCGAGGAGATGATCGACGAAGGAGATCTCGAGGACGGCGAAATTGTCGAGCAGTATCCGACGTACGATGGACAGGTTGTCGAGCGGACGCCGTTGGTGTGAGTACCGCGAACGAGCGCCTCGAGTGAGCGGCTTTTTCGTGGAGGTTTTTGGAGTTGAGCGGGACCAGCGGACCCGCTAACCGTGCGAACGGACGCAAAGCGTCCGTGAGCAGAGAGCGGAGCGAACCCGAAAAGAAAGCAGTCGTCGTCAATCCAGTTCTGTCGGATCGACTTCAGGAAGTGTGATGAGGTTCTCCCGACCGATTCGGAGCTTTTCGATCTCGTCGTCCTCATCCATCTGCGAAAGGAGTTGAGAGACCTTGGCGTTCGACCAGCCGGTCTCTTTGACGATCGAGGCCTGTTTCATCCGCCCGCCGTTTCGCGTGAGCATCCGAAGCACGCGTTCCTCGTCGCTCAACAGTTCGAGCTCGATCTCGCCGTCGGGTGTCTCTTCGTACTCGAGTCGCGTCCCGGCGGCGTCCCGGTCGCCGACAGCGTCAACCGGATCGTCAGCCGCGGACTGAACTGCGGTCCCGCCGTCGGTGTCAGTCGCGGCCGTGTCCTGATCGCCAGCCCCGTCTCGAGTGACAGCCCTCGAGCGCAAGCGAGCGATGAATCCGAGGAGGCCGAGTTCGGCGACCCGCTCCGAAACGCGATCGAGCGGGGCCGGAAGATCAGTGTTCTGTTCGCGGCGGGCGAAGAGGTAGCTCCCGATCCCGACGGCGAAGACGACGCCGACGACGCCGGCGATCAGCCAGTTCGAGATTCCGAGGGAGGATGCAGGGGTGGTGGGACCGCCGCTGCGGACGAAGACGATCTCGAGTTCGTGGTCGTTGAACTCGTAGGGCCCGTCCCAGTCGAGTTGTGTCGGGGTATCGAGTGCATACGCGTCCGGATAGTCGATAACGAGACGCTGTATGCTGTTCAGCGAGAGCCAGACGCCGTCGTCGGTCTGGAAGGCATCCCCGAGGTAGATGCGATCGTTTTCGGCCGTCGCGAAGTTGGTCCAGGTGAGCGAGTATGTGATAGTACCGACGCGAACGTCATCACCGTCCTCGTGATCGATCGCTTCGCCGTCCATATCGTCGACATCGTCGATGGACTCGACGCGGGAGTCGTCCCAGCCGGCGTCCCGAATCGTCATCTCACGGTCGGTTCGGTCCGCGGCTTCGCTCGCGCGGTGTTCGAATTCGCGGGGATCGACGTTGGGGTCGCGTTCGCCTGCCAGAACGGCGTCGACGTAGTCGTTGAATTCGTCGACATCCTCGTCGTCAGTCAGGATAAACCGGCTCTCGATCGACCAGCGGGCGTCGCCGGTCTCGTCGATCTCGATCCGGAGCACCTGTTTCGCACCGGCCTCTGCAGGTGGATCCTCGATGGCCACTGCTGGGGCGAGATTAGCGGACGAAACCGACGACGAAGTATCAGACATCGAAACAGACGGGGAAAGATCGAGCGGCGTCGACTCGAGGGAGTTGTGACCCGTCGGTGTGGGGTCGTGCGGGGACGCCGACGGGGCGGCGGCCACCACCCCCACGGAGGACATCACGAGGAGGGCTGTGAGGGCAATTGTAATCGCGGGGGATAACCGCATGCGTATCAACCGGTGGTTTCCCCGGGGAAAAAACACTTTCCATCGGAAAATAACGCATTACTATCGGGTGGAAACTCGCGTGTGAGGGCTGTAATCAGCCGCTGAGCGCTTCCATCACTGGTGCGACCAGTTTTTGTATCAGGAGTCCGTATGGTGGGGCGATGAACAGTGCGATGCCCGCCCTCCTCGCGGTGTTGCTCGTCACGTCGCTTCTTGCGATGCCCGTCATCGCGCCGGGACCGGAAGCCGACGACGCGACACGCGATGCCCCCGACTCGCAGCTCCAGCAGTTGGCCCTCCAACAAGTGTCATCGTCGCCGGTCGAAGCCGAAGAGACGACGAACCGGCTCCAGCTTTCCGGTGAAATCAGGGAAGAGCGAGCCACGTACGGAACCGATTTCGGACTCACACTCGCCGCCGTGGACGATCACCTCAGGGTAGATCAGGAGCAGTACACCATCGTCGACAGCGAGTTCGATACCGCCACGAACGACGAGCGAGAGAATATGATCAGAACGGCGAATAATCGGATCGCCGATCGAACCGAAAATCTCGAGGAGCGCGAACGTGAGGCCGTCAGAGCTCACGCCGGCGGAGAGATCACCGATACCGAACTGCTACAGACGCTGTTGCGAAACTACAACGAGGCAGAATCGCTGCTACACGCGCTGAACGAGATAGACGACCGAACGGACGCCGTTCCGGGCTATTCGCTGTCGAACCAGCAGGTCCGCGCGGACGAAGCGGCACTCGAGCTCCACCGAACGTCGCTCCGGGCGAACCTCGACCAGGCGAGTCAGTCCTCCGGCTGGGACGAACAGCCCGATGTCCGAATTCAGACGTCGGAAGACGGCTACAGCCTCTCGATGATCGAGGGAGACATGTACATCCTCGAGACGGTTCGGTTCGACAACCGCGACACCGGCCCCGACGCCGAAAACCAGTTCGAGGACTACTCGAACTCCGAGACGATGGAGGCCGCAACGGAGCACTATCCGTGGGCGGGCGGTGAACAGAGCTGGTCGAGCTTCAACGACTACGGCGAGCAGAACCTCTACTTCGTCGAGATGGAGGACGACCGAAACCACCTCCAGGTCTACCTCGACGGCGGAACGGGAGATGTCTACCGCGAGTCACAGGAACTCGCCCTCGAGTCGCTGCCCGAAGACAACAACAGATCGTGGATCGACCACGATATCGATCTCACGATTACGGAAACGCCCGTCAACGGGCCGGTGGAAGTGAGAGTGGCCGATATGGTCACTGACGACCCCGAGAGTGCGACGGTTTGGATGAACGGGGTAGAACTCGGCGAGACCGACGACGACGGCACGCTGTGGCTCCTGCCGCCACTCGGCGAGTACGATGTATCGGCCGAGACGGACTCGGGAAGCGTCGACACGAGGACCGCGAATAGAAGGTAACAACGGGTTCGGCCGTACCTTTATATCGGAACGAGCGGCCACGATGGGGCGTGTCACTCCGCTCGAGCGATCCGTCAACCTGCGACCAAAACTGCGATCACAGGAGCGACTGCGCCAGCAAGGGGAGCGCCGACGGAACGACGTTCGGTTTCGGCACACGAGCCGTCAGCCGACTCGTCGGCGTGCTCGCGTTGCTCGCGATAACGGTCCTGCTGGCGACGATGGTCGCAGTCGGGGCCAGCACGTGGTCGCTCGAGGCGGGCGGGCCGACCGCGGCGTTCGATCTGACGGTCGACGGAGAAGAGTCGACGATTGCAATCGATCACATCGAGGGCGACGAAATCGACGTCGCGGAACTGTCGATTCGGATTACGGTCGACGGCGAAGAGCTGACCGACCAGCCGCCGGTGCCGTTCGTCGGCGCGGACGGATTCGACGGCTCGCCGACGGGGCCGTTCAACGCGGAGAGCGATTCCGAGTGGCGGACCGGTGAGCGTGCGAGTGTCACGGTCGCCGAGACGAACGATCCGACGGTCGAGTCCGGCGATACGGTCGGCGTCACACTCGTTGTCAACGGGACTCGGATAGCGACGCTCGAGACGACGGCGACGTAACGTAGCGGTAGCGGAGAACGATAGTCAGCGATTACTCGGGAGCGCGACCGATCGTCGTGATCGCGACGTCCGGATCGTAGGACGGTCCCTGGAACAGGTGTTTGACGTCCTCGAATCCGGCCCGTTTGAACATTCGGTCGGCCTCGTACTCGTCGTAAAAGAGCATGATGGAGTCGGCGAGTTTCTGCGCGACGAAGCTGTCGGGGTAGTTCGGCCCGACGACGAGCACCTGTCCGCCGGGTTTCAGGACGCGGCGGAACTCCCGAAGCGCGAGGATCGGGTTCGGCCAGTACTCGATCGAGCCGGACGACCAGACGACGTCGAACGTGTCCGTCGCGAACGGCAGCCGTTCGGCGTCGCCGCGGTGGAAGTGAACCGGCGGAGCGCGTTTCCCAAACTTCGCGTAAGCCTGCTCGAGCTGGTGTTCGCTCTGATCGAGCGCGTACACCTCGTCGACGTGTTCGAGCAGCCCCTCCGTCGCGAAGCCGGTGCCACAACCGACGTCGAGGACGGTCATCCCCTCGTCGAGATTGAGCAGTTCGAGGGCGTCGGCGCGCATGTCCTCGTTCCAGATGAAGGGGTTAACCTGGTCGTACACTTTCGAGAGGTACTTGTAGAACAGTCGGGCTCTGGCCTTGTTCTCGAGGATTCCCATTGTGAGTGGGTTTCAGCCGGATCGGGATATGTCTGCTGTTCCCGTCGGTCACGAAACGTGATTGATCGGCACAGATCGATACTCCCGTGTGCAAAATTGCTGGATGACTTTCGCAACTACCATATACGCGCCCTTGTAAACGTCCACCCGCTTAGAGTATGCCGAGGCCAGAGGTTCTCGAACGAATACAGTCGGCGGAAGAGGAAGCCGACGAGATCGTCGCATTGGCACAGAACGACCGCGACGAGCGAATAGCCGAGGCCCGGAAACGTGCCGAGGAGATTCGCACGGAAGCGGAACAAGAAGCGCGGGATCTCAAGGAGCGCCAGCTAGAAGCGGCGCGCGAAGAGATCGACGAGGAGTGCGAACGCGTCCTCGAAGACGGAGAACAGGAGCGTGCGGCGCTAGCCGAACGTGCCCAGGATCGGGTCGACGAAGTGACGAACCACGTCGTCGAACTGTTCCAGGAGGACGTCCATGCTCAGACCTGAACGGATGAGCAAGGTCTCGGTGACCGGCTCCAAGGGCGTTATGCCCACGGTCATCGAGACGATCCACGGACTGAACCTGGTTCACCTCTCGGATTACGACGGCACCTGGGAGGGGTTCGACAACGGGAACCCCATCGAAGGAGCCGACGACGCCTCCGAGAAGCTGGTGACCGTCCGCGCCCTCGAGAGTACCCTGGAGCTGTCGGCCGACGAGGCCGAGCCGGGGACCTTAGAGGAGAACTGGGAGTCGCGCGTCGAGGAGATCCGAACGCGGGTCAACGAGCTCGACGACCAGCGCAGCGAGATCCGTGAGGAGCTTCGACAGGTCGAGGAGAAGATCGGCCGCGTCGCTCCCTTCGCGGAGCTCGGAATTGACCTCGACCTCCTGTCGGGGTACGACACGGTCGACGTCGTCGTCGGCGAAGGGCAGCACGCCCAGGTCGAAGACGCCGTCGCCGCGTCCGACGACATTCGAGCCTACGAGACGTTCACCGGTGGCGATGTCGTGGCTATCGTGGCCGCGCCCACCGCAAACACTGGCTCGAGTCCGATCGACGACGCCCTGGTCGGCGTCGAGTTCACCCGGCACCCGGTGCCGGAGACCGACCAGACGCCGAGTGCGTACGTCGACGAGCTGTCGGAACGCAAACGCGAACTCGAGTACGAGATCGAAGATATCGACGCGGAACTCGAGCAGATCAAGGCGAACGAAGCTCGCTTCCTCTTGCGTGTAGAAGAGGAGCTGACCGTCGAGGTCCAGCAGGCCGACGCGCCGCTGCAGTTCGCGACGACCGACCGCGCGTTCATCGCGGAGGGATGGATCCCGAGCGACGAGTACGACGATCTCGTCGCGTCGCTGAACGACGCCGTCGGCGAGAGCGTCGAGATCGAAGAGCTCGAGCGAGCGAGCTACGACCGTCACGGGAAAACCCACACGGAGGATATCCAGCAGGGTGCCCAGGCGGCGAAAGACGACGAAGATGCGGCTGCGGAAGAAGACGGCCAGCAGCAGAAGGCCATGACGGACGGTGGCTCGGCCGTGACGATGAGTGATGAGCCGCCGACGATCCAGAAGAACCCGTCGGCAGCCAAGCCGTTCGAAACGCTGGTACAGGCGGTCAACCGACCGAAGTACAACGAACTCGATCCCACGATCTTCCTGTTCCTGACGTTCCCACTGTTCTTCGGGTTCATGATCAGTGACGTCGGGTACGGGCTCTTGTACGTGCTGACCGGATTCTACATGTACCAGAGCTTCGATAGCCCGGGGATCACGAGTCTCGGGGGCGTCGCCATGTGGTGTGGCGCGTTCACGATCTTCTTCGGGATCCTGTTCGGGGAGTTCTTCGGACTCCACGAACTCGGCTACATGATCTTCGGCGACGGCGGTGCGCCGATGGGAGACAAGGGACTCTCGCCAGCGACGGCAGAGTTCGTCAACGCCTGGCTGATCGTCGCCGTCGCACTCGGAGTGCTTCACCTGAACATCGGCTGGATCCTCGACTTCGTCGCGAACATCCAGCACGGTCACGGTCTCTGGGGAGCGATTACCCACAGCGGCTCGTGGCTCCTGATGCTCAACGGACTCTGGGTGTGGGTGTTCACGGAGCAGGCAGCGGACGTCAAGCCCGACTTCATCTACACCGCGTTCGACGGCGAGCCGTTCGCGTTCGGATTCAGCGGCTTCCCGATGATGGATCTGTTCGCGATCGGCGGCGTCGACATTACGCTGCCGCTCCTGGCAGTCATCCTCGGCGTCGTGCTCCTGGCAGTCGGCGACCCGGTCGAACTGGCCGAGTTCGCCATGCCGTTCGCACACGTCGTCTCCTACGCACGAATGACCGCCGTCTTGCTCGCAAAGGGTGGGATGGCGTTCGTCGTCAACCTGCTGACCTTCGGAGCCGTCCAGACGCCTGAGGGGGGCCGCCCCTTCATGGCACCCTGGACCGGCTACGGACCCGAGGACGGACAGGTCATGTTTGATGGCCTGTTCTACATCGGCGACGGAGCAGTCGCGATCGCCGCCTTCGCACTCGGCATTCTCGTGCTGGTACTCGGACACATCCTGGTCTTGCTACTTGGTATCACAAGTGCCGGATTACAGGGTATCAGGCTCGAGTACGTCGAGTTCTTTGGGAAGTTTTATGAAGGCGGTGGAAAGAACTACGAACCGTTCGGACACGATCGAAATAACAGCGAGGACTAACTACAATGGCACTTGAACTCGGACCTGAACTGGCGGATGTTGCACTGCAAGCAGAAGAAGTGAGCGGCCCAACCCTCGAGAACGAAGGTGCAGCGGCACTGGCAGTCGGTCTCGCGGCACTCGCAGCCGGATATGCGGAACGAGGTATCGGCGCCGCTGCGGTCGGCGCAATGGCCGAGGACGACGATATGTTCGTTCCAGGCCTGATCATGACCGTCCTTCCGGAGACGCTCGTGATCCTGGCACTGGTCGTCGTCTTCATCGTCTAAAACAACCCCCCTTCTCTCACCAATGAGTTTGGATACAGTCGTAGAAGACATTCGAGAAGAGGCCCACGCGCGTGCGGAGGACATCCGTGCGGAGGGCGAAGCGCGCGCCGACGAGATCGAATCGGCCGCCGAGGAGGACGCCGAGGAGATCCGCAGCGATGCAGAGCAGGCTGTCGAGCGCGAGATCGAGCAGCTTCGCGAACAGCGACTCTCCAGTGCGAAACTGGAGGCGAAACAGCAGCGCCTGGAGGCCCGCCGTGACGTCCTCGGCGACGTTCGCGAGCAGGTCGAAGACGAACTCGCGGCTCTCGAAGGAGACACTCGCGAGGAGCTGACGCGAACCCTCCTCGAGACGGCGAGCGACGAGTTCGACGAGGGCGACGACGTCAGCGTCTACGGTCGCGAAAGCGACGAGGAGCTGATCACGTCGATCCTCGACGATTACGATGGCTACGAGTACGCCGGCGAGTACGACTGCCTCGGCGGCGTCGTCGTCGAAAGCGACCAGTCTCGAGTCCGAGTCAACAACACGTTCGACTCGCTGCTCGAGGACGTCTGGGAAGACAACCTCCGGGAGATCAGCAACAGACTCTTCGAACAATGAGCGTAGGTGCCTCGAATCCGGAGTACGTGAACGCTCGCGTTCGGTCACGCCGAGCCTCGCTGTTCGCGGACGAAGACTATCGGAAGCTGATCCGGATGGGGCCGAGCGGGATCGCACGGTTCATGGAAGAATCGGAGTACGAACGCGAGATCAACGAACTCGGCGCACGCTTCTCGGGTGTCGACCTGATCGAGTACGCGCTGAACCGGAATCTCGCGAAACACTTCCAGGACTTGCTCGATTGGTCGGACGGTCGACTGTACGACCTCATCGCCCGCTACCTCCGGAAGTTCGACGTCTGGAACCTGAAGACGATCATCCGCGGGATCTACACCGAAACCGATCCCGAGGAGATCCGGACGGACCTGATCATGGCCGGCGAACTCGATGAGGCGACGATTGATCGTCTGCTCGAGGTCGACGAGATCGAGGACGCGATCGAAGTCCTCAACCGGACGGTCTACTACGAGCCCCTCACGGAAGCGTACGAGGAGTTCGAAGAGACCGGCGCGCTCGTTCCCCTCGAGAACGCACTCGACCGGGAGTTCTACGAGCACCTGCTCGACGATCTCTCCCGCGGACCGATTGCCGAGCCCCAGGAGGGGCCGGAGGCGAAGTACGTCGAGTTCCTGCAGGCCGAGATCGACTTCCGGAACGCCCGGAACGCCCTGCGACTCGCTCGCAGCGGCGCCGACCTCGATCCCGCGTCCTACTACATCGAAGGCGGCGTGCTGTTCGACGAGTCGGAGCTGAATCAACTCGTCAACGATTACGACGCGCTCGTCGATCACATCGGCGAGAACAAACGCTACGGCAAGCGACTCTCCGGAGCGATGGATCGGCTGCGGGACGCTGACAGCCTTATCCAGTTCGAGCACGCACTAGACGCTGCGCTGCTCGAGTACGCGGATACGCTCTCGAGCATCTACCCGGCCTCGATCTCGGCCGTGCTGTCGTACATCCTCGCCAAGGAACGCGAGGTCGAGAACATCCGTGCGATCGCTCGCGGTCGCGAGGTTGGACTCGAGGAAAGCGAGATCGAAGAGGAGCTGGTGATCCTATGAGTCAGGAAATCGCAGTCGTCGGCAGTCCGGAGTTCACGACCGGCTTCCGCCTCGCGGGAGTCCGTCGATTCGAGAACGTCCCGGACGACGAGAAGGAGACTGAACTCGACGACGCCGTTACGGATGTCCTCGACGACGACGGCATCGGAATCGTCGTCATGCACGACGACGATCTGGAGTTCCTCTCGCGGAACGTCCGCCAGAACGTCGAGACGAGCGTCGAGCCGGTCGTCGTCACGATCGGGAGCGGAACCGGTGGCGGCGGACTGCGCGACCAGATCAAGCGTGCGATCGGTATCGACCTGATGGACGAAGACGAATAATAAACTATGAGCCAGGCAGAAGACACCCAGACCGTCGACGAAGACGGTGTAATCGAAAGCGTGAGCGGTCCAGTCGTGACCGCCGCGGACCTCGACGCCCGGATGAACGACGTCGTCTACGTCGGTGACGAAGGGCTGATGGGCGAGGTCATCGAGATCGAAGGGAACCTGACCACGATTCAGGTGTACGAAGAAACCTCCGGCGTCGGCCCGGGCGAACCCGTCGAGAACACGGGCGAACCCCTCTCCGTCGACCTCGGACCAGGTGTGCTGGACGCCATCTACGACGGTGTCCAGCGCCCGCTCGACGTTCTCGAGGAGAAGATGGGGACGGCGTTCTTGGACCGCGGGGTCGACGCTCCCGGAATCGACTTCGAGACGGAGTGGGAGTTTACCCCGACCGTCGAGGTCGGCGACACGGTCGAAGCCGGCGACGTCGTCGGTGAAGTGCCCGAGACCGAGAGCATCACGCACCGCGTGATGGTCCCGCCGGACTACGAGGGTGGCGAGGTGACGTCGACCGAGAGCGGCGAGTTCACGGTCGACGAACCCGTCGTCGAACTCGACTCCGGCGAGGAGATCACGATGCACCAGGAGTGGCCCGTTCGTGAGGCCCGTCCGGCAGAGACGAAGGAGACGCCGACGATCCCCCTCGTTTCGGGGCAGCGAATTCTCGACGGCCTCTTCCCGATCGCGAAAGGTGGGACGGCTGCGATTCCCGGTCCCTTCGGCTCCGGGAAGACGGTCACCCAGCACCAACTCGCCAAGTGGGCCGACGCGGATATCGTCGTCTACGTCGGTTGTGGCGAGCGCGGCAACGAGATGACCGAGGTTATCGAGGACTTCCCTGAATTGGAAGACCCGCAGACAGGCAAGCCGCTCATGTCCCGAACGTGTCTCATCGCGAACACGTCCAACATGCCGGTCGCAGCCCGCGAGTCCTGTATCTACACGGGGATCACCATCGCGGAGTACTTCCGCGACATGGGCTACGACGTCGCGCTGATGGCCGACTCCACCTCCCGGTGGGCAGAGGCCATGCGCGAGATCTCGAGCCGACTCGAGGAGATGCCCGGCGAAGAGGGGTATCCCGCATATCTGGCCGCCTCGCTCTCGGAGTTCTACGAGCGCGCCGGCAAGTTCCAGCTGCTCAACGGCGACGAGGGTTCGGTGACGGCGATCGGAGCCGTCTCGCCGCCCGGCGGCGACTTCTCGGAACCCGTCACGCAGAACACCCTGCGTATCGTCAAGACGTTCTGGGCGCTGGACGCCGACCTCGCGGAGCGTCGGCACTTCCCCTCTATCAACTGGAACGAGTCGTACTCGCTGTATCGACAGCAACTCGACCCCTGGTTCCGCGACAACGTCGCGGAGGACTGGCCGGAGGTCCGCCAGTGGGCGGTCGACGTGCTCGACGAGGAGGCCGAACTGCAGGAGATCGTCCAACTCGTCGGCAAGGACGCCCTGCCGGAAGACCAGCAGCTGACCCTCGAGGTCGCACGCTACCTGCGTGAAGCCTGGCTCCAGCAGAACGCGTTCCATGACGTCGACACCTACTGCGACCCGAAAAAGACCTACCGGATGCTCCAGGCGATCCGGACGTTCAACGACGAGGCCTTCGAGGCGCTCGACGCTGGCGTTCCAGCCGAGGAGATTCAGGACGCCGACGCCCTCCCACGGCTCAACCGGATGGCGACGGCGGAGGAGTGGAACGAGTACATCGACGAACTCGAATCAGAGATCGAATCGCAGATCAGAAGCCAGTACTAACGATGAAAGAGTACCAAACAATCACGGAGATCAGCGGCCCGCTGGTGTTCGCCGAGGTCGACGAACCGGTCGGCTACGACGAGATCGTCGAGATCGAAACCGACGACGGACGAACGCTGCGCGGACAGGTGCTGGAATCGAGCGAAGGCGTCGTCTCGATCCAGGTGTTCGAGGGGACGGGCGGTATCGACCGCAACGCCTCCGTTCGGTTCCTGGGCGAGACGATGAAGATGCCCGTCACCGAGGATCTCCTCGGACGGGTGCTCGACGGCTCCGGCAACCCGATCGACGGCGGCCCGGAAATCGTCCCCGACGAGCGCATTGACATCGTCGGCAAGGCAATCAACCCGTACTCCCGAGAGTATCCCGAGGAGTTCATCCAGACCGGCGTCTCCGGCATCGACGGCATGAACACGCTCGTTCGTGGCCAGAAGCTCCCGATCTTCTCCGGATCCGGACTCCCCCACAACGACCTCGCGCTCCAGATCGCCCGTCAGGCGTCGGTGCCCGAGGAAGAGGAAGGCGACGACGACGAGGGGTCGGAGTTCGCAGTCATCTTCGGTGCGATGGGAATTACCGCCGAGGAAGCAAACGAGTTCATGGACGACTTCGAGCGCACCGGCGCGCTCGAGCGTTCGGTCGTCTTCATGAACCTCGCGGACGACCCCGCAGTCGAGCGGACGGTCACGCCGCGACTCGCCCTGACGACGGCGGAGTACCTCGCCTTCGAGAAAGGCTACCACGTGCTCGTCATCCTCACCGACATCACGAACTACTGCGAGGCGCTTCGTGAGATCGGTGCGGCACGTGAGGAGGTTCCGGGTCGGCGTGGTTACCCCGGATACATGTACACCGACCTGGCACAGCTCTACGAGCGCGCCGGTCGAATCGAAGGCAAGGAGGGGTCGGTGACGCAGATTCCGATCCTGACGATGCCCGGCGACGACGACACCCACCCGATTCCGGACCTGACCGGCTACATTACGGAAGGCCAGATCGTGATGGATCGGGACCTGAACAGCCAGGGGATCGAGCCGCCGATCAACGTCCTGCCATCGCTCTCGCGGCTGATGGACGACGGTATCGGCGAGGGACTCACCCGTGAAGATCACGCTGACGTCTCCGACCAGATGTACGCCGCGTACGCCGAGGGTGAGGACCTGCGCGACCTCGTGAACATTGTCGGTCGCGAAGCGCTCTCCGAACTGGACAACAAGTACCTCGACTTCGCCGACCGGTTCGAGGAGGAGTTCATCCAGCAGGGGTACGACAACAACCGCTCGATCGACGATACGATCGAACTCGGCTGGGATCTCCTGTCGGAACTCCCGAAAGAGTCCCTCAACCGGATCGACGAGGACCTCATCGCAGAGCACTACCGCGAAGACGAGACGGAAGCCGCCGAAGTCTCGGCCGACTGATCGACGCGGTTTCGTTTTGTCGTTCCGTTTCTCTCGATTCACTCATCCCGGTAGTCGGTCGGCCGGCTCGGGGGGAAGCTGGAAGCTGACGGCCTGGATTTAATGACAATAGTTATTTCTTTCCAGCAAACATGAATTTGTATGGACGATCGTATTTCGCGGCGACGGTTGCTCTCCACAGCGGCAGCTGGCAGTCTAACGGTCGGCGTCGCCGGCTGTCTCGACGAGTTCGGTAGCGAGTCGAGCGACGATGACGAGGCTCCATCCGACGCCGGAAGCGGTCCCGAAAACGGCAACGACGATCCCTCCAACGGCGACGAAACGTACGCGACCGCCTGCGAAGCTGGCACCGGGTTCCTCGAGACGACCTTCGACGGAGAGTTCGAGGCGGCCAGCGAGTACTACCCCCACGAGCATCTCGCGGAGCACGACCGGGAGTACTTCGTCGAGTATCTCGAGGATCGGTTCGCGGACGCCGTCGAGGACTACGATCTCACGGCCGCGAACTGTGCAGAGTCGGCCGACGACCACGACGTGATCGAGGCGGCCGACGGCGAACTGGACGCCGAAGTGACGGACGGCGAGTGGCTCACCTACGAACTCGACCTCGAGGCCGATGAGGAGGCAGTATCGGAGTTGATAGACGTCCTTGCCCTCGAGATCGAGGGGACGTGGTACGCCGGCGTCGTCGATGTATCCGTCTCAGACACCGAGGTAACGGTCAAAATCGCCGAGGATGATCAGCTCGTAGACGCGGACGCGAGCGGGGAAGACGCGGAAGTCGTCGTCTCGGTCGTCGACGAGAACGGGGAGATCGTGCCGGGCGCGACGGTGATCGCTACCGGCGGATCGGCACAACTCGAGGGCGTTCTCGACGCCGAGACGGGTGCCGTTCCCGACGACCTCGAAGGTACCTACGACGACCTCGAGGACCACCAGGCGGTGTTGAATTTCGACGGCCGGCAATCGCTTCGCGACGAGCAGGATATCGGGACGGTCGAACTGGACGTGCTCCCGCCGTCCGACAGCTACTATATCGACGAGCAGCCGAACCCGGAAATTCGTATCGTCAGAAACTGACCTCGAGTCTGGAGGAATTAGGCCGTCTCCGCCCATTCGATATCTGCGATACGTCGCATGCTCGAGACGCTCGCCGAACGTCGAGCGACCGAAACTTCTGTAGGGTTCGTCGGTGAAGGGTCAAGTGGTGTGATATAAATGCACAAGCCATTGCTTACGACGGACTTTCTCGACCGGGCGCGGACCCACTACGGCGACGACGAAGCGGTCGTCGCCACGACGGGTGAACGGTTCACCTACGGCGAACTGGGGGAGCGCGCCGACCGGTTCTCGGCGGCGTTACAGGAACGCGGCATCGAGAAGGGCGATCGCGTCGCCGTCCTGGATCCAAACACGCACTACCACCTCGAGGCGGCCTACGGGACGATGCAGACCGGGGCGATCCATATGCCGCTGAACTACCGGCTGACGCCGGACGATTTCTCCTACATGCTCGAGGACGCGGAGGTCGACGCGGTCTACGCGGATTACGACTTCGCGGATAAGATCGAGCCGATCCGGGAGGAGGTGCCGGCGGAGACGTTCATTACGAACGACGCTGAAAGTGTCGACGGTGAATGGGAGGAGTTCGACGATGTCCTCGAGGCGGCGGGCACCGAGTACGACCGCCCCGAGATGCACGAGGACGAGATCATCACCATCAACTACACCTCCGGGACCACTGGCGACCCGAAAGGCGTCTGTCGGACCCACCGCGCGGAGACGCTCCACGCGTACCTGATCAGCATCCACCAGGAGATTCGCGACGACGACAGCTACCTCTGGACGTTGCCGATGTTCCACGTCAACGGTTGGGGCCACATCTACGCGATCACCGGCATGGGCGCGAAACACGTCTGTACCCGCGGCGTCGACGCCGGGGACATCTTCGAGTCGGTCCGAAAGGAGGACATCTCCTACATGTGTTGTGCGCCGACGGTGCTGAACATGCTGAGTGACTACTACGAGGAAAACGACCCCACAACGACGGGCGAGAACGACATCCGAATCGCGACCGCCGGATCAGCGCCGCCGGAGGCAACCATCCGCACCGTCGAGGACGAGTTCGGCTGGTACCTGAAACACGTCTACGGCGCGACCGAGACCGGACCGCTGATCACGACCTCCGACGCTCGACGGACGTTCGACGACGACAGCGGTGATCGGTTCGCGATCAAGAAACGGCAGGGAATCGGCTTCCTCGGCACGGAAATCCGCGTCGTCGACGAGGACGGTACCGACGTGGCCCGCGACGACGCCTCGATCGGTGAGATCGTCGTCAGAGGCAATCAGGTCATGGAGAAGTACTGGAACAAGCCCGAGGAGACCGAGGAGGCCTTTACCGATCGCGTCGAGGGCTACTACCACATGGGCGACCTCGCGACCGTCGACGAAAACGGGATGATCTCGATCCAGGACCGCAAGAAAGACATCATCATCTCCGGCGGCGAGAACATCTCGAGCATCGAACTCGAGGACACGCTGTTCGACCACCCCGAAATATCCGACGTGGCGGTCATCCCGGCCCCCAGCGACCAGTGGGGTGAGACACCGAAGGCGTTCGTCGTGCCCGAGAGCGGCGATCCGGACGACCCGGGCGTGACTGTCGACGACCTCGTCGACTTTACGCGGGACAACCTCGCGGGGTACAAGGTGGTGCGGGAGATCGAGTTCGTCGAGGAGCTGCCGACAACCGCGACCGGCAAGATCCAGAAGTACGAACTCCGTCAGGAGGAGTGGGAGGACGAAGATCGAATGGTCGGACAGGGGTAAGCAGAACTCCGATCGAAGCGATTTCACGTCCTCGAGTGCCGTCCCACGGCCGCAGCGGCCAGGGAAACTGTAAACAGTTATCCGACTGGGGGCGCAATCCCCCCACAAGATGGCCAAGGACGTCAAGCCCACCCGCAAGAACCTGATGGAGATCGAGGATCGCATCGAACTCTCCGAGCGGGGGCACGGGACACTCGAGAAGAAACGGGACGGGCTGATCATGGAGTTCATGGATATCCTGGATAAGGCCCAGGATGTCCGCGGCGACCTCGCGCAGGACTACGAGGACGCCCAGAAGAAAATCAACATGGCTCGGGCCATGGAGGGCGACGTCGCGGTCCGCGGGGCCGCCGCTGCGCTGCAGGAACACCCCGAGATCACCACCGAGTCGAAAAACATCATGGGCGTCGTCGTTCCCCAAATCGAGTCCTCCCGCGTCTCGAAGAGCCTCGACCAGCGCGGCTACGGGATCATGGGAACCTCCGCCCGCATCGACGAGGCCGCCGAGGCCTACGAGGACCTCCTCGAGAGCATCATCCTCGCCGCCGAGGTCGAGACGGCGATGAAGAAGATGCTCCGGGAGATCGAGACGACCAAACGGCGCGTCAACGCCCTCGAGTTCAAACTCCTGCCCGACCTCTATGACAACCAGGAATACATCGAACAGAAACTCGAGGAGCAAGAACGCGAAGAGACCTTCCGCCTGAAGAAAATCAAAGAGAAGAAAGAAGCCGAGGAGAAAGCAGAGCGAGAGGCCGAAGCGGAGGACGAAGCGGCCTCCGACACCGAAGACGAGACCGAACCCGACATGGAGCAGTCGACTGCGGGCGGTGTGCCGGGCGGCGACTGATCGGTTCCGACGATCTCTCTCATGGCCTGTTCTATCTGTGATTCGCCGACGGTCTCGTTTTCGGTTCCCGAGCAGTATCGCGAGTACGCGCCGGCGCAGGCGTCGGCCGCAACGTGCTGTACGCGTTGTCTCACCGTCGAACCGGCGGACGAGGTGCTCGAGGAGCCCGATTTCACCAGCGTGAGCAACGCCTTCCCGAGCGGCGAGGCGGCGATTCCGCTCGCGCTCGCGCTGGGTCTGTGCTCGTCGCTCGCGACGAACCGGGCGGCGATCGAGGAGCTACTCGAGGCCGTCGAACGCGCGGGAACGGACCCGCTGCTGGTGCTCGATCGGCTCGTCGACGATCCCGAACTCGAGCCGAAGATCGATCTCGAACGGCGACGGCATCAACTCGAGCAGTTATTGTACTGATTCCATCGCTACGCACGGTCGTCGAATCCGTCTCTGGAAGATGGTCGCGGAGTATTCGTTCAGTAGAGGGTACGTACATACCGCACCAACTCCGGCCTCATGGTAAGTTATCGGGAATTCCCGTGAATACGGGGGATATGAACTAACTACTCTGGGGTCGCCAGCTTCGATCCAAGCGCACCAGAGTGAGATTCGAGTCAGCTATGCCGCAAAAGAACCGTGCTCGCACCGAGGAGAACTAGATTAAACGAAACACTGTTGGCTAACACACCTACGATTCCATCCTGAGGAAATCCGACCGATGCCTCTATCAAAAGGATAGCTACGAGCCATCCGAAAGCAGCCAGCAAGAACGTTGTTACTGCTATCGCCCCAAATGCACCACGCAAATCGAGGTCTGGAAACCGGTTACTCCAGCGGTAATCAACGAGGACAACTGCGGTGAACAGGATACCAACGAGTAGTACGAACGTACCCCCACTCGCTACGTCTATCGGTACGCCATGAACGGAAACGTCTCCGAAGATAGCGTCGCCGAGAATTCTGGCGTGGAAGTACGCATTGAATAGCGCGAACAGCCCCCCAATATAATACAACCACGGCCGATTCCACCTCTTTGCTGTGGTGACTCGGCTAATACTGGATTGGATGGCAGGAACTTTCACGCCTTTCTATTAGTTCGAATTTGTAAATATATTACGATGAGTCTCGATGGATTCGACGCTGAATCCTCAGGGTACCGGTGATAAATTCGCTCAGCGAGCGAACGTACTCGAAACCCAACAGAACCGCAACTACTTCCCGGTCGGCGTCACGTTGTTGCTGACCGCCTGTTTGACCTGCAGTGCCGCGCTGGCGGCCAGCCCCCGGGCCACCTCGCTCCGCTCGTCAGCCGTGATGACATCCTCACCGGCCGCGAGATCCTCGAGGTCCGGCGTAAATCCGGCACTGACCGCGTGACCCACCGGTGGACGGACGGCAACGGTGACCTGAGGACCGGTCATCCCGCTCGAGACGTCGGAGTCGACGACGTACTCGCTGGGAAGGAACTCGCGGGTTCGGGCGGCGATCCGCGAGACATCGCGGTGAAGCAGTCGTTTTTGATCCCTCGAGAGGTCCGGAACGTCCGCCGCGGCGCGCTGACCAGCACCCGTCTCTCCCGGCAGCCCTGCGTACGGCGTATTTCCGTTCATAAGATGTGTGTGCCGGTCACAATGCGCTGGCAGGTGAAAAGGATTCGCCTTCGGACAATCAAAGCGGGCTGTTTACACCCGATGGATGACTCGGGGGCGGTCAACGGTCCCGTTCGGTGGCATCGATCGTCGGTATCGTTCAACAGATCGGCTCGCTCTTGCCGTAGACGGCGAGGACGAGCGCCGTCGTGTGCCGTCCCGACTCGGCCCGCGTGCTCTCGACGGCGACGCTCGGTTCGGTGAACTCCCAGTCTCGAAGCTCCTGTCCCGCGTCCAGCCCCTCGCGAACGCGTCGTTCGACATCCTCACGGTCCGTCTCACCGGACGTCTCGTAGAACAGCCCCGGCCCGTCGTCGACTGACTGGGACCACGCGAGCGCCGCGCTGGCTCGGCCGGGGCCGGCGACGGTGGCTCGAGCCTCGACGACGGTCAGCCGCTCGCCGACGGGTCCGAGATCGGGGGCCGTGCCGACGGCTTCGACGTCGGTATCCGCCGGGATCACGGAGGAGACCGAGACGAGGTTGTAGTTCTCGACGCCGGCGTCCGCGAGCGCGGCGTCGTAGGACGACATCGCCGTGGGACCGGATGCGGTCCCCCAGACGACTCGAATCGTGCTCATACTCGCGTTCGGGGACCGAGGGCGTAAGGCGTTGCGGTTCCGAGGCCGAACCCGCCGAGCGGCGCGTCGTCTCGCGACTCTCCTCGCTGAAATCTACCGGCGAACGAGTGCGGCGCTACCCGCGACGACGAACGCGGCTATTCCGGCGGCGAGCCCGTACCGAGCCGCTTCCGGGGGTGACTGACCGGCGATCAGGATCGAGCTGACGGCCCAACTCGAGCCAATGACAACCGCGAGAACGAGACCGTGAACGAACGGGTGGGCCTCGAGCCACTGTCCGACCTGTCGGTACTCTACTACCCGTACACGAGCCTGAAGTATCACACACTGCTCGTGGCGGCGCTCTTGGACAACTACCACGCCGGTCACGAGTTCGCCGATCTCCTCCTGGTCGTGGACGCCGGGGAGATCGTGCCCCACCGCACGGTCTACGCGGGCGATCGCTTCGCGCTTCGAATCGACGAGAGCGCGGGCGGGAACCCGTGGGCGCGCCTTGGAAGCCGTCCGTGGCGGTCGTGGGCGTCGGCGTGGAAGCGTCTCACCGCGCACCCGCTCGACGTCAACCACGACAAGCACGACATGGTGCTCGATGCGAACCTCCGGCGGATCTGGAGTTGGAGCACCGCGCTCCAGTACATCGAGGATCTCGAAACTCGGAGGAAGAACGCGTGACCCGCATCCAACAGGTTCATTGGGAACTCGACATGGACTACCTCGGGCACCCGTACTACGTGAGCGGGAACGCGATCTATCACGCGCTCGGGATGCAGCTGGAGCACGACGTCCACCAGCACATCAACGCCAGCCACGGGATGTTCGTCCCCGGCCAGTTCGGGACATTTCCCGAGGAGCACTCGCAGAGCGGGATTCGCCCGTACATGGGGTCGTCGCTCCCTGACGTGGAAAGCTACGACGACCTGTTCCTCTTCCGGCACCCCGACCACCCGTGGCTGCTCGATACCCGACCCCGCGACGGGCTGAACGCTCACGGCATCCGGTTCCAGAGCGGGATGCCCGCGCTGGCTCACGAGACGATCATGGGCCGGCCCGACGGCGCGCGGAAACAGCAACAGACCACGCGTTGGTACGTGAACGCCTACTTGCACGCCGATGACCTGGACATCTACCCCTCGGTGAGGACGTGCTCGATGGCCTCCAGTTCGGAGGCAAACGCAACTATGGCTACGGGACGACCACGCTGAAAGACACGCAGGTCGTTGACCTGGAGGCACTGGACTACTCGCGTCTCGAAGACGGCGAGGCGTTCATCCTCGAACTAGTGACGCCGTTCGTGCTCCGGTCGGAGTACCCGAAGGCGAACAACGTGGACATCCCGTGGTGGTGGAGCGTAGACGATGATGCGCAGTTACGCCACCGCCTGGAGAAGGTCATCGAGGGCGGCGACGTGTACGAGTTGGAGACCGTCGATCACGGCGTGGTCGTCGGCTACGACGGCACCCGTCCGGTGGAGACTGCGATGTCAGGACTCACTCGGGTCGGGAACCACTCGAAGTACGGTTTCGGAGAGCTTCGAGTGAAGCCAGTCACTCCAGATGAAACTAACATCAAGAAACGGATAGAAAACCGGAAGTCGGAGTACTGACAAACGAACAATGACCGGCAAGGATTCAGCAGTGTCCCGGTCGGTCAGACTGTATAAAGTAGATCACATTGCCAACAACTGTTACTGGTAGAAGTAGCCCGCCGAGGAGATAACCTCGCTCGAGTCGTCTTTCTCGATTTTCTCGAGGGCCTCGACGAAGTCCTGGTGGGTGACCTGCTCGCGGTCGTTGCGGATCGCGAACATGCCGGCTTCGGTTGTGAGACTCTCGATTTCGGCACCGGAGTAGCCGTCGGTGTCGTCGGCCAAGTCGCCGAAGTCGACCCCGTCGGCGACGTTCATGTTCCGGGTGTGGATCTCGAGGATCTGCTCGCGGCCGTCGCGGTCGGCCTCGGGCACTTCGATGAGGCGGTCGAATCGGCCGGGCCGGAGGATGGCGCGGTCGAGCATGTCGAAGCGGTTGGTCGCGGCGATGATGCGGATCTCGCCGCGGGCCTCGAAGCCGTCCATCTCGGAGAGCAGTTGCATCATCGTTCGCTGGACCTCGGCGTCGCCGGAGGTCTTGGATTCGGTGCGAGTCGTCGCGATGGCGTCGATCTCGTCGATGAAGATTATTGCCGGTTCGCGCTCGCGGGCCATCTCGAAGAGGTCTCGGACGAGACGGGAGCCCTCGCCGATGAACTTGCGGACGAGTTCCGAGCCAGCCATCTTGATGAAGGTGGCGTCGGTCTCGTTGGCGACGGCCTTGGCGAGCATCGTCTTGCCGGTCCCGGGCGGGCCGTAGAGCAGGACGCCGCTCGGCGGCTCGATGCCGACCTCGTGGAACAGTTCGGGTTCGGCCAACGGCTGCTCGACGGCCTCGCGAACCTCGAGAACCTGTTCGTCGATCCCGCCGATGTCGGCGTAGGTAACTTCCGGCTTTTCGGTGATCTCCATCGACTGGGCGCGCGCGTCGGTCTCGGCGTTGAGCACCGTCTGGATCGCAAAGGAGTCGTTGACCGCGACGCGGTCGCCGGGATCGACTTCCTCGACGATCCGCGGGGAGACGTCCGTGAGCACCTCCTGGTTGTTTCCGTGCTGTTTGACGATCACTTCGTCGTTCTCGAGGACGTCCTCGACGGTGGCGATGTACAGCGAGGAGCTTTTGAGCGTCTCGTTCTCGCGCTCGACGCGCTCGACGCGGTCGCGCAGGTCTTGGCGACGCTGTTCGGCCTCCTCGAGCTGCTCAGTGAGCTGTTCGTTTACCTCCGCGAGATCCGCAAAGTGCCCGCGGAGCGCCTCGAGCCGCTCATCGTCGGGGAGATCGGGATCGATATCGCGGTGAGGTCGGTCTGGGATAGACGGGCTTCGAGACATCCTGACGTACGCTGGTAAGTCCCCGATCATAAATGTGCCTTTGGGTCCCGGTTGGATTTCTGGTAGCCGACAACCGAGGACGTATCGCCACGAACCAGTCGAAACGATGGAAGCGAGCGATTTCGGGCAGCAATCGCGCCTCGGACCAAAAAGTCTGCAACAGGAGAGTGGACCGGATAAGTCACACCGCCATCAACGAACGGCCTCGAGAAGCGAAAAATCGCCGTCGTACCGGTACTTGATCGCATAGTAGAAGCTGCAGCCGACGGTGACGGTTCCGATTAGTGCCCCGACGGTAACGGACGGATCGAACGCGTACGCGAGCCACGCGAAGACCGACCAGCCCGCAAACAACGTGAACAGAAACGAGTTCGACCGGGCAACGCCCGCGAGCAACCCGACGAGAAGCATCCCCGCGACGTACACCGCGGCTACCGAGAGGGCAACGTCGCTCGGGTCGCCGCCGATGGTTCCGTAGAGGACCGTCAGCTGAACGGCCACGAGAGCGGCAAACAGGAGAGAGATCGGAGACCACTCGAGTGAGGGTACCGAAGCGCGGAGACGGTTCGAGATGGGCACACAGAGCTGTAGTCCACAAAATGACTAAAACATAACTATTACGTCGTCAGTTCGCCTCGTCGAGCAGCGCGTCCATCTCCTCGAGTCGCTGGCCGTAGCTCTCGAGCGCGCGATCGATCGGCTCGGACGTGCTCATGTCGACGCCGGCGATCCGGAGGAGTTCGAGCGGGTACTCCCGGGAGCCCCGTCGGAGGAACTCGAGGTAGTCCTCGGCCGCGTCGCGGTTCGGGTCGCCGCCCGCACCGTTCGGGAGGACGTCGTCGACGATGGCCAGCGCGGCCGAAATCCCGGTCGCGTACTGGTAGACATAAAAGGCGCGGTAGAAGTGCGGGATACGCATCCACTCGCGGGCGATGCGGTCGTCGACGACCGCCGGCTCGTAGTACTCTTCTTTGAGTCCGCGGTAGAGCTCGTCCAGTCGGTCCGCCGTCAACGGTTCGCTCTCCTCCTCGAGTCGGTGAGCCTCGTGTTCGAACTCCGCAAAGAGCGTCTGTCGGTAGAGCGTCGAGCGCACGCGTTCCAGGAATTCGTTCAAGACGTGCTTGCGGAACTCGGGGTCGTCGACGGTCTCGAGCAAGTGGTTCGTCAGCAGGGCCTCGTTGACCGTACTCGCGACCTCGGCCACGAAAATTTCGTAGTTCGAGTAGACGAAGGGCTGTTCGTCTTTCGTCAGTTCGGAGTGCATCGAGTGGCCGAGTTCGTGGGCCAGCGTGTACATCGAGGAGATGTCGTCCTGGTAGTTCATCAGGATGAACGGCTGGGTGTCGTACGTGCCGCCCGAGTAGGCACCGGACTGCTTGCCCTCGTTCTCGTAGACGTCGACCCAGCGCGAGTCGAGACCTTCCGCGACGCGGGACTGGTAGTCCTCACCCAGCGGCGCGAGGGATTCGACGACCCATTCGGCGGCTTGATCGTACTCGACGTCGGGCCCCTCGTCGCCGGTCAGAGGCATGTAAACGTCCCACATCTGGAGGTCGTCGACCTCGAGGGCCTGTCGCTTGAGTTCGGCGTGGTGGTGGAGCTTGTCGATGTTCTCGTGGACGCTGTCGACGAGCGTGTCGTAGACATCGACGGGAACGTTGGGACCGTCGAGGGCAGCCTCGCGAGCCGTGTCGTAGTTGCGCGCCTGGGCCGTCTTGACGTCGGCCTTGACGCTGTTCTTGTAGGCCGAAGCGACCGTGTTTCGGAGCGTTTCCCACTCGTCGTAGTACTCCTCGTGGACCGTCCGGCGGAACTCCCGATCCGGGCGTTTGAGCAGGTTGACGAAGTTGCTCTGGGTGACCTCGACGGCTTCTCCGTCAGCGTCCTCCACGGTGGGAAACGACATGTCCGCGTTCGCGAGCATGTTGTACACCTCGCCCGTCGCACCCGTGACCTCGCCCAGTTCGGCGAGCAACTCCTCGACTTCGGCCGAACGCGTGTGCGGTTTCATCCGCAGCACGTCGTCGACGTAGTGATCGTACGTCTCGAGATCCGACTCCGCGTCGACCATCGCGTCGAACTCCTCGCGGGTCAGCTCCTGCAGTTCGGGATCGATGAACGAGGCCGCAGAGTGGGCGTCGGAGGCAAGCGACTGTGCCCGCGCCGTCAGCGCCTGATACTCCTGGTTCGTCGTATCCTCGTCGCGGCGCATTCGGGCATAGGAGGCGACCATCGACACCTCGCGCATGACCTCGTCGCGTAACTCGAGCGTCTCGAGGAGCGTGTCGGCGTCGTCGGTAACCTGTCCCTCGTAGGCGGCGAGTTCGTCGACGCGCTCGGCGACCGCCTCGTAGGCGCTCTCCCAGTCGTCGTCGGACGCGTAGATGCTCTCGAGGTTCCAGGTATAGTCCTCGTCGACCTCGGAGCGTTCGGGAACGGAACTCATAGCACGCGTTTCGGAACGTAGGTGGTAAAGGGTATCGAAGGGCGAACAACACCCCCACACTCCGAACCGTCGGGCACCCACCCCGGCCGAATCCGACCGGCAAAATATGCCACTCGAGCGCGAACAACGGGGTATGGACGACGAGGTCATCGACGACGAGCGACTCGAGACTGCGCTCGGTCGCGCCTGGAGCGACGACCGGGGCTGGGAACTGCTGACGCGACTGACCGAGCTCCCCCACCGGATGGGCGGCTCGCCGGGCGAACGCCGCGCCGCCGAAATCGTGCGCGAGGAGCTGACCGACGCCGGCCTCGAGGATGTCGAGTTCCAGGAATTTTCGATGCAGTACTGGGAGCGAGGCTCCACCGAGTTCGCCGTGCTGGGAAGCGAGACGACGACTCGCGGGAGCGGGAGCGAAGAGCGCGAGGCGGAAAGAGAACGGGGCGACCCCGAATCGGGCTCGACGGGCGTCGACCGTATGTTCGAGGCGATCGCGCTGCCGTACGCGCCGGCGGGCGACGTCGAGGGACCGCTGGTCGACGTCGGCTACGGGACGCCGACGGAACTCGAGGAGGTCGACCTCAAGGGAGCGATCGCCGTCGCGAGTACGACGACGCCGTCGGGCCAGCGGTTCGTCCACCGGATGGAGAAGTTCGGCCACGCGGTCGCCGCGGGTGCGAAGGCGTTCGTCTTCGCCAACCACGTTCCCGGCCAACTGCCGCCGACGGGGGCACTGAAGTTCGACGCCGAGGCCGCCGTGCCGGGTGTCGGCGTCAGCGCCGAGACCCACGACTGGCTCACGGAGTACGCCAAGCGCGGGGCTCGAGGGCGGCTTCGCGTCGATGCCTCGACGCAGGACGGCTCGAGTCAGAACGTACACGGGACGCTTGGCCCCGACACGGACGAGGAAGTGCTCGTCGTCGCCCACTACGACGCCCACGACATCACCGAGGGCGCGCTGGACAACGGCTGCGGTATCTCGACCGTCGCCGCCGCGACGTCGACCCTGTCGGCGACCGAGGATGACCTCGAGTGCCGGGTGCGAGTGGCCGGCGTCGGCTGCGAGGAGATCGGACTGCTGGGTGCCGAAGCGATGGCCGACGCGGTCGATCTCGAGTCGATCCGCGCGGTGGTCAACGTCGACGGCGCGGGCCGATTTCGGAATCTCAAAGCGCTCTCGCACGGCTCCGAGTCGCTCGCGGAACTGGCCGACGAGGTGACGAGCGCGGCGGGACAGCCAGTTGTTCACGAGACCGATCCGCATCCCTTTAGCGATCACTGGCCGTTCCTTCGGGCCGGAGTGCCGACGCTCCAACTTCACAGCGAGCCGCCGGAGGGCTCCGAACGAGGCCGCGGCTGGGGGCACACGACTGCCGACACGCGGGACAAGGTCGATCCGCGGAACCTCCGCGAACACGCCATGCTGACGGCGCTGTTGGTTCGCGAGCTGACGCGGACGGACGTGCCGCGGATCGAGTCCGACGAGTTACGCGAACAGCTTCGAGAACAGGAGTACGAGCCGGGAATGCGGGCCGCGGAGGTCTGGCCGGACGGCTGGGATTGACCGGACTGGCCGTGTAATTCAGAACGGCACGTCGTCCGAAATGTCCCGAGACGTTCCCTCACTCAGCCCGTCGAAGCCGGTAGTCACCGAGACGTAGTCGATCGTATCGATCTCGCTCGGGAGCCGTCGCTGGATCGCCTGCGTCGTCATCGGGCTGACGCCGCAGCCGCTGCAGGCCCCGCTTAGGTTGATCTCCACGTGGCCCTCCTCGAGATTGACCTCGGTGATCGAGGAGTCGCCGCCGTGGGCCTGAATCTGGGGAAAGTTTCGCTGGAGGAACAGCGACACCGCTTCTCGAACCTCGTCTTCGGGGGACTGGGCGGACTCACTCATGTCTGAGACGAGGGCCCGGACGGATAAATCTCTGTTCACCGGCTCGAGTCGATCGTCCCGTGTTACCCCCGCATCTCGGCGTCGACGGCGGTCCGAACGGTCCGAGCGACGCCGAGCATCGCGATGAAGCAGCCGGCGACGACGAGCGCGACGAACAGAAAGATCCCGATACCGACCGCGCCGACGTTGGAGTAGGCGAACAGCGGCGAGGCGACCTGATAGCCCAGATAGACGATGATGATGCCCGCGGAAACGTGCAGCGACGCCCGCCAGTACGCGCCGTACTCCTCCGGTGAGAGTTCCATGCTCCGAGGTGTCTGTCCCAGCACAAAAAGGCTCGTCAACGGACTGGATGCCGTCGGTCGCCGGCTCACCGGACGCCGTCGGCGATCTGACCCGCCACGCGCGCACCCGTCCGGCGGTCGATCCGCCGCCGCTCGAAGATCGCTCGAGCGCTCGCGGCCGCGTCCTCGTCTACCGCGAACTCGAGGTCAGGGTAGTCGACCGCGGCCAACACGAGCGGTTCGGGGGGCGCGGGTGCGATGCCCTCGTGACCCGGCAGCGGGTCGGGATCGAGGGTCCGATCGATCTTCGCCAGTGGTTCCGCCCCGGTACCGACGTCTCGAGCCAGCGAGACGAGTCGTCGGACGAGTTCGCGGGCGAAGCCGCTCGCGGCGACCGTCACGACGAGATAGTCGCCGTCGCGGGTCGCCTCGAGCATCGGCGCGCGCTCGGTGTTGTGGTCGTCCGGCGTAAGGTTGTGGTAATCGTGACTGCCCGAAAGTGCCTCGCAGGCGGCTCGGAACCGGCCGTCGTCGACGGCGCGTTCGGTCGCGTTCGAGGTGTCGATCGAACCGACAGGAGCAGCCGGCTCCGGCGGCGCGTACAGATGATACGTGTACGTCCGACCGGCCGCATGATGGGTTGCGTGGAAATCGTCGGCCGCGTCGGCGGCCGCCCACGCCCGAATATCGGCGGGGAGTTCGGCGTTGAACGCCCGCGGCGTGAGCCACTCCGGGACCTCGAGGGCCACCGTCTGGGCGAGCGCAGAGACGCCGGCATCGGTCCGACCTGCCGCGGCGTAGCCGTCGGGTTTGTCGGCGTCGGGGGCGAGGACCTCGAGGCCGCGCAGGGCATCGAATATCGCGTCCTCTACGGTGAGAACGTCGGGCTGGCGCTGAAAGCCGTAGTAGCCGGTGCCGTCGTAGGCGACCCGGAAGGCGCGCGTCGGCATCGGTTCGATCGAACCGCGCCAGCGTGTTATACTGATCGCTCGAGTGATCGCGGGATTGTCTCTGTCAGAAATAGTTCGAACCGAAATGTTTTCACCTATTTGTTATCTATGACCCATATGAAACACCGCCCGGGTGCCTCCAGACGGCAGTTCTTGGCCGGCACGACCGGCATCGGCGTCTCTCTTCTCGCCGGGTGCTCGAGCGTCATCGGCGTGCTTCCCGACCGCGTCGTCTACGCGCGAACGCGGCGACGATCGATTCCCGAGGTCGAGACCGCGGTCGAGACGACCGACGCGCACCTTCGAACGACCGCGGAGGAGATTATCAGTTACGCGACTGACGGTCTCGAGGCGTGGAATCGACTGGACGAACCGAGCGATCGACAGTCTGAGTCTCGGCACCGAACATACCGCACCGACCTCGAGCGAGCGGCCGAGTTTGCCGACGATCTCCCGACGGAACCGCCGGTCGTCGACACCGTCGAGGCCGCGGGGTACCACCTCTCGAAGGCCGCCGCCGGGTTCGCGTACGCGCGGGCCACGAACGCCGACTTCGATCGAGATCCGAGCGAAAAGGCGACCGTGTTACTCGACGAGGTGGACGCAGCGATCGATCGATTTTCCTACGAGACCGGCGATCCGGAGACGTTCCTCGCGTATGGACACCGGATCGAGTACTGTCTCAATCAGGCGGGTCAGGGGCTGCGGTGGCGTGCGGACGACGACGACGTCGAACGCTGGAGGCAACCGGACGACGCCGAAGAGATCGCCGACAACTACGCCAGCGTTCGGCGAAGCGAACTTCGACTCGCCGAGGCGGCGGCGTACCGCGAGGCGCTTCGCGAGCGCGACGGCGGCGACTCGGTTCACGAGACGATCTCCGAGAGTCGGCAGGTCCTCGGCGAGCGCGTCGACGACCTGCGCGACGATCGAGCGCGATGGTTCGACCGGATCGACGAGTTCGACGGGGAACGCCGCTCCGTTCACAGCGCGCTCTACTCGCGATCAGACCGCAGCGGTACCGGCGTCCGGTACGCCGACCGCGGCTTCGAGGTGTACGGCGCCGTCGAACTCGCGAAGACGTGGCTCCTGTTCGAGACGGCGCGCGTGGAACGCGACCGCCTCGAGGACGGCGAGGCGGCCGAACTCGACGCGGAGTCGATCGACGCCGCGAAGCGAGACGCCGTCGATCTGCTTGAGGACGCGCTCGCGTCGTCCCCAGGTCCGTCGACCGAATACTTCCTCGCGGAGGCTCAAGGGTGGGTCTCGGCTGGCGACTCGGGGATAGAACGGCGCAGTCGCGATGACGACGAGGACCGGGAATGGGGCCGAGCCAACGGCTACGCTCGCTACCTGCTCGGGAAGGGGATGGTCGAACGGACGCCGAACGCGGTTGCCCTGCTCACGGGTGCCGAAGACGCGCTCGAGTGACCGACGGGACCGGCCGCCGCGAACGCCCGGCGATTTATCACGGATGGGGCCCGACGGTTCGCGTATGAGTCGCCCCGTGCTGATCGATACGGATCCCGGCTGCGACGACGCCGTGGCCATTCTGACCGCCCTCGAGCGGTCCGACCTCGAGGTCGTCGGGCTGACCACCGTCCACGGCAACGCGCCGGTTTCGGAGACGACCGAGAACGCTCGTTCGATCCTCGAACTCGTCGAGCGGACGGACGTGCCCATCGCGAGAGGAGCGGATCGGCCGCTGGCCGTCCCGCTCCGGACGTCCGAGCACATCCACGGCGAGGGCGGTATCCGTGGCGACGTGCCGACGCCGACGGCTGCAAGCCGGCCCGTCGACGAACACGCCGCGAAGTTCATCGTCGAGCAGGCTCGAGCCCACGAGGGCGAATTAACGCTCGCGGCGATCGGACCGCTGACGAACGTTGCGCTCGCACACGCGATGGAACCCGACCTGCCCGACCTGCTCGACGAACTCGTCGTTATGGGCGGGGCCGCATTCAGTTCGGGCAACGTGACGCCGCTGGCCGAGGCCAACTTCCACACCGATCCCCACGCGGCCCACCGGGTCGTACGGGATTGCTCGCCCACGCTCGTTGGCCTCGACGTCACGGCGAAGGCCGCGGTTCCGCCCGCGGCGGTCGAATCGCTCCCGCGAGACGATCTGCTGGGACGGGCCGTCAGCGAGTGGCTCACCTACTACGGCGACGAGCAACTCGAGCAGTACGGGATCGAATCGGCCGCGATTCACGACGCGCTCGTGATCGCGGGCCTCGTCGACGACGGCGTACTGGAGACCGAGCGATATCCGATGGAGGTCGGAATCGATTCCGACATCGCCCGCGGAGCGCTGGTCTGCGATAGGAACGGTGTGAGGGGTGAGCAGCCGAACGGTTCAGTCGCCCTCGAGGCCGACTACGAGCGGTTTCGGGAAATCGTGAGTGCGTCGCTCGAACGACATCTCGAGCGCGCCGGAGCGGACGCGGACGAAGACTCCGTCGCGTAAGAAGCCGGGACGCTATCGAAGCCGTTTCCCTGTGGACAGCCGTTCACTGCGGCTTCGAAGATCCGTCGTCTCGTTCGACGACCCGTTCGGAGTTGGATCCGGTAGGTTGTCGGCGCTCGTACGAATCGATGCTGTCGATCGTCCCCGGTTTCGAGATCAGTCGTGCCCGATCTCGCTTTCGAACAGCCGCTCGACCGCCTCGAGGTCGGGAATCCCGTTCTGGACGCCTTCGGTCTCCGTCGCCAGCGAGCCGGCCACGGTCGCAGTCTCGAGCGCTCGCTCGAGTCCCACACCCTCGCCCGACAGCGCAGCGAGGTACCCGCAGAAGGCGTCGCCCGCACCGGTCGTATCGACCGACTCGACGGACGGCGGCGTGACGCGGTGGTCGACGCCACCGGTCGCGACGACGTCGTCAGCTCCCTGCGTTCGGACGACTGTCCCGTCGAAACTCGCGAGGTGAGCCTCGAGCGCCGCGTGTTCAGTTTCGTTGACAACGACGATATCGACCGTCGAACGGGAGCAGAGCGGGCCGGCCCCGTCGGACGGAGCCGGGTTGAAGATCACCGCCGGACGGGCAGTTTCGTTTTCCAGACGCTCGAGCAGCCGCTCCATCGTGGCGACGGGAATCTCGTTCTGCAGGAGGAGCGCGTCCGCCGTCCGGATCCGGTCGTAGTGGCGGTCGACGTATGCCCCGTCTACCGCGTCGTTCGCCCCGCCGACGATCGCGATCCACGACTCACCGGCGTCGTCGACGAACACGTACGCTTTCCCGGTTTCGAGATCGGCGGCGACTCGCACGTGATCGACATCGACGCCGCGGTCGGCGAGCGTCTCGAGTACGCCGAATTCGGCCTCGTCGGATCCGACGCAGCCGAGGAACGCGGTCTCTGCCCCGGCGCGAGCCGCCGCGACCGCCTGGTTCGCGCCCTTGCCGCCGACGACGTTCTCGTAGCGTTCGGCCTCGAGGGACAGCAACGACGGACTCTCGTCGATCCGAACGGTCTCTCCAGCCGCCGGAAACCAGTCGTATCGGCTCTCGAGGTCGCGGATTCGGTCGGTCGGCAGATACCGGATCCGATCGACGTTGGCGCTGCCCAGGCTCACGACGTCGGTCATTCGTGTCGTGGCTTCGTTCGCGGGTGTCTTAATCCGGTCGGCGGCACAGTGTCGGGCCGTCGACGATCAGTTCCACGTATCCTCACGGTGGTCGTCCAGCCGCGGGTGAACCGTCTCCCAGTCGTTGGGGAGGACCGGTCCCTCGAGCAGTGGATCGACCGTCGCGTCCATCCAGTCGAGCAACTCGCCGCGAAGCCGGTCGCGAACGGCCTCGACAGCCGGGTCGTCGGGTTCGTCGTCCGCGAGGTTCTCCTGCTCGAGCGGGTCGGCCTCTAAATCGTACAGTTCCTCGTAGGCTCGCTGTTCGCCGTAGTACGCCTCCTGGACTTCGCGTCCGGCCTCGCTGGCGTAGATATCCGTCGTCATGTAGATCGCGGGCAGGTGCCAGAAGTTCCGAATGTACTTCCAGCGCTCCGTGCGGATCGCCCGAATCGGGTTGTAGCGGTCGTGCCAGGTCATGCCGGCGAAGACCCGATCGCGCGGCTCGTAGCCGTTTTCGCCGTCGCGCAGTAGCGGCACGAAGCTCCGGCCGGCGAGTCGGTCCGCGTCGACACCGCCGTCGGCGTCGGCGAGTTCGAGCAGCGTCGCGAAGACGTCGACGTTGCTCACGAGGTCGTCGACGACCCGTCCCGACTCGAGGACGTCGGGCTGGCGCATCAAGAGGACGCCCTCGATGCCGGCGTCGAAACAGGTCCCCTTCGCGCGCGGCATCGCCAGTCCGTGTTCGGTCGTAAAGACGACGAGGGTGTCCTCCGCGAGGCCCGCCTCGTCGATGCTCTCGAGGATCGTCCCCACGCCGTCGTCGATCGCGCCGAGCATTCCCTGCATCTCGGCGATATCCAACCGGATTCCGGGTCGGTCGGGGAGGAACGCGAGCGGCTCGACCGCATCGGGATCGGGCGTCTCGTAGCGGTCGCCCTCGAAGCCGAAGCCGCCGTTCTCCTCGACGCGGTGGAGTTCGAAGAAGCCGACGGAGGCGAAGAAGGGGTCGTCGTGGTCGCCCGACTCGAGCAGCCCGGCTACGTCATCGGCGACGTCTCGAGCGCGGGCCGTCTCGTGGACCGAGGGCGGGGCGTCCGTCGTCAACGGCTCGTCGCTGTGGATTCGATCGTAGCCGAGTCGATCGGGATACTCGGTGACGTGTTGGAGGCCGAAGAGATGGGTTTCGTACCCAGCCTCAGCGAGGAGGTCGGGGAGGAGCCGTTCGTCGGGACCGAGCTCCCAGTTTCCGTGCGCCAGCCCGAGCATCCCGTTCTGGTGGGGGTGACGACCGGTCATGAGACTCGAACGACTGGGCGAACACTGTGGAGCCGTCACGAAGTGTCGATCGAACCGGACGCCGTCGTCGGCGAGCGCGTCGATATTCGGCGTGTCGACGGCTGCGCCGTAACAGCCCACGTACTTCCCCAGATCGTGGCAGTGGACCAGTACGATGTTGGGCGACGTCATGATCGTGGGGTACGGGAAGAACGGGAGTAAGCGTTCGGACTGCTATGCCCACGAAATTGCTTCCCGACGGCGAGTATCGGTGTTTCGAACACATTCCAATACGGTGAACCACCTGCATACTCCGGGGCGGTGGCCTTCCCTGCGAGGGGCGCAAGTGTACCAACCATGGCGGACGCCACCGAATCCGACGCAGCCTCGAGTAACGAGCGTGACTCGGAGTCACATTCCACCGTGCGGAACGTCGTTCTCGTCGTTCTCGACACCGCTCGAGCGAAGAGCAGCGGGCCGAAGACGAGCCCGACGTTGAACCGACTCGCGAACGAGGGAACCTCGTTCACCAACGCCTTCGCGACGGCGCCGTGGACGCTCCCCTCCCACGCGTCGATGTTTACCGGTACCTACTCCTCCGAACACGGGACCCACGGCGATCACACCTACCTCGACGAGGAATTGCGCACCCTCGCCGAGTCCTTCGCCGATTCAGGGTACGAGACGATCGGCGTTTCGAACAACACCTGGATCACCGAGGAGTTCGGCTTCGACCGCGGCTTCGACGAACTCCGAAAGGGTTGGCAGTACATCCAGTCCGACGCGGACATGGGGGCCGTCGTCCGCGGCGAGGACCTCCGCGAAAAACTCGACGCGACCCGAAATCGGCTCTTCGACGGCAACCCGGTGGTCAACGCCGCGAACATCCTCTACAGCGAACTGCTCCAGCCGGCCGGCGACGACGGCTCCGACCGATCGACGACCTGGGTCGCGAACTGGCTCGCCGAGCGCGACGCCGACGATCCGTTCTTCCTGTTCTGTAACTTCATCGAACCCCACGTCGAGTACGACCCGCCGCAGGAGTACGCCGAGCGGTTCCTGCCCGAGGGCGCGAGCTACGAGGAGGCGGCCGCGATCCGACAGGACCCCCGCGCGTTCGACTGTGAGGACTACGAGCTCACCGACCGCGACTTCGCCCTCCTTCGCGGGCTCTACCGGGCCGAACTCGCCTACGTCGACGACCAACTCGGCGAACTGCGGACCGCGCTCGAGGAGAGCGGCGAGTGGGAGGACACCCTCTTCGTCGTCTGTGGCGACCACGGCGAGCACATCGGCGAGCACGGCTTCTTCGGCCACCAGTACAACCTCTACGACACCCTGATCAACGTCCCCCTCGTCTGCCACGGCGGCCCGTTCACCGACGGCGGCGAGCGCGACGACCTCGTCCAGTTGCTCGACCTCCCCGCCACGCTGCTCGAGACCGTCGGCATCGACGATCCCGAACTGCTCGAGCAGGGCTCGAGTCGCTCGCTCCACCCCGATTCGACAGCGCCGCCGCGGGACGCCGTCTTCGCCGAGTACGTCGCCCCGCAGCCCTCGATCGAACGGCTCGAGGCCCGCTTCGGCGACATTCCGGATCGCGTCCGCGAGTACGACCGTCGGCTTCGCGCGGTTCGGACGCGGGAGTACAAGTACGTTCGCGGCGACGACGGCTTCGAGCGCCTGCACGACGTCACGGTCGATCCGAACGAGCGCGACGATATCGCAGCCGAGGAGCCCGAGCAGGTCCGGACGCTCCAGCGACGGCTCGAAGAGCAGTTCGAGCCGCTCGAGGACGCCGACGCGACGGGAGCGGTCGAGATGCGCGAGGGGACCAAAGAGCGACTGGCGGATCTAGGGTATCTCTGAGCGGCGGTGGAAACGGCCACCTATCAAACCGACAGCTGTGCACGCGGATCGACTTCTGTCTGCCTTCGGTACGTGGCTCCGTGTCCCCCTCCACGCACACCACGACCCAGTCGTTTCCGACGCGAGCGGTCCACGACCGATCGGCCGGTCGGCTGACCGTCGTCGTCGACGCGCTCCCCGCCGCCATCGACGATATCACGGTCACCGCCAGCTCGAGACGAATCTGCCTCCGAATCGAACACGAAGACACCACCTTCGATCGGGCCGTCTCACCGCCGGATCGACTGGACGCGTTCACCGACGAGCGCGAGGCCGTCTACAACAACGGCGTGCTCACCGTCTCCGTCGGCACGGCGCGGCGACCCCAGCGCTAACGCGGCCCGTTCGGCGGAGTGGGTCTGCCTGCAGTGCGTTTTTGCCCGGCGATCCGATACACTCGAGCCACGAGTTTCGGCTCCTGTCTCGGAGTCGGTTCGCTCGAGGGACCCGCCACGCTACTCGATGACCACACACGACGCATCCGCCGACGCGAACGGCTTCGTCCGATTCTTTCGCAACTACACGAAGACGTGGATCCACGCCGTCGCGACGGCCGGGTTGACCGCGTTCGGGACGCTAACTATCGTCCACAACTGGTTCGCCGCGCTCGCGATCGCATCGTATCTCGTCCCGCCGGTCGTGTTGTACCTTTGGCACGGACGGGCGCGCCCGCGGGAGGATTCGGCGACGGTCGCGGACTCGAGCGACGGGAGCAGTTCCTCGAGCGTCGACGAGCGTGGGAACGGGACGCCCGTCGAGAGCGAACAGCCGGGCAAATCGGAGCGCGCTGGCGCTCGAGCGCCCGCACGAGAAACTTCGACGACGGACGCATCCGCCGCGAACGCGCAGGACGCCGCTGGGGACGCCTCCGGGAGCGAGACAGCCGAAACGGAATCGAACGCAGCAACCGAGCGGCGTTCCACGGCAGGGATGGACGATGAGAGGGGCGGTGGAACGACCCTCGAGCACGCCGAAACCGCGGACGGTGACGCCCCCGAACCGGTGCAAAGCGAAGCCGACGAAGCGACGAGGAGTGATGATCGCAATAGCGACGGAGCCGACGTGTCGACGGAGACACAGTCCGGGTGGCACGCCGTCGACGCACCCGCGGAGACGACGCTACGCGACGCGAGCGTCTCGACCAGCGGCGGCTACGCGGTCGGTGACGGCGGAATCGTCCTCGCCAGCGGTGAGGGAAACGGCGAGGAACGCGCCGAAGAGGGCGACGAGAACGGATGGCGTGTTCTCCTCGAGGACGGCCCCGCCGCCGGCGGCAACGACCTCCGCGGCGTCGACGCAACGAGCGACGGCGGCGCGGTCTGGGTCGCGGGCGACAGCGGCTCACTCGGCCGAATCGACGCCGAGACCGGCCGGCACGTGGATTACACGGCACCCGAGGACATCACCGACAACTGGCTGGGCGTCGCCGTCGCCGGCGGAGCGGGTTCGGAGACGGTCCTCCTGATCAACGGCTCCGGGGCCGTCCTCCGGGGCGCGTATCGCGGCGACACCCTCGAGTGGACCGGCCCCGAGAAACCCGGCAGCGGCTCGAGTCTGAGCGGCGTCGCCCTGCTCGCAGACGGCGTCGGCTACTGCTGTGACACCAATGACGGCGTCTTCGAGACGACCGACGGCGGCGAGTCGTTCGAGCGGGTAGGACTCGAGGGAGCCGACGGAACGCTCACTGACATCGCAACGACGGGAAAAGGCGAGTGTCTGGTAGCCGCGGACGACGGCGTCGTCCACCGCTACGACGGCCCGACGTGGACGCCCGAGCGCGTCGCCGACCGGGCAGCGACGGGAATCGCTGGCCACGATGAACGCGTCGCGGTCTGCACCGACGATGCGGTGTCCGAACGCGACGGAGCAACCGCCGAGTGGGAACGGTTCGACGTCGACGCATCCGGGCCGCTGCTGGGCGTCTCGATCGACGGCACCAGAGGGATCGCGGTCGGCGAGAGCGGGGCGCTGCTCGAGCGAGAGTGACGAGCGCCGTGGCCATCGTTGTGGGACGCCTCGAGACTTCGTCACCGTCCACCCCGAGACCACCGTTATGGTACTCGGCGGTGGAGCATTCGTGTGATGAGTGATCGGGGATCGACGCGCGATCGCTGTCGCCTCTGTGACACGGTGTGTTCCGAATCCGTGGGCGAATCGGCGTCGGAAGCGGCTGTCGGTGCGGATTTGGAGTCGGCGTCGGAGGCGGCTGTCGGTCCGGAGTCGGAGCCCGAGAGGTCGTTCTGCTCGAGCGGCTGCCGCGAGGTCGCCGCGGAACTTGGCTGCCCCGACGGCGACGATCGCATCGCCGAGGGAGAGTCAGCCGAGGGCGAGAGTGACACCGCGGAGGCGGCGTCCACGGAGGCGACTCCCGCCGAGCACGCGCGTACGTTTTTCCGGGTCGACGGCATGCACTCGACGCTCTGTGAGTCCTACCTCGAGTCGATCGCCGAAGGGTACGGGGGCGTCTCGGACGCGGCGGCGAGTTACGTCACGGAGACGGTGCAGGTCGATCACGATCCCGAACGGGTGTCGGCGGCGGAACTCGAGGACGCGCTGAGCAGAACGGGCTACACCGCGTATCGCCGCGAGGAGGCCACTGGTGAGGACGGCGGCGATTCCGTGTCTTCCGGGCGACGGGAGGACGTCGCGAGCACCACCCGCCGATCGCGCGAGATGCGGGGGATGCGCAAGCGACGTTCGGAGGACGTCCTCGAGATCCGCTACATCGTCGGGATCGTCTTCGGCTCGTTCCTGCTGGTGCCGTACGTGACGGTGTTCTACCCCGTCTATCTCTCCCGGTACACGGAGTACTGGCTGTTCGCACAGTACGGCGAGACGTTCGCGAGTTTCGACGGAATGCTGTTCCTGCCCCTCTTCTTCGTGCTGACTGCCGCCGTCCTCTACCTGACCGGAATGCCGTTGCTTCGCGGGGCGTACGTGAGCCTGAAACTCCGGCGGCCGAGTACGCAGCTGCTCGCAGCGCTGACGATCGTGTCGGCCTTCTGCTACGGCACGCTGTCCTTTCTCGTCGGGCGACCCGAGGTCTACTACGACCTGACGATTCTCGTCGCTGCGACGGTGATGGCCGCCGTCTTCTACGAGGAAACCGTCAAGCGCGCGGCGCTGAACCGGCTCACCGACCTCACGGTCTCGCAGGTCGACACGGGTCGCGTCCTCGAGTCCGACGGAACGACGCGAGAGATTCCGGTGGCGGACATCGCGGCCGACGACCGCCTGCTCGTCCGGGCTGGCGAGCGGATCCCGGTCGACGGCCGCGTCGCGGAGGGCGAGTGCACCGTCGACGAAGCCGTCGTCACCGGTGAGTCTCTCCCGGTTTCGAAAACCGCGGGCGACGCGGTGATCGGCGGCTCGGTCGTGACGGGCGACGCCGCAATCGTCGACGTCGGCGACCGGACCGCGAGCAGCATCGAGCGGCTGACTCGGACCGTCTGGAATCTTCAAAGCGCAGATCACGGCGTCCAGCGCCGGGCCGACGGGCTCGCCGGGCTCGCTCTCCCGCTCGTCGTCGTCGCTGCGGTCGTCGCGGGCCTCGCGGCCGTCCTGCTGGGCTCGAGTGCGCCCACCGTCGCGTCGGCCGTCCTCGTCACTATCGTCGTCGCGAGTCCGTGGGCGCTCGCGCTCGCGACGCCGTGTTCGATCGCCTCGAGCATCCGCGACGCCCTCGAGGCCGGCATCGTCGTCTTCGACGAGAGCGTCTTCGAACGGCTGCGCGAGGTCGACTGTGTCGTCTTCGACAAGACCGGAACGCTCACGACCGGCGAGATGACCGTGCTCGAGGCCGAGGGGCCGGACGAACTGTTTCGGGCTGCTGGGACGCTCGAGCGACGCGCGGCACATCCGGCTGCGGCAGCCATCGCGGACGCCTTCAGCGACGGGGTCGACGAGGGCGGGGGCGAGTGGGTACGAACGGATGGTGGGAACGAGCGAGCGCGATCTGACGGCGGAATCGCCGACGAAGAAGCGAGTGAGACGGGTGACGGCCCGGAAGAGAAATCTGTCCAGGAGTTCCAACGCCACGCGACCGGCGTCGAGGGAGTCGTCGACGGCCAGCAGCTGGTCGTCGGTCACCCCGACTTCGTTCGGGGTGCGGGCTTCGAGTTCGAGGACCGCCTCGAGAGCCGAATCGACGACGTGCGAGCGGACGGCCACCTCCCTGTAATCGTCGGCCGGGACGGACGCGCGGAAGGACTCGTCGTCGTGGGTGACGAGCCGCGAGCGGGGTGGACGGACGTCGTGACCGCGCTCGCCGACCGCGGCGTCGACGTCGTGGTGCTTACGGGCGACGACGAATCGGCGACGGGTCGCTTTCGAGCGCATCCCGGGGTGAGTCGCGTCTTCTCGAGCGTCCCGCCCGCAGGAAAGACGGCCGCCGTCCGGCGACTGTGCGAGGACGGCTGCGTCGCGATGGTCGGCGACGGGACGAACGACGCGCCCGCACTCGCCGCGGCGGATCTGGGGCTCTCGCTCGGCGGCGGGACGGCGCTGGCCGCCGACGCGGCCGACCTCGCGATCGTCGAGGACGACCTCGCCGCGGTCGAACGAGCCTTCGCGCTGGCCCGCGGCGCTCGCAGGCGCGTGGTGCAGAATCTCGGGCTGGCGCTCGCCTACAACGCGATCGTGATCCCCGTCGCGCTGGCGGGGCTGTTGAGCCCGGTGGTGACGACCCTCGCGTTGGCTCTCAGTGCAGCGTTGATCGTCGGGAACTCCTCGCGAGGACTGCTCGAGGAGCAGTCTACGGCGGGTTCGACGAAAACGGCGAGTGGCACAGCGAAGTGATTGGGGATAACCAATCCACCGACCGATGAGACGGTCCATTGAGCGACGAGTCGAATACAGCTTCGACGAGGTCGCTGTACTCACACTTTTTTCAACCCGTCTTTGAACACGGCTGTCCCGCCATCACAACGGTACCGCTCCGTGTCAAGTCAGAGCGAATACTCCGATAGTACCCGCACCAAAGGCGACCAGCCAGACCAGGGCAGCAGTGATCAGTGGCGAAGCCTGTTCGGGTACTGCCACGAATCCGGTGACAGCGAGGACGGTTGCCATTACGGCTAATCCACCAATCTGTTCCGAGGTGAGCATTTAGCCACCCCGGATAACACGTGTTTCTTTCATTGAGTTATCTGGCTGTTTGTTCGTGACCATCACTAATTAACTTGGTTGACACAGGTCTGATAACAGGTACCTCCGACAGCAGCAGCGCAGACCGAAGCGCATGCTGGTGCGATTGGAATGCCAGCGATTGTTGCAGAGCATTTTGTCAAGCAAGCAGCACCTGAGAGACCACCGACGGCGGCACAGAGGATTTTACAGTAGTCTGTACAGATGTTTCCTGTTGGATCACAGACCACGTGGCCATCGCCCAACGTCGTCACACCATTACTGGCGACATCCGCGGTGAGGTCCCACGTATTAGTGGATCCTTGTACGACGATCCGATCTGTGATCTCATCAGATTCACCGACCGGAGCGAGAAGTGCAAACTCGTCAGTTTTCAGTGAGCGAGCGAATATCATCTCGTCTTCGAACACGGATCCGTTAGCAGCGCTCGTCGCGTCAGTATATTCCGCTGTCGATTCAATTTGAGTGAACGCCTCTGAAACGTCGTGTGTTCCAATATCGTAGCGGATCGCTTCATCGCCATCGACGATTCTGAGGCCGTCGTCCTCAATCTGTGATCCCCCAAACGCTGTTTTCCCCTTCTCGTCATCATCGTAGAAGAACAGGACCGGTGCGTCATTCGACTCGCTGCCGAGAACCAGACCTCTCCCTTCCGTTCCATTTTGTTCATATTGGAACGCTCGGTCAATGCTGTCAACGTCTAGTTCCTGATAGGCAACACGAAAACCATCGTACTGCCGCGCTTCGCCGAACAATGCTCGCGCTTCGGATTTAGGGAGGTCAACTGTGTCAATCTCGCTTTTTTCAGCCGACACGGATGATGTGAACCCTGCCGTTGAACCGAGTGAAAGGGCACCAACCGTGATTCCGAAACGCTGCATAAACGACCGACGCCCTGATTCGTCTGATGATCGCTTCTCAGAGAGCGCTTCCCACGTCTCAACGCAGCCACTGCCGTCTTCTACGATGGAATCAACGTCGTCCTTCCATTCTGTATCTGACATGCATTTGTATATTGTTGTGTTCTATAATAAATTTAACGGGTGCAAGTATTGCGCACGTTTGTATTTATGAATAGGATGCTTTATTCTGTAGAATTGCTTGCCTTTAACTAGGCCTCGACAGCCGGTTGGGAGGTGGCAGCGCGTGTTGCTTGGAGGATCGGTCGTTGCTTGTGGATCTTCTGAGCGTCTTCGATTAGTCGCTGTAGCAGTGGCGGTAGCGAGTAGGCGAGATATCTCCTCAGTTCACGGAGGATGAGCTGGGCGTGCAGCCGGAAGGTTGCCGCCCAGCGCTCCGGTGGGAACACGACCCCATCATCAGCATGCTCTCTGATCAGACCGAGCAAATCACGACTCACGCCGGTGCTGCTCCCTTCATCGAGAACGCTGATCTCGTTCCGCCAGCGCTTAGCATTCACAACGTCGAAGCGCGGCATGCCTCGTTCCTCCGTGAACTCAACGGTGAGGTCGGATTCCCAATGGCGTTCGATCAGCCGCGGTCTCGCTCGGAGGTTCTGGAATTGGCGAGCGGATTCATCGTCGAATAGGCAGCTACATTCGCTACATATCCATTTTCTAAGACCACGTTCCGTTCGCACGCGAAGTGAGCAACTCGAGCGGAGCAAGTTCAGGTACAACGCTCAATACCCCCATCGTCGTACGAGCACCCGAGATGTTCCCCTTAGACGCCGACTCCACGGCCGCTCGAGGCGACCCCCCATGACCCGCGTCCTCGTCGCCTTCGGCTCGAGCGAGGGCCAGACGGCGACGATCGCCGAACGAGTGGGTGACATCCTCGAGTCCGAGGGCCACGAGCCAGTGCTGGTCCACCTGAAACATCCCCCCGAGGGGCTCGACGTGGCTGCATACGACGGCGTGATCGTCGGCGCGTCGATCCACGCGGGGTCTCATCAGGGGTACGTCACCGAGTTCGTCCGCGAGAATCTCGAGGGCCTGAATCGACAGCCGTCGGCCTTTTTCTCGGTGAGTCTAACGGCGGCGCACGCGGATCCGGCCGAGCGCGAGCCTGCGCGGGAGTTGCTCGAGGGGTTTCTCGAGGAAACGGGCTGGGAGCCGGACGCGACGCTCACCGTAGCGGGGGCGATCAAGTACAGCGAGTACGGCCTGGTGAAACGGTTCGTGATGCGCCGGATTGCACGGAAGGCGAGCGGCGATACCGACACGTCGCGGGACTACGAGTACACGGACTGGGACGAAGTTGAAGCGTTCGCACTCGAGTTCTCATCTCAGCTCCGCTGACTACTGTACTGGCCTCTCTTCCCGACAAGTCTGACGAGTCGAGCGTTCTGCTGCCGCTGGCTGCGATGAGTGCCACGCCCTCCCCAACCGATTCACTCGTTCACTTCGTTCACTCGCTCATCCCTCGCACGGTTCTGTGCCGTGGTTCGCCCTCGGCTCACCACGGCCCAGCGTGCGCCACCGCACGTGGTACGGTCGGTTCACAGTGAAGAGGTACCTATCCGAGGAGACGGTTCGACCAGCCCGAAGACGCTACACGAGACCGAGCGACAGCACGACCAGGAACGCCGCGAACAGCAGACAGAGTACGGTGCCCGCAGCCAGTCTCACGTTCTCCTTGGCCTTCTCGTGGATGGGCATCTCGGCGTACTCCTCGCGGAAGGCCTCGAGGTTCTCCCGATCGTAGAAGTACTTGGTGTCGAACGCGAACTGCTCGGTCACGGCGCAGCCGGTACAGACCGGCTCGCCCACGAGTCGCTCCGTCTCGAGGTGGTCGTCGCAGTTGATGCTCCCGCAGTTGGAACAGTAGGTGTAGGTCTCGTTCGCGCCGTCGGCACCGCAGTGGACACACTGTCGAAACTCGTTCGTCGTGGTCGCCCTCGAGGGCCCCGCGGCGTAGTAGGCGTACCCGTACTCGTACTCGCCCAGCGAGACGCACGAGCGAACGTGGGGAACGTAGACCGGATCGATCGACCAGATCGAGATATCGGACGGTCGCGGCGTACAGGTCTTCTCGTAGTCGACGTTGTTGCCGCCGGTGTACTGCACCGTCGTGGTGTGGACCTGCTGGAGCCGATCGATCGCCCACTGCTTGTAGGTGGTCTCGGTCCGACCGAATCGCCGCCGTTCGACGGCGTCGAAGGTGGCCTCGAGATTTCGATCCTCGAGGTCGATACGAGGGGCCGACGGGTTCGCGACCAGCTCCTTGACGTCGCCGGTCTCGATCCGGGGGGTGTCGCCCTCGGCGCGGATCACGAGGTCGTTCGATTCCTCGACCTGGTGGATGACGCCGACGGACGTCTCGAACGTCGCGTTCGTTCTCGTGTGGATGGTCACCATCGGCTCGAGCGAGACGGTCGTCTCGGGGGTCGGGATCGTCGCGGGCTCGAGGTTCTCGATCTCGCGGGCGGCTTCGAAGACCGGTGCGTCCCGCCCACAGGTCGGGTTGGTCGGCCGGAGCACCTCCTCGCAGAGGATCTCGATCCGGCCGTTATAGAGGTCCATGCCGATCTCCTCGCCGATCTCCCGGAGGTCCGCGCCGTCGAGGAGTTCCACGCCGCCGTCCCGTCTGGCGCCGAGGTCCCGGGCGTACTCTCGAGCGGGGTCGGTGAAGCGACCGCTCGTCACCACCATCCCCCGGACGGGTCCGTCGTAGTCGTAGGTCGCGACCGCCGAGTGGAGCTTCTGGATGACTGGACGGCTGACGGTTTCCGTGTGTTTGCATTCGACGACGACCGCGCGCCGACTCCCGTCGACGACCTCTTCCATCAGAATGTCCCGTCCCTCGTCGGCCGTCCGCCTCGATTGGCGGACGTTTTCGTAGCCTAAGTGGCGGAACACGTCCTCCATCAGGTCCTCGAACTCGTAGCCCGAGAGGTCGTCGAGTATCGCCATCGCGTTCACGGAACCTAGACAGTCAGGGAACCATAGCGTTTCGGGTCGACTATCGAACCCGACAAACTGGGCCGAGAGTCGGCAGCCGTTGCCGACCCTGAAACGTCTTTGATGCCGTCCGTGGTCCCACGCCTATGACGACCGATCCCGACGACCTCGAGTTGACCGACGCCGAGGAACAGGCCCTCCACGAACTGCAACTGGGAATCGAGCATATCCACCGGGCGTACGGCACCCTCCTCGAGTTCCACCACAACCTCGGCCACGCGATGGATCGGATGAGCGACGCCGAAGACGCCCTCCGCGAGGCCGGCCACAAGGAGTGGGCGGACGACCTTCGCGACAACCACCTCCCCGCGGGCGCGATCAGCGACCAGTGGACGTTCGAACTCGTCGAGGAGTTCTCGACCGAGTTCCTCGAGGAGGTCGACGACTTCGAGAGCGAGGTCAGGGACGAACTGGCCGACGGACTCGACCACGTGACCGAACGCCGCCAGAAGCGACAGCTTCGAGACCGGGCGGAGGACGAGAACTGACGACTGACGCTACTGAAGCGAGAGCACCAGTATCTTCTGTCGAAAAGCGCAGCGTGAGAGGGAGTTCGGTACAATTATCTGAGATGAATAGCGATAGATGATCGAATGGGGGAATTGGAAGCAGCGACGACCGGGGGCGTCGTTCACCCGACAGCGAACCAGCGTGGCCCGTCAGCGACCGATACCGGCCCGTGGGAGTGACAATGAACCGAACACGGCGGACGATAGTGGCGACCATCGGCGGCTCCGCCGGCGTGCTCGCCGCGGGCACGCTCGCGGCCTCCTACTGGTCCAGCGACGGCTCCGACGAGTCCACCGTCGACGGCGAGAGCGCGGTCCTCGAACTGACCGACGACGGTCTCGAGGTCCACGGCGACCCCTTCGACGGCGACGCCCAGCGGCCGCCCGTCACGTTCGACATCGTCAACGGGCGTTCCGAACCCGTCTCCGTCACGCTCGCAGCCGACGCGTTTCGACTGACCGCGGCGGACGCCACCACGACCGACGACGGCCGACTCGTCGTCGGAGACGGCTCGAGCGACCGGCTCGAGTCCGGGGCCAGACTCGCGAACGTCGTCGTCGAACTGATGCCGGACGCCGCGAGACGGGCGACCGAGCGGACGATCACGGAACCGATCGCGGTCACCGTCGACGGCGACGAACTGAGCGAAACCGAGCCGGAACTCACCCTCGAGCGCCCCGGCTTCGTCGTCGAGGACGCCACGCTGGCACTGCGTCGAGTCGATGCCGACAGCGTCGAACACCGTTGGACTCTCTCGGGTCTCGACACCGGCGGCGTCGCCCTCGAGGCGCTTCGGTTCGACTACACCGACTTCGAGTCGGGGTCCGCGAGCCGGTTCGCCGACGCGAAGTCCCCGTCGTCGACGGTCGCGGTCGACGGAACCGAACGCGAGGCCGAGATTGAACGCCGAACGGCGGAGCGGATCGACGTCGCGCTCGCGAAGCCACTCGAGACCGACGACGCGTCGGTCGAGATCCGGTTTGGCCCGCCGGAATCGGAATCCGAATCGGAGACGTCGGCGAACCAACCGCCGGACGGGGAGCCAGGGACACGGAGCGGGGTGACACTCGAGCTGGTCGGTGGCGGGTACAGCGGCCGCGTCGAGGGCGTCTGGAACGGTTCCTGAAGTCGAGGCGTAAAAAAGTGCGCTACAGTTCGTCGATGATCTCGTCGGCGAACGTCGCCAGCGCCGCCTCCCGATCCTCGTTCTGGATCCCGATAATCGCGTGGTCGAGGCCGTAGTCCTCGAGCCGTCGGAAGTAGTCCCGAAACCACTCGATCCCTGCGTGAAAGCCCAGGTGTAACGGTTCGGGCTCGGCCGCCGGGTCGTCGGCCAGTTCGACCCGGACGGCGATCGAGAACGGTTTCTCGCCCGCCAACTCGCGCCAGTCCGCGAGATAGCTCTCGAGAGTGCGTTCTGGGAGATGATAGAACAGCCAGCCGTCGCCGTGCTCGGCGATCCACTCGTCAGACTGCCGGGAGTTGCCCGTCGGCAACAGCGGAATCGTCTCCGTCGTAGGCTTCGGGACAACATCGAGATCACCCTCAAGTCGCCCCCACTCGCCCTCGATAGTCGGGAACTCCTCGCGCCAGACGGTTCGGATCGCCTCGTACCGCTCGCGAAACGCCCGGCCGCGCTCCTCGCGGTCGACGTCGAAGGCGGAGTATTCGGGATCGCGGTCGCCGGAGGCGACGCCGAGGACGAGTCGGCCATCGGACAGTCGGTCGATAGTAGCCGCGGCTTTCGCCACGTGGATGGGGTGGCGAAGCGTGAGGACGACACTCGAGGTGCCGAGTGCGATATCATCGGTGTGTGCCGCGACGTGGGAAAGCCACGGCCAGGTGTCGAACGTCTGGCCCGCATCGCCGAACTTCGGCCAGTAGGTCGGGACATCCCGCGCCCAGAGGCCGTCGAAACCGACTGCCTCGGCGTGTTTCGCGAGCCGAATCTCCTCGGCGACGTTCGGCGTCGAGCGGTTCGCCCCCGTGAGCGGAAAGCCCGCGCCGAAGGTCAGGCCGTCGCGATCGAACAGTCGTCGGTAGCCCTCGTTTTCGTGTCCAGGGGTCGGCATTCGCTCGAGCTATCGGCTCCGATCGGATGTCGGTACCGGTTCGCCGACGAGGCCGGTTCGAGAGCGCCGATCTCGCAGCGCGCGTTCGCGACGCTCGCCATCTCCTATCGAGGGACGAACCGAAGCCGGTCAGATATCGACGGCGAACGGGGCGAACTCCTCGGCATCGCTCGCGAACGCGCCGAGCAATGTCGCGATCTCCTCGAGGTCGTCGGTATCGATCACCTCGACGGGGGTGTGCATGTACCGGTTGGGAACGCTGACGACTTGCGAGGGAATCCCGCCGGCCGCGGTAAAGAAGCCGTCGGCGTCGGTGCCCGTTCCGAGCCCGAGCGCTTCGACCTGCACGTCAATTTCGCGGTCTTCGGCGACCGACCGCAGCGCCTCGAAGAGCACTGGGTGGTTCGTACTCCCGCGGCCCAGCGCCGGCCCCGCGCCGAGTTCCATCTGACTCGTCTTCTCGCTCGGTGCCGAGGGGTAGTCGACCGCGTGACCGACGTCGACCACGACGACGGCGTCGGGCTCCAAGTCGAAGCCGACCATCTGTGCTCCCTTGACGCCGACTTCCTCCTGGACGGTCGAGACGGCGTAAACCGTCGCCTCGGTACCCGCTTCGACGGCCGTCCGAAATCCTTCGGCGGCCGCCCACGTCCCGACGCGGTTGTCGAGCCCGCGGGCGGCGAGGCGCGTCTCCGAGAGCCAGGAAACCGTCGACGAGAACGTGATCGGATCGCCGATCTCGAGGCGCTCGCTTGCCGCCTCCTCGTCTTCGGCCCCGATATCGATCCAGAGATCCGAGATCTCGGGCTCGTCGCCGTTCTCCTCCCGGAGGTGGATCGCATTCTGTCCGATCACGCCCTCGACGGGGCCGTCCGCGGCGTGGATCGTCACGTGCTGGCCCTGCGAGACCGACGGGTCGCTGCCGCCGATGCGGCCCGGTCTGACGAAGCCGTCGTCGTCGATCGCCTTGACGATAAATCCGATCTCGTCGGCGTGGCCGGTGAGGACTACCTCAGGAGCGTCGGGATCGCCCTTGTGGACGGCGATGGCGTTCCCGTAGGCATCCGTTCGTACGTCGTCAGCAAACTGTTCGACGTAGTCCAGCCAGATGCGCTGGCCGCGAGTTTCGTAGCCCGACGGCGAGGGCGTCTCGAGCAATTCGACGAGGAAGTCACGTGACGTATCTTCCATATCAGAACTGTAGGAATGCCATGGGTAATATACTCGTGTCACTTGCCGCAGGAAACCCGTACCCGAGAAACGCACGGACCGTGCAATTGCTCGTCTCGGATGCAGTTGCAACGACGGCTTCAACACGGCGAAAAAACGAAAACCGGCGTACCGAAGCGTCGGGTCTCGATCAGTCGTCAGCGGGTGCCGCGCCGCTGCCGCCTTCGGCCTGCTCTTTCGTCCAGGCGAGTTTGCCACCGGCAGCGAGGATTGCGCGCTCGCGTTCGGAGGCGTCGAGCGTTGCGGTGTACTCGTCGTCGCCGACGCGGACCGTGAACTCTTCTTGTCCACTGGTGACGGCCTCGTAGACATCGTCGACGATCTCGATTTCGTCGCCCTGATCGATGTTCTCGTAGGTGTCCTCGTCGATCGTCAGCGGGATGATCCCGAAGTTGAAGAGGTTCGCGCGGTGGATCCGGGCGAAGCTCTGTGCGAGGACGCCCTCGATACCCAGATACATCGGACAGAGGGCGGCGTGTTCTCGCGAGGAGCCCTGGCCGTAGTTCTCGCCGGCGACGAGGAAGCCGCCGTCGGCGTCCAGCGCGCGCTGTGCGAACGTATCGTCGACACGCGAGAGCGTAAACTCGCTCAGTTTGGGGACGTTCGACCGGTACATCAGGATGTCCTGCGTGGCGGGGATGATGTGGTCGGTCGTGATGTTGTCCGCCATCTTGAGCAGTGCTTCACCCTCGATTTCGGAGTCCAGCTGGTCTTTCAGTGGCACGTCGCCGATGTTCGGACCCTTGATGAGTTCGTCGTCGACGGCCTCGTCGGGGGCGATGAGGTCCGTCTTGGAGCCGTCGTACTCGTCGGGAAGCTCGACGCCGGGGGCCTCGAGGTCGCCGAGTTCGTCGGCGAGGTTCCGTGGGTCGATGATTTCGCCCTTGAGCGCGGCCGCGGCCGCGACCTCCGGCGAACAGAGGTAGACGTTGTCGTCTTCGATCCCGGAGCGACCCTCGAAGTTACGGTTGAAGGTTCGCAGCGAAACGGAGTCCGAGGCTGGAACGTGACCGATGCCGATACACGCTCCACAGGTGGCCTCGGAGAAGTTGACGCCGGCGGCCATCATCTCCGCGACCCAGCCCTCGCGGGCGAGCATCTCGGAGGCCTGCTTGGAGCCGGGCGCGACGATCGTCTCGGTCTCCATCGAGGTCTCACGACCCTCGTGCATCTTGGCGACGGGGAGGATGTCCTCGTAGCCGCCGTTCGTACAGGAGCCGACGATGACCTGCTCGACGGATTCGCCCTCGACTTCGCTGACGGGGACGACCTTGTCGGGCATCGAGGGCTGTGCGATCAGCGGCTCGAGGTCGGAAAGGTCGACGACGATCTCGTCGTCGTACTCGGCGTCGTCGTCGGGCTGGAGTTCGACGTACTCGTCGCCGCGGTTGACGCGCTCGAGGTAATCTTTCGTCTGCTCGTCGGTCGGGAAGATCGACGTCGTCGCGCCGAGTTCCGTTCCCATGTTGGTGATCGTCATCCGCTCGGGGGCGGTGAGCGACTCGACGCCGGGACCGGTGTACTCGAGGATCTTGCCGACGCCGCCCTTGACGCTCAGTCGGCGGAGCATCTCCAAGATGACGTCTTTCGCGGTGGCCCACTCGGGGAGTTCGCCCTCGAGACGGACGCTGACGATCTCGGGCATCTCGATGTAGTACGGTGCGCCGCCCATGGCGACGGTGACGTCGATGCCACCGGAGCCGATTGCGAGTTCGCCGATGCCGCCGGGGGTCGGCGTGTGGCTGTCGGAGCCGAGCAGCGTCTTGCCGGGGGCTGCGAAGTTCTCGCGGTGAACGTTGTGGCAGATACCGTTGCCGGGGCGAGAGAAATGAGCCCCGTATGTGCCGGCTGCAGAGCGGAGGAAACGGTGATCGTCGGTGTTCTTAAAGTCGAACTGGTAGGTCTGGTGGTCGCAGTACTGGGCTGCGATCTCGGTCTGTACCTCGTCCAGTCCCATCGCTTCGAACTGGAGCCAGACCATCGTTCCGGTCGTGTCTTGGGTGAGTACCTGGTCGATCTCGATCCCAATCTCCTCGCCGGTCTCGAGTTCGCCCTCGACGAGGTGGTCGTCGAGAATCTTCTCGGTGAGAGTTTGTCCCATAGCACCCAGAACTCGGCTTTCCGTCGTGATAAATCCAGCGTGTTTTGGCGAGGCGTCGTCCGTTTTCGGGCCAGGAAACAGCTACTCTTCGAGTAAATGTTACCACGCGAGTGGACGTTCGTCCGGGGGATTCCGCTTCGACGACACCAACGTTCCAATATCGACGATTTTCGCCGGGTCTGGGATATCACGCGCCCGAGTCGTTCGCACTCGTGTTCGATCGATTCGCTCGAGTCCCGACAGTCGACTCGAGTGCAGTCCCACGCCCGGTTGCACAGCCCGCCGTGTGTATCCCGTCCCCGCTCCCGAACGGATACGCTTTTCTCGGTTCCGTGGCGTTGTCAGCACATGTTCCGCTCCGGTGCGTTCGTCGCCGACCACATCTCGCCGACGTCCGACGATCAGATCCAGCCGAACGGCGTCGACCTGACGCTCGATGTCGTCTTCGAACAGCTCGAACCGGGGCGCATCGGCCGAGACGGGAAAGAGGTCGGCGACCGGGTCGCCCGGCCGCTCGAGGAACTCGAGGAGAAAGATCCTGACACGTACTATTTGCCGAAAGGAGCCTACGTGGCCCGCTACGGCGAGCGGATCGCGATTCCCGAAGGTCACATCGGTTTCGTCTACCCCCGCTCGTCGCTGATGCGTAACTCGTGTATGCTGAACACGGCCGTCTGGGACGCCGGCTACGAAGGCCGCGGCGAGGGTCTGCTGCAGGTCCACCACGACGTCGAGATCGAACGCGGCGCCCGGATCGCCCAGCTCGTCTTCGCCGAAGCGAACCACGAGGACGTCTACGACGGCAGCTATCAGCGCGAGAACCTCGAGTAGATCGGATGAACCACCGGTTCGCGTATCCTTTTGACCGTTCCCGACGCAAGGATCGATATCGATGATGGCGACTACCCACGTGTTCACCGGGCTCGCCGTTGTCGCACCCGTCGCCGCACTGGTTCCCGAGTTCGCGCTCCCACTGGCCATCGGAGCGATCCTCGGGGGACTCGCACCCGACTTCGATCTCGTCTTTGCCCACCGGCGAACGCTGCACTTTCCCGTTTCCGGCGTCGCACTCGCTGGTCCGGCGGTCGTCGCCGCCGTCGCCGTGCCCTCGAGTGCCACGGTCGCGCTCGCGGCGTTCGCCGTCGCCGCCTGGCTCCACGCCGCCAGCGATGCGCTCGGCGGCGGGCCGGAGATGGACCCGTGGAACGACCGGAGCGAACGGGCCGTCTACGACCACGTCCGGAGCCGTTGGATCCGGCCGCGGCGCTTGATTCGCTACGACGGCGCGCCCGAGGACGCCGCCCTTGCCGTCGCGCTCGCCGTCCCTGCGCTGGTCGTCTTCGACGGCTGGATCAGGGCGGTCGTCATCGGCGGCGTCGCCGTCTCGCTGGCCTACGCGTTGCTCCGGCGTCGGCTGGTCGCGTGGGTTCCCGACTGGCTCGAGTGACAGCGTACGGAGTCGCCGCCGCGACGAGAGCCGCGAGTCGGAACGCTGATACTGCCGCTTGCCCAGCAACTCCGTATGGTTGATACGTTCCTCGCCCACACGTCCCATCTCATCTTCGCCGCGCTCTGGGCCGGAAGCGTCTGTTTCGTCGCGCTGGTCGTTCTCCCGCTCGCCCGAGACGGTGCGTTCAATACGACGAAACCAATCGAGGTCATTTCGGGGAAACTCACGACTATCTCGCGCGTGAGCGCGCTCGTCTTGCTCCTCTCGGGCGGCCATCTTGCCGGAACGGAATACACCACCGAAAGATTATTTGAGACGACGAACGGCCAGCTCGTCCTCCTCATGGTCGTCCTCTGGGCCGTCCTCGCGGCGCTCGTCGAGATCGGTTCGAAACGACTCGAGGCGGGACTCAACGGAAAGAAACTGCGCGAACCAGCGAACAAGGCGCTCCCGGTGTACCGTGTGGCCGCGGTCGTCTCTATCGCGTTGCTCGTGGTCGGGGGCGTGATCTCGACGAACGTCGTCCATCTGATCTGACGGCTCGGGACCCGCTCGCGGCGGTGGCGGGCTCTCGTGGGCGTTCAACGTGTAATACGCACTGCCGGTCTACGTCCGTCCGTGAACTGGTCGGATATCGTCGGGAAACTGGCGACAGAATCGTTTTTCGGCCGGAAACGCCTTAGAAAGGAATATTCTTGCGAAAGATACTTAGTTGGTTACTGTAACGTACTCCCATGATGATCAGGGGCAAAGAACTGGCGCTGTCGGTGCTCGCGGTCGGAACCGCTGCAGTCGCCGGATACGTGCTACACTCGGGCCAGCGGACCGACTGCCCGTCGCGATCGAAAGCCGACCTCGGCGCACGAGTCGTCGCCCATGAGGAGGTCCCTCACGGGGCCACCGTCGTCGATATCAGTTCCCAGCGGCTGGGCGACATCCCCGGCGCGCGCCGCGCCATCGACCGCGCGGTTCGCAACGACGCACAAGAAGAGTGGGAACACCTCACGATCGATCACGAGGGCGCCTGGTCCGTCGTCGACGCCGTTCGCGGCTCCCTGCCGTATCACGACGGGAACGGCTGCGAGTACAACGGCGTCTACGTCCAGTACGACGACCGCATCGTCGTCCTCGACGCGATCGGCTGGGCGCGACTCGAGGAACCGCTTCACTAACCCACCTGGTATCCGACCGAACGATTTTCTCGCTTCCCCGTCGCCGAACCGCTGATTTTCAGGCCGATCCGATCCTGTACAGTGGCCACTGTTCGACCAGCGCGTGTCGATCGAGCGCTCGGCGGATGTAACACGAATCACAACCACTACCTCACACCCCCGCCGAGTGGACTCTATGCAACTGGGCGTAATCGGACTCGGACGTATGGGACAGATCGTCGTCGATCGCACCCTCGAGGCGGGCCACGACGTCGTCGCTTTCGATCTCGAGCCGGAAGCCGTCGCGACGGCCGCGGACGCGGGCGCCGAACCGGCCGACTCGGTGGCAGGTCTCGTCGACCGACTCGGCGAGGAGAAGCGAATCTGGCTGATGGTACCCGCCGGCGGGGCCGTCGACGCGACGCTCGAGGAACTCGAGGGGCATCTCGACTCCGACGATGTCGTCGTCGACGGCGGCAACTCCTACTTCGAGGACTCCGTTCGACGGGCCGAAAGCTGTGCAGCCGCGTACCTCGACTGCGGAACCTCCGGCGGTCCCGCGGGCGCACACCTCGGCTTCTCGCTGATGGTCGGCGGCCCCGAGTGGGCCTACGACGAGTTCGCCCCCGTCTTCGACGCCGTCGCGACGGGACCCGACGGCCACGAGCGCATGGGGCCCGCGGGGTCGGGCCACTACGTGAAGATGATCCACAACGGCGTCGAGTACGCGCTGATGCAGACCTACGGCGAGGGGTTCGAACTGCTCCACGAGGGCAGATACGATCTCGACCTGGAGAACGTGGCGTCGGTCTGGAACAACGGCGCGGTGATCCGCTCGTGGCTGCTCGAACTCTGCGAAGAGGCGTTCCGCGAGGAGGGCTCCGATCTGGGCGACGTCGCGGACCGCATCGAGGGCGGCTCGACGGGGACGTGGACCGTCCAGGAGGGGCTCGAGCAGGAGGTGCCGCTGCCGCTCATCTACACCGCGCTGTCCGAACGGTTCGGCTCGCGGGCCGACGACGGCCGCTTCTCGCGACGGCTGGCGAACCGACTCCGGTACGGCTTCGGTCGCCACGAAGTGCAGCGACGAGAGTAGCGGCGGCTCGATCCCGAAATCGGACGTGGAAGGTACTGCCAAACGACAAAAACCGACGGAATCGCCACCACACGCAACATTGCAGGGGGTCGAACTGTGATTTTGCCTGTCCGACCCGGGTCGAAATATTGGGTCATTTTCTTTACTCCCGGTCTCGAGAGCTTGAGTTATGAACGCGTACAACTCGACGACGGTGTCAGTAGACGACGATCAGCAGCCGAGTATGGCCGTCGTCGACCTCGTCAGCGAGGTAACCGGCACCGACGTCCTCGAACTCGATCCTCTTTATAACGCGATCGATCCCGACGTTCTCGACACGCTCTGTACGTCGGGATCGGGATTCACGAGCCTCGAATTTCAGTACGCGAGCCACACCGTCGTCGTCGCGCAGGTCGAGAGCGGGTTGAAAATCTCGCTCGAGCCGGTGACGATCGGTGCGGCGGGGTCATCGGGCGTTGCGGATAGCGGGCCGTCGGCGTAGGCTGGGTTTTGTCAGTCCTCTTAACTCCTCGAGAGGTCGTATAGCGGAGGGTTTCGTCTCGAATATAGTTGCTTTTAGCTGGCCCATTCTCGAGACAGTCCAGTCAGTTTATATGTCGCGGCTCCAACTGACGGCCGTGTGAGATGGGAACGGACAAACGTACTATCGCAGTTCGATTCTTCGGCGGCGCGGGGAACTATGCGAACGTCCTCGAGCGGTGTTTCACGTACGTTCTCACCGATAACCCGGACGAGGCCGCGCTCTTCGAGTGGGTGAAATCGAATACGCGAGCGACGAGCGACGACGGAATCCGCGATCGACTCCGCTTTCTCGAGGCGATCGGGCTACTCACAGTCGACGAGGATCGAGTGGCGTTGACCGAACGCGGAATCGAATGGATGGCTGACACCGAGCCGAAGCTGCTGTTCGACGCGCTCGCCGAGAACGTCCGCGGCTTCGAAACGGCGCTTGAGGCGTTGCTCGACGAGCCAAAAACGGACGCTGAACTGGGCGCGGCTATCGCGGACGAGCATCCCGAAACCGGCTGGAGCGACCCCTCGGGGCCCGCCCAGCACCGGGGCTGGCTGCAGAGTCTCGGCTACGTCGAGCGGTCGGACGGGACGAACTCGCTGACGGACAGTGGCCGAGATCTGGCTCGGCGACTCGCGTCCGACGGTCCTGCTCTCGAGCGCGGTAAATCCTACACGCAACAGGAGCTCGAAGCGGCGTTCGGCACCAGCTTCGGCTCGTACATCAAGGGGATCAGTCCGCGAACGGACGACGACGGAGCCCTGTCGTACGTCATCGTCAAGGCTCGGGAGGACGGCCCATACGGCGACGACCTCGAGGGCGACCGATTCACCTACATCGGCGAGGGCGTCCCCTCGAAGGGCGATCAGTCGCCGACCGGGGCGAACACGGCGCTGCTCGAGCAGGCCGAGGGATCGACCGTCCCGGTGTATTTCTTCTACCAGCCGGCGGATAGCAGCGAGCTTCGGTACGAGGGACTGGTCGCTGTCGTCGACGCCCGTTACGTGTTCGACGACGACCACAATCGAATGGTCTATCAGTTCACGATGGAGCGGCTGGAACTCGACCATCCGGCGGAGTTCGAGACGATTGCGGCGTCGGTCACCGACGGCGGTGCCGCGAGTATAGAGACAGCGGACGGCGAAGAGTCGGAGCCGGCGCTGACCGACGACGAAACCGAGTTCACCGAGACCCAACGACGGGTTCGTTCGGGTGCGTTCGCGAGCCGAGTCAAATCAGCCTACAACGCCCGTTGTGCGATCTGTGGGACGTCTCGAGAGTCCCCCGCCGGAACCGTGGACATCGAAGCGGCACACATCTATCCGAAACGGGACGACGGTCGCGATATCGTTCAGAACGGGCTCGCACTCTGTCGACTGCACCACTGGGCGTTCGACGCCGGCTGGCTCGCCGTGTCGGACGACTATCGGATTCTCGTAGCGGACCGACCGGATCTCGAGGGGTACGAGGAGTTTTCGCGACTCGAGGGCGAGGAACTCACGCTTCCAACGACGGACGAACGGCGTCCGCATGCAACATTCCTCGCCGCGCATCGGGGGCTGCATGGATTCGAGCCGGCAGCCGAGCGGTGACCGAGTGGGTCCGCACGCAACCCCAACGGTCCCCGATCTGAGGGTAGACCTCAGTGCGGCCAGTTAGTTACTTGTTACCAATTCTCTTGGGATAGAAATCGCAGTGGTGCTTTTTACTCGATCCGCAGAAGTAGCAGTATGGAGTCGGATCGCGCGGAGGAGGTCACTGCTACTCGCCGTCGGTTACTCGCAGCATCTCTCGTTGGCGGGGGCCTCCTCGGCCAATTTGGCTCCGCCACAACCGCTGGCGCATCCGACGAATCGCTCCCGGAACACCTCGACGGGCGCGTTCCGGACCTGCTCGGTCGATACGACGTTCCGGGAGCGTCGATCGCCCTAATCGAGGACGGCGAGGTGACCTGGAGCGGTGCCTACGGCAGCGCTGATCCCGCGGAGAAACGCCAGATGACCGTAGATATCCCGTTTCAGGTACAATCGATCACGAAGTCGATCACTGCATGGGGGGTGTTGAAGCTCGTTGAAGAAGACAAGATCGAACTCGACGATCCGGTCGGCCATCACATCACGAGTTGGGAGCTACCGAGCGCGGAGTATTCGTGGGATGCGGTGACCGTTCGGCGAGTGCTCAGCCACAGTGCCGGGTTACCGGCGGGCGGATACGAAAGCGTCCCGCTGGACGAAGAGCCGCCGCCGCTCCGGGAAGCGCTTTCCGGGAACGCGGACGGCCCGGCCGCTCGGCCGACGGGTGAACCCGGTGAGTTCCGGTACTCGAATCCCGGCTACGCGCTGCTGGAACTCCTGATCGAGGACGTTACGGGCCGTGACTTCGGGGCGTACGTGGACGAGACGGTTCTGGATCCGCTGGGGATGGACGGGGCTACCTTCGCCGCGACCGAACAGCTCCGTTCGGAGCTGGCGACGGAACACTTCGTGGACGGAACGCCGGTCCCGGCGTCACACGGGCCGGCTGGCGCCCACGGCGAACTGTACGCAACCGCCGAAGATGTCGCCCGCTTCGTCGCCGCCGGTACAGAGACGAGCGGGGCACCGGTTGGGCGGGGCGTACTCGCCCCCGAGCGCGTCGGGGAAGTGTACACCTCGACGGTGGAACCGACGGGCTTCTACGATCTGGCCACCGACGGCGTGGGACTCGGTTTGTTCGTCGAAACGCTCTCCAACGGGGAACAAGCAGTGATGAACGGCGGCCAGGGAGCCGGTTCGTGGAACTGGTTTCACGCTGTCCCGCAAACCGGTGACGGGATTGTGGTTCTGACGAACAGCGAGCGGAGTTTACAGCTCATCGCCGACGTCGTCGAGGCGTGGGCCGATCGGAGCGACCTCCCTGCAGTCTCACTGACGACCGCGAGGCGATGGATCCGCCTGCCGGTCTGGATTCTCGTCGGCGTCGCGGCCGGGCTTGCCCTCCGACTCGGGTACGGTGCCGTCACGGGGACGCGAACGTTCGCTCCGCTGTCCGAACGCAACCGCACCGCTCGTGCAGTCCTCGGCGGGCTCGCAGTCGCGACGCTCGGACTCTGGTGGACCCTCGGACGGGAGACCGTCGCGTTCTTTCTGCCGGTGATCGCCGAGTGGATTGGACTGGCGCTGTCGGCGGTCGCCGTGTTATTATTGCTGACGGTCCTCGCTCCTCGAACGGACGAGGGTGACACGACGTGACCGACGACACCGCCAGTAACGAAACGACACCGGAGACAGCGGCTGCATCCATCGCAGCACCCGAGGAGATCGACTCCGAGTTCCTCGAGTACTCGAACCCGTGGCAGTTCTTCGCCATCGCGTTCGGCGTCTCGTACCTCTTCTGGATACCGCTGATCGTCCTCGAGTACGAACCGTTCGCGATGCCCGGCGTGCTCCTGTTCGCCGCCGGCGGGCTCGGCGTTCCGGGTGCAGCCATCTGCTTGCTCTTTCGGGCTGCCGAGAAGAAGCATCGGAGAGACTATTGGCGACGGCTCGTCGACGTCCGGCGGATCGGACTGCGCTGGTACGCCGTGATCTTCCTGTTAGTTCCGGTCCTGAACGGCCTCGCGCTGCTGTTGGGCGTTCTCGCTGGCGACACGGTACCAGCGTTCGAGCGAGCGGCCGAGTTTGCCGTCGATCCGGTATCAATCATCCCGTACGTGGTTTTCATGGTGTTTTTCGGCCCGCTACCAGAAGAACTGGGCTGGCGCGGATACGCACTTGATGGGCTGCAAGCACGCTGGAACGCGTTGGGCGCGAGCCTGATTCTCGGATTCGTCTGGGCTGTCTGGCACGTGCCCCTGTTTTTCATGCAGGGAACCTACCAGGCCGGACTCGGCGTGCTATCGCTCCCGTTCCTGGAATTCATGGTTGGAGCAGTGATCATCTCGATCCTCTACACCTGGATCTACAACAACACGGGACGCAGTATCCTCGGGGCGGTACTGTTTCACTTCTCGGGAAACTTCAGCGGCGAACTCGTTCCCCACGGGGCCATCGGAGAACTCCTTCCAGCAGCGCTAGCGCTCCTCGTCGCAATCGTGGTGGTAGTCGTCTATGGACCGAAGACGCTAACTCGACGTTCGATCGCACAGTCATCTAGCTGAGGTCTTCCGTGTGGATCCGTTCTCGAGGAGCCGAACCGTGGTCGATCCGCCGTACTCCTCCGTGGGATCCAGACCGTAGCTCATGGCGGCTCGTGTTCCAACAGCGTAGAAAAGGGTTGGTGCGGGACCGTATCGCCGGGTGGGTCAATCAGACCGGCTCTCGAAGCGCCCAGACATCCTCGAGCGGCTCGAGTCGATTCGGCTCCCGTCCGCGCTCGGTCAGAATCCCGGCGTGGTAGAGCATCGCCTTCAGCTGAAACACGGTGGGCGAGTGGTAGACGTGTCCGTCCGTGAGCGCCTCGCGTCGCAGCGCCCCATCTTCGGTCAACACACGCCGTCGAACGTCGTCGTCACCGCGAACGAACAGCTCCACGGTAAAGGTCGGATGAACCGTGTGCAGGTGCTCGACGAGATCCACGAGCGACGGCTCCGGCTGCCAGTCGTCGTGCATGGCCTGCAACTCGGTGACGAGTAGCTCCGTCGCGGGGTACTCGAACACCACTCGACGGGCCAGCTGGCCCCACTCGGGTGCGAGATCGACGAACCGTGTTCGCGATCGGTACCAGTCCTCGAACTCCTCGAGTGCGCCCTCGACGGAGCCACAGCGGGCGTTCGCGAATCGGACGACCTCCTGGCCCAGCGACGTGAGTTGGATTCCGCGCGGGCCGTCCTCGATCAGTCCCAGAAACGCGGCTCCCTGTCTGGCGCTCTCGACGGCGCTGACGACCTTGTACTCCGAGAGCAACGCGTCGGTGTCGCCCTCCGCGTACTGTGCCAGCGGATAGCCGAGGTAGTTCTTCGGGTGATTCAGCCCGAACGATTTGTCCGCGACGCCCTGTGCGCCGGCCTGAAACCGTAGCGCCGTCGCCTCGCTCGAGGTCCGATTGCCGACGACCCGCGGGACCTCGAGGGCGTCCACGCTCCCCGTCGCATCGACGCCCAGCACGCCGACGTTCAGCTCCCGCGCGAGCGTCCGATCGGTCTCCGTGATGGCAGCCGCAGGCGCGGCGAGGTACGCCGCGTTGGCCTCGTGGAGCCGGTCGTAGGCCTGGACGATCCCGAGCTGGGTATTCACGCCGTCGCTCGTCTCCCCCTTCGCCTCGATGGCGATCAGCGGCGGCTCGTCGCCCACCCGTTCGACGGCGAGGAGGTCCGACTCGAGGCTGCGCACCCCCACGAGATCCGGATAGCCGCCGCCGATCCGGACGTGGTTGAACGGCGCGAGGCACTCCCGAACAGCCGGCGTAACGGGTTGGCCGGGGAGCCACTCGTCTTTCGAGAACTGGGTGTCGGCAACCACGTAGGACGGTCCGTCCTCCTCCCCCTCGGCCGGAAAGAGCCGCCGCTTGGTGTGGGCCAGCACCTGTGGTTCCGAAAGCGGCCGCGCCGCGCTACTCATGGGTCTCGATTAGTCACGGACACCAATAATGTTCTGGCGGCTCGACGGTGCCGTCGAGCCCGATACGAACGGCTGCGGTCTCGAGGGGGCGGTGTGACGCCCGGTGAGACCTCCCACCGCCGAGAACGGCCCGCCAACGCGGCACAATAGTTATGTCAGCTTACGTGGACGTACGCCCATGTCGTGTGATACAATGTCACAGTACACGAACGGACGCGCCACCGATCCCTCAAGCGGGGGCCACCCGTGAGTTCGACGCCGCGAGGCCGCTGGGGATGGGGGTTCGAGAACGAACTGATCGACGAGGACGGTCTTCGGGATCGGAAGGCGTTCCTCGAGTCCGTCCTCGACTTTCCGGAGCGGCCCGTTCTCGAGCCGACGCCGATAGCCGAGGCGACGATCCCCGAGCCGGAGATCGAGGCCCCTGACCACCTCGATTCGTTCTGTACGTCTAACCGGGCCGTCAGAGCGAGACGAACGTACGGCATGGCCCCGCCGGAGAACATCCGGGCGTTTCACGGCGACTTCTCGCCCGCGCCGGACGTCGTCGCCCAGCCGCGGACCGAGACGGACGTCGAGGACGTCCTCGAGTGGGCCACCGACCGGCGAGTCGCGGTGACGCCGGTGACCGGCGGGACGGGCGTTGCCGGTGGCACGAGTCCACCTGCAGGTGAGAACCGCGCCGACTACGCGGGGACGGTCGCACTCGACCTCCGCAACCTGAACGACGTTCTCGAGGTCGACGAGCAATCCAGAACCGCGCTGATCGAAGGCGGGACTATGGGGCCGGATATCAACGACCAGCTCGAGGCGCACGGGCTCCACCTCCGGCACTATCCCCAATCCTACGAGCTGTCGGGACTCGGCGGCTGGATCGCGACGCGATCCGGCGGCCACTACGCGACCAGGTACACCCATATCGACGAACTCGTCGAGAGCGTTCGGATGATCTGTCCGGCGGGCGCGTTCGAAACCCAGCGGCTCCCGGCCCACGGCGCCGGACCGGACGCGAACCGACTCGTCTGTGGTTCCGAGGGGAGCCTCGGCGTGATCACGCGAGCGTGGATGCAGGTCGAACCGCGACCGCGATACCGTTCGGAGGCCGCGGTCTATTTCGACGGTGTCCTCAAGGCCGCGGCAGCGATCCGGAGAATCGTCCAGGCGAAGCTCTACCCCGCGAACTGTCGTCTCCACGATCGCGTGGAGACGACGATGTACGGCCTCGAGGACGTCGATCGCGACATGGTCGTCCTCGGGTTCGAGTCCACCGACGGGCCGACGGAGGGGGCGATCGAGCGCGCCCTCGAGATCTGCGAGGAAGCGGGCGGTGACTGTCCGGACGGCCCGGATCACCACGGGGAGGGCTACGGTTGCAGCCGCTCGCCCGACAGCGACGTGGTCCGGTGGGGGCGAGCCTTCCAGATGGGTGGTGCGGGCAACGCAGCGATCCCGCTCTGCGTCGTCCGCGGCACCGTCGAAACCGCGGTGACCTGGGATCGGTTCCCCGCGTTCCACGAGGCGATGCTCGCCGCGTTCGACGAGGTACTCGAGCCCGAGTGCGGGATGGGACACGTCTCGACCCGATTCTCACACGTCTATCCGGACGGGCCGGCCGTCTACTACACGTTCCAGGCCCCCGGCGACGCCGACCCCGATCGCCGGATCGAACAGTGGCGGCGAATCAAACGCGCCGGTCTCGACACCGTCATGGAGTACGACCTGACCCCGACGCACCATCACGCAGTCGGACGAAATCACAGGGAGTGGTACGCAGAACAGATCCCCGAGAACTACGGCGAGTCGCTGCGCGCCGTAAAGGGCGTCCTCGACCCCGCGGGCGTAATGAACCCCGGCGTGCTCGTCGATGCACCCGAAGAGGAGTAATCGACGACCGACGCGCCGCGCGGCCGGTCACGCCCGTCGAGTCACCGCGACGGCTCGATACCGATATAGCGGCCTCGAGTCAACCTCCCGGCCCAAGAATTTACCCGTCCAGTAATCGCGCCACCCGATCGCTTCGCTCTCGGTGCGAGCGAAACCGGGCCAAACGTTACTGTCTCGAGGACGTATGTCGACGTATGATCGAGCCGACCCTCGTCTACGACGACGACTGCGGCTTCTGTACGTGGTGGGCCGACTACTTCGACGACCGCACGGCAATCCGGATCGTCGGCTTCAGCGACCTGCCGGACCACCCCGACCTGCAGGAGCGACTGCCAGAACACTACGAGGAATGTTCGCACTTCCTGACCGAAGGCGCCCGCTACTCCTGTGGCGCGTCGATCGAGGAGGCGTTGCGCCGGTACGACGAGAACGGTCCCGTCGGAAACACGATCGAGTTCCTCCGAAACTTCGAGGACTACGGGCAGATTCGCGAGTGGGGCTACCGACAGGTGGCGGACAACCGCGACAAGTGGGGGCAAGTGATGTCGAAGACACCGCCGGCGCGCCAGACGGCCGACGACCGCTGAGTTCGAGCCAATCGCACTGACGTTCTTCGGCGGGCCGACTCGCCAGCGATTAGATCCCCTGTCCGCCAGCGATTAGATCCCCTGTCCGCCAGCGATTACAGCCCCGATCTGCGCATCCGTCGCTCCTCGAGCGAGCCGCTCACGTTACGCGAATGAGCCGCTCACGTGATACGAGCGCCGAACGCACGTTACTCGAGTCCCTCGTACTCGGCGAACCACGAACGCACCACGCCCCGAATCTCCTCGATCTGTTCCTCGACCGCCTCGTGGGTCGGCTCCCCGGGATGACCCAGCGACACCGCGAGATCGAGCGGGCCGGCGAAGACGAACCCGAGTTCCGGAACCGCCAGAATATCCTCGATGTTCGCCACTGCGGTCGGGTTCTCGATCGTCACGCCGACGACGACCTCGTCGTCCTCGGTGCCGGCGTAGTCGTCGGTCGTCCCCCACCGACTCGCGCGGGGGCTCGCAAACCCTCGCTTACCGGGGTCGCCATCGTACTCGAACCGAGACGCTTCCACGGCCCGCCGGACCTCCTCGGCCGTCTCGATCCGCGAGACGAACAGGGTCCGGACGCCGGCGTCCAGCGTCTTCCGAACCATACCCGGATCGGGTTCGGGCAGCCGAACGAGCAGTTCCGTCCCCGTCACGTTCGCCGCGCGGAGCAGGTCGTCCAGTCGCTCGCCGTCGAACGGACTCGGACCGGCGTGCTCGAGGTCGATCCAGACGAAGTCGAGGCCGAGTTCGCCGTAGAACTCGACGAGGATGGGACTGTAGGTGTTCTCGAGGATGCCGAGCGCGACGGCATCGTCCTCGAGCGTCCGTCGGAGCAGGTTGGTGCGTGGTGACGTCGCCATAGGCGGGTGACACCAGCGAGCGGCATAATGCTTCGCGGGGGAACTAGTCGTCTCGAAAGCTACTTTGTGCCAACACGTCGAACGGCTTCCATGAACCGCGTCGCGATCGACGACCTCGAGCCGAGACCGTACGACGAGGAGTTGCACGCGGATCGACGCCCCCTGTCCGACCCTCTGGGAACCGAACACGTCGCGATCACGCGCTACATCCTCGAGCCTGGCGAGCGATTCAGCGGCTCGATCCACGCCCACTTCGATCAGGAGGAGGTGTTCGTCGTCCTCGAGGGCGAAGCGACGTTCGAGGTACCCTCGGACGGCTCCGGCAGCGACCCCGTGGAAATCACTGTCGCCGAAAACGAGGCGATCCGCTTTGCGCCCGGCGAGTTCCAGTCCGGCCGAAACGACGGCGAAGAGCGAGTCGTCGCGCTTGCACTCGGCGCGCCGCGAGACACCGAGGATATTCGCATCTCGTGGATTCCCGTGCTCGACGACAGGGACGTAATACGTCCCGTAATACCAAAGTATTGCGGACGTCATTCAGCCCGTCGTTGCAGCCCCCCTCCAGCGAGAACAACGACCAGCGCCCCGCCCGCGAGCATCGCCAGCCCGGGGACGAACGACCCCGTCGCGTCGTGGAAGACGCCGATGAGCATCGGGCCGAAGAAGCCGCCGATCTCGCCGACGGCGAAAATAAAGCCCACCGCGGTGCCCGTGAGTCGCGCGCCGATCCCCTCGAGATCCGGCGGAATCGCCCGGACGAGCGGTGAGACGCCGCCGACCCCCAGGCCAGTCACGACGATGCCGACGACGACCAGCGCCCCGGTGTCGCCGACGATCACCCCCAGGAGACCGAGGAAGGCAACGGTTCCACAGCCCATCAGGGCGGAATGCCGGGCCTCGAACCGATCCGCCAGTTCGGGCACCGTTAGCACGCCGACGACGTAGGCCCCGATCAGCAGGCTCGTCGCCTGCCCGGCCAGCCCGGCCGAGAACCCGCGGGACTCGAGCAGCGTCGGCAGCCACCCCTGTAGTCCGTGATTGAGCAGCAGGTACATCGTCCCGATGACGACGACCAACTGGAGCTCGCGATGCGAGAGCACCAGTCGAAGGTCGGCGACGACCGACTCGAGCGAGAAGGAGTCGTCGTCGGCCATCCGGTCGTCGATCCGCGCCCGGCGGGCGACGAGCAGCCAGCCCAGTCCGTAGACGACGGAGACGACGCCGCTCCAGAAGAACAGCGCTCGCCAGCCGCCGAGCCACGGGCCCAGCACCGGCCGGCCGACCGCGAACACGAGCGCCGACCCCGCCGACGCGCCGACGAGGTAGATCGCGGACGGGCGACCGGTCTTCGTCGGCGGAAAGAGCACGCCGACCAGTTTCGGGAGCCCGAAGGTGATCGCCGTCGCGCCGACGCCGAGCAGGAGCGTCGCGGCGAGCAACGACGGAAACCCGGGGGCGATACTGCGACCGATCTGGGCGAGCCCGTAGATCACCACGCCGACTGCGAGACTCCGTCCGGGACCGATTCGATCGACCGCGATCCCCGAAAAGAGTGCGAGCGGGATGTACGTCAGCGGCACCGCGCCGGCGAGCATCCCCGCCTGCGTACTCGAGAGCCCCAGATCGTCGATGATCACCGACAAGTACGCCGGCAGCGAGAACCAGACGAACATCAGGCAGGTGTAGCTCAGTGCCGCGACGGCGACGAGGCCGTACTCGTGACGATACTCGGCACTCGAGCGACTCATTCGGACGAACCGAGTGGCGGGTTGATGGAGTAGTTTGGCGTCCCGGTCGATACGGCCGGGTTCGAAGGCACTCCGTTCGCTTGCTGGGCGCACTTACCGCCGGGTTTTCTGCCAGTTGAGACATGTGTTCTCGCTGCCGTAGAAGAGACACAGCGCGAATGCAGCACAAGATTTGGCTCGATCTATGAAAGTGGTAATCGGTTAGGAGAAAGAACGTTGTTGCCGGGGCTACAACCGGATTATCAACCTCCTCTCAAAAAATGGCGCATCGCGTTCTCGAAAAGTTAAATTTACTACATAGATAGTGTGAGTGAAAGCTTCTATTTAGTCTACCTCGCCGATAAAGGACAGCACCTTATCGGCGCAGCGGTCTGGTGCGACCAAATGCGGTGCGTGTCCATGTCCCTCGAAGGTAGCGAGTCGACTGTTCGGCAACGTGTCGTGGAGTTCTTCGGCCATATTTTTGAGCCACCCGCTCTCACTCCCGACGAGAAGTAACGTCGGCGTAGAAAGGTCTTCAAACGGCGTGAGATCTGATTCGACCTCCCCGTGCGCTTCTATCAAGGGCAGCAGCGTTTGATGAAACGTATCTGTGTGCGTATCCCATATCGGTGCCGAGCGAAGCTCATCAAGTTCATCCGACGAGAATTGAGCGAAGTCGCCGAGGAACAGTGCGAGCGCCTGCTCGTTCTGCCCCTCGTCTAACAACGCCATCATCTCTTCGATGACGTCTCTATCCTCATCAGATGGTTCACCGGCGGGCTCGTGCAAGATCAAGCTACGCAGATTGTCGATTCGCGGGGCCGCACCCAGTGCGAAGTTGGCTCCTGCGGAATGACCAAGTAGGTGTACTGGGTCGTCGATTGACTCGACGACCGCGACCACGTCGTCAAACTGTGCCTCCACACTGACATCGTCAGAGGATTCACTGTCGCCGTGATTTCGTCGGTCCATGGCGTAGACCGTGGTATGTTCCGCAAACGTAGAACGGACGTCCCCGAGTTCCCATATCGTCCGATCAAAGATAGCCCCGTGGACGAGTACGAGCGGCGGACCACTTCCCGACCGCTCGTACGCAATTTCAGTCCCGTCTGTGGACGTAACTGTCGCTATTTCTTTTTCTGGACTGCCTTGCTGGATGTCGGCCATAATTCATTTCGCCTCATGTCGAGAGACGATGCAGAAGGCGATATAGTCATTTTGTGCAATCCATGCAACCACTGACCGCCGTGCAGACAATGAATGAGAGCATCAGTTGCAGGCTGGTGAATAGTCCATTCTGCGGACCGCCTTTTCACTTGCATTGAGTCGTTCGCGTCATCGGATAGCGATGCGACAATCTATTCGAGTTGCTTCCATCACATACAAAACCATTTTCGGCTGTTTGCTGAACCCATACTCTGTATGCAGCACGCGGTTTTCGACAGTGGTCGGAGATACCGAAGGGTGTCCCGATACTGACACGATCTGTACTAACCACGGAGGAAACAACTGTTTTGTCCTGGATGGGGCGGGGCAATTGCGTTCTCGAGTGCGAAACGACGGCCGACTCGTCACACCGTCACGGTCTCGCCGAGTTCGGGCGCGGTCGAGTCGAACCCCTCGCCCCGTAGTTCCTCAGCGAACGCCTCGCACCGATCACCGTGGTTGACGAGCACCGGACTCTCGCGGTACGACTCCAGGAACTCGAGCACGCCGTCTCGATCCGCGTGCGCGGAGAAATCGTACTGCTCGACCTGTGCGCTGACGGGCATCACGCGCCCGTCGATCTCGGCGCGGCCGGTCTCGAGGAGGTCGCGACCCGGCGTCCCTTCGACCTGGTAGCCGGTCATCGTGATCTTGTTCGTCGGATTCCCGCGAATTTCGGGAATGTAGGTCATCGCCGGGCCGCCCGAGAGCATCCCGCTGGTGGTGATGATCGCCGCCGTCTGGTCGACGATCCGCTTGCGCTGGCCGTCGCGACCGGTGACGAACCGGGCGTGGGAGACGGCCCGCCTGAACGCCTCGGAATCGCGGACGAAGTCGGGGTGCTGTCGGAGCATCTCGGTCACCTCCTTCCCCATGCCGTCGACGTAACATGGAATGTCGTGGGCCGCACAGACGAGCATCAGCTCCTGCGTGCGGCCGATCGCGAACGCGGGGACGACGACCGTGCCACCCTCCCAGAGTGTCGTCTCGACGCTCTCGGCGAATCGCTTCTCGACGACGGCCCGGTCCTCGTGTTCGACGTCGGAGTACGTGCTCTCACAGAGGACGACGTCTGCCTCGGGGCGTGCGCTCGAGCCCGCGACCAGTCGCTGGCCGCTGACGGGTTCGGCGGGATTCTCCCCTCGGTTCGAGGCGACGTTGCCGCCCGTACCTGACCGGTCGTCGATGTGGAAATCACCCGTATAGAGGAGCCGAGTCTCGCCGTCATCGACGAGGACGTGTGCACTGCCCGGAATGTGGCCGGCGTTGTAGAACGTGACCTCGTGGCCGGCCGCCTCGAACGTCTCGCGATAGCCGTGGGTCTCTGAAACCTGTGTGACGCGTCGGAGGTCGGTCTCGGTAAATGGGCAGTGAAACGTCCCACCGTGAAGTTTGAGCGTGTCTCGAGCGAGCGTCATCGTCAGTTCGTACGTCGGCGGCGTCCAGTGGATCGGCGGCCGGGCGTCGCCCGAAAGCAGCGCCGGTACCGTGCCGACGTGATCGAGGTGGCCGTGGGAGACGACGACCGCCTCGGGGGTCGGCGTCTCGACCGGAAACTGCGGCGGGCTGGCCGTCAGCATCCCGAAATCGAGGAGGAGGGCGTCGTTCACGAGGATTGCACTGCGGCCCACCTCGCGAGCGCCACCGAGAAAGCGGAGTTTCATTGGGGGAACGTCGGTGCTCGATCCGTTTTCCTCCATCGGTTCTGACGTTCGACCGCGGCAGTTCCGTAACCGACGTCGACGGATCGGTAGCTGCTTTCGAGCGCGCGTACGCTAACAGGTCTCGAGACGTGGTGTAGGGGAACCCGCTGTTGTGAGTACAGCCCGTTTGCATTGCAGATCGCGCAGTACGGCGACCGAGATGATTAAACTCTCCACCGACATACACTGTTCAATGGATTCTCAACCCTCCGCTTCCGGTCAGGAGGTGGAGATCCTGTTGGTCGAAGATAACCCCGGAGATGCTCGGCTCGTACAGGAGCTGTTCTCGGACGCACATATCCTGAATAGGTTCCACGTCGCTACAGATCACCGAGAGGCGCTCGATTTCGTTACTCAGCGTGGCGAGTTCACGGACGCTCCGCGACCGGACATCGTACTGCTGGATTGGCACCTTCCCCGAGCGACTGGCGAGGAAGTCCTCCGTGGGATGAAAGAAGATGCGGCGTTGAGCCGGATTCCCGTCATCGTATTAACGGGCTCCGACGTCGGCGAAGAGCTCATCCAAACGTCCGAGTTCGAAGCCAACGCCTATCTCACGAAGCCGGTCACTCCGGACGATTTTATCTCACTCGTACGCTCGTTCGAGTTCTTTTGGCTCAGCGTTATCCGCTCACCACCCGACCTGTAGCACTCGGACGCGTTCACGCCGCTCGTGACTGCGGTGACTGACCGTTTCACGGGTGTAACCGCTCGAAACGGAGGATTTCGACGGCAGGTACCGTTGCAGACGACCGCTAGTCAGCAGGAGCCTGCTTAGCGATCCCGAAGTCGCGTTCGATCGGTCGACTGGCGAGCGCTCGAGCGTTCGTGTCCGAGTCCATTGTCCCGGCCGAGATCGTCCTCGAGTAGCCGATCCAGTTCGCGCTCGAACTCGTCCTCGCTGAGTTTCCCCTCGACGTACTGGGATCGAAGTCGGTCCGCCGGCGCTTCGGTCTCGGCCGACCGATCCGAACGGCCGGACGCGTACGCCGAGTCGACGGTCGCCCCCTCGTCGCGGAACAGCGAGGCGAGACCGACGACCGCCAGCACGACGACCGCCAGAATCGCGAGCGTCACGACGGCTGCGACGACGGTCGCGACGATCGAGAGGACGATACTGACGACGGCGGCGATCACGCTGAGTGCGATGAACGCGAGGAGGAGGGCTCCGGCCCCCTTGAGCAGGAGTGTCCCGAAACGAGCCATACCTGTTGTTCGTCTCACACGGCAAAAAAGGTGTAGCAATCGCCGGCTATCGGACCGCCCTCGAGCCCCGCCTCAGGAGCCGTTCGATGCCGACGGCGGGGTCGTCTTCGCGGCCGTCCGTCTCGTGAGCCCGATGAGGTAGACGTCGAGCAGGCAGATCACCAACACGGCGAGCGGGACCGCGACATCGATGTAGGCGACCGACTCGAACTGCAGCGCCGTCACGACGAACGGCTCGCCGAAGTCGAACGCGCCCGACAGCGTCCGGGCGGAGAGGAAGGCGAGCGCAAGCGCATAGCACGCGAACCAGATCGCCCCGCGTTTCCACTGGCCGAGATAGCAGTGGCCGAGCCCCGCGACGAACGCCGACAGTGGGTAGGCAGGCCAGATCGGTCTCGAGAGTTCGCTCATCGGTCGATCCTCACTCCCGGTGGAACGGAACCCGCGTCGCTCGCTCGAGTCGACCGAGCGGTGACGAGACGTCGGTACCGGCGGCGTCGTCGGCGAGCGCCTCGAGTGCCGTCCGCGCTCGCTCGAGGGACCGCTCGACGGCCGGCGTCGCGTACGCGAGTTCCGCGTCGGTCACGACCGCGTGCTGGCACGTCGGGTCGAAGAGCACGCGAGCGGCGCTCGCCTGGGGATCGTCGTCGGACGTCGCCGACGACTGGGTCGCGAGTGCGGTCATCATCGCGTGACTATATTGGCGCAGCGCCGTCCGTGTTTCGGCCGAGGCATCGACGGCCGTCGAACCGATCGCAGCCGCCGTTTCGGCGAGCGTCGCTGGCGCCTCGAAGCGACCGTCTACGGTCTCGTCCGTATCAGCGCACACAGCCGGGTCAGTGCGCTCGGCCGTATCGACGCGTTCGTTTGGTGCAACGAGCTCGTCCGCGTCGGAGCGAGCCAGATACTGCCGGGTGAGCGTCGTCGATCCCTCGAGCAGCAGGCGATACAGCTCGAGACGCCGGCGGTCGGAAACTGGCGTCTCTGCGACCGTCGCATACGCACTGGCGTGGAGGAAGTCGCTCGCGAGGATGGCGTCGTCTCGGTCGACCGTCGGCATACTCCAGTCCGCCAGCGCCTCGGCGTCGTCCACCAGCGTCAGTCGCAGCGAGACGTAGCCCTCGAGGAGCGTAACCGTCGTGACGACCGGCTCGAGAACGTCCGCGAACGCGGTCGCGTTCGCCGAATCGGTCCCGTTCGCGTCCTCGAAGCCGACTTCGGCGGCGACGGTACACAACGCGGCGGGAAGCGACCGGTCACGCGCCGGAACGGACTCGGCAGCGAGCGTACGAATCCGCGCCGCCAGTTCGCCGCCCGGACTGTCTGGGGTCGCGCGGGCGATACGTCGGCTGGGGTGGAAATCGTGTTCGGTCACGTCAATCACCGGGTGTGGGCGTCGGCGACTCGTCGGTCACGACGTCGTCGGTCCAGGTCCCGCGCAGGAACCAGGCCGCGGTGGTGATCGTCGACAGGACGTACGAGATGGCGACGGCGTACCAGACGCCAAAAACGCCCATGTCGAGGACGATAAGCGCAACGGCTGCAATCGGAATCCGCCAGAGCCACAGCTCCTGTACCGAGAGCACCATCGCGGCTCGGGTGGAGCCGCTGCCGCGGAGCCCGCCCAGCAGGATCTGGAAGATGCCGAGGAAGACGTAGGAGGGGCCGGCGATGAGGACGTACGCCTTCGCGTACTCGATCACCAGATCGGCGTCTTCGGTTCCCGCCTCGATGAAGATCGCGACGATCGGCTCGGCGAACTGATAGGCGACGGCGATGACGACCGCAAATATCGAGGCGACGACGATCGAACTGAGTTTGACCGCCTGCTTGGCGCGGTCGACCTGCTGAGCGCCGAGGTTCTGTCCGACGACCGTCTCAGTTCCGCGGGCGAGCCCCAGCGCGGGCATGAACAGCAACGAGGAGAGGCGCGTGACGATCCCGTAGGCCGCGACGGCTTCGGTACCCGCGAGCGCGATGATCGCCGTCAGGACGGTGATACCGAACGCGCGAAAGCCCTGCTCGGTCGCGATCGGCGCGCCGATGTCGAGGATCTGTCGGACCGTCCCCCAGTCGAGCCAGAGGTCCGAGAGCGAGGGCTGGAGCCCGACTCGACCGGTGAACAGCAGCGTGAGGCCGATGGCGGCCGCGACGCCGCGGGAGAAGATCGTCGCGACTGCGGCCCCGTCGACACCCCAGCCATCGAAGCCGGTGGCGGCGTAGAGGGAGGATTCGAGACTCGTCGCTCCGACCCAGACGAACAACGGGTTCCCGTCGAAGCCGAGGATCAGGAACGGGTCGATGAGCACGTTGAGCGTGACGCTGATGGCCATCAGGTAGAGCGGCGTTCTGGTGTCTCCCCAGCCGCGGGAGAGCGCGTCGAAGATGAAAAACCAGAACATGAACACGATGCCGACGAACATGATCCGAGTGTAGCTGACGGCGTAGGCGTAGGCATCGCCGCCGGGTGCGGCGCCGACCATCTGCATGAGCCACGGCGTCAGTACGTAGCCGACGGCCGCGAACGCGAGGGCGACGACCGTCACGAACGAGAGCGTCTGGCCGGCGAGGTGACTCGCCGTGCCGATTTTTCCTGCTCCCTTGTTCTGGGCGATGAGGACCGTCCCGGCGACGGTGAGCCCGCCGCCGACACTGATCATCAGGAAGACGACCGCCCAAGAGTACGACAGTGCCGCGATGGCGTCCCCGCCGAGGCGACCCACCCAGTAGGTGTCAGCCAGATTGTAGCCGACGTTGAGGATCTGCGAGGCGACGATCGGCGCCGACAGCACCATGAGCGGCTTGAACAGTTCACCGTCGGTGACATCGACCGACCGGTCTGTCGCTTCGCTCATTCCGTGGGATCACCCTCCGCGTTCGACGCTTCGGTCTCGGTATCGCTCTCCGCGTCCGTGGTCCGGTCGTCGTCCGCTGCGTCCGTCGCCTCGCCGTCCACGAGCCGATCGTCGCGCGGAAACTCGAAACTCGCCTCGTCGGGAAACTCGACGTCCGCTGTGAGAACATCGGCGAGGACGCGATCGACGGTCTCCGCTCTGACCGTCTCGAGGTACTCGTCGCGGCCGAGCGTGAACTGGCGGATCCGCGCGCCGTCGAACGAGGCCAGCAAGAGCGCCGAGACGGACTCCGGATCGTGCGCTCGAAAGTCGCCCGTATCGATACCGTCTCGAAGAATATCCTCGACGGCGGTCCGGAGGATATCGTCGCTTTCGCGGAGCTTCTCGCGGTAGACATCGTTGTACGGCGCCTGCGCTCGGAGCTCGAGGAAGGCCGTGTGGAACGCCAGGTCATCGTCGTCGGGATCGGCAAGGAACCAGTCGACGAACGCCGCGAGTCGCTCGAGCGGCGGCTGCTCGCGAGTCTGCTCGACCCGCGCGTCGAACCCCTCGATCAGGTACTCGATAAAGTCCGCGACGAGAGCCTCGCGCGAGTCGTAGTGATAGAAGAGCGCGGATTTGCTGCGGTCGGTTCGGTCGGCGATCGACTGGGCGGTGAGATCACTGTAGCCCTCCTCGCAGAGTGCCTCGTAGGTCGCCAGCATGATCGCGTCCCGGGTGTCGTCTGTACTCACTGACTAACCAGTCAGTCAGGGGCGGGAAAAGATGTTTCGGTTCGAAGGGAATACCACTCGAAACAGCAAAACCGAACCCTCACTCCTGATTCTGATATCGACGAATTCCGAACTGTCCGTAGCCGCCGTAGGCGATCTCGAGCGAGCCGATCCACCAGTTCCACCGCTCGGTCGGAGAGCCGTCGGGCGCGTCCGAAAGCTCCTCGATGACGACGTCGTTCGTCAGCGTCGCTCCGACGTCGGCCTGGTACTGGCCGGAGTCCGCGAGATCGACGGCCTGCCGGACGACCACGCGGGACTGGCCCATCGTCCCGCCGAACTCGTCGCGCAAGCGAATCTCGAGTTTTTCGGGGTCGATAAACACGGATGACCGTACGGCTTCGACCTACTTGACTGTTCGAGCGCCGATACCGGTGCAGTTCTCGAGTGGCGTCGAAGACCCACCGATTCCGGTGGACAGGAGGACGGCTCGAGCGGGCCGACGACCGATTTGGAGGGCGCGGCGTCTTCGAACGTGGGTTGCAGTTCTAGAAAAACTTGAACAGATCGTCCCGGTTCTGCTCGTGGAGGTGGTCGCGAACGGCCTCCTCGAGCGAACTGATCTGGCCGTTTTTAGCGGTGATTGGGGCGATCGTCTCCTGCCATTGCTTCCACGGCGGGAGCAAGCCGAGACGGTCACAGAGTTCGTTGAGTCGCTCGTCGCGGTCGTCGACCTTGTCCATCTTGTTGACGGCGACGACGGTCGGCACGTCGAGTTCCCGCAGGAAGTGGAACATCTCGACGTCGTAGGGAATCTCGTCGGGGCCGGAGTGACGGTCGATGATGTCGATAACGCTCTTGCCGTCGACGACCAGCACCGCGACGAGGACGTTGTCGGCGTACTCCTCGAGATAGTGGACGATACCGGTCTTGATCGCCTCGCGGTGGTCCTCGTGGACGCCGCTCATGAAGCCGAAGCCGGGCAGATCGGTGATGACGAAATCCTCCGGGGCCCAGTCGTAGTGGTTCGGTTCACGGGTGACGCCGGGTTTGCCGCCGGTGTCGAAGCTGTGGCCCGTCAACTCGCGCATGAGCGTCGACTTGCCCACGTTGGAGCGACCGACGAGGACGACCTCGGCCTCGCGGTCTGGGCGGGTATCGAACATAAGCAGTTGTACGGCGGTCGCGGGTTTATACTCCGTGAAAGGGGCCGATCAACGCGGGCTCGAACTGGCGATCCGTGCGGGCTCGAGCGGGCGGTCCGAACCGCGGTCAAACGACGGTTGCGACGAGGAGTCCGCCGGCCATCGAAGCGAGCGCAAGCGCGGCGATTCCGAGGAGTCGCTCCCGGGACGGTGCGGGCTCGAGGTCGACGTGATGGCTCTCTCGAGCGATCTGGAGACCGAACCAGGCGAGCGACAGACCGCCGATAATCGCCGAAATCGCAAAGAGTCCCCCCTCGGTTCTGCCGGTGCCAAAGGTTCGTAGGCCCGACAGGACGACGACCGCGATGATAATGTCTGCAGCGCCAAGGAGGACGTTCCACCGGAGCGTGCGCGGGCCGATCGTGATGGACTCGACGGTCCCGCCGACGATCGACAGCATCGCCGCTGCGACGAGCCCCGATAGCAGGACGGCGATAACGGAGTCCGCGATGGCGCCATGTCCGGAAACGGCGAGAAAGCCTGCGACCAGCGCCAGTACGAGGGTACCAAACCACGGTGCGAGCCGTCGGTGCATGGTCTAATTGTGCTCCGTTGACACAGATCTGTATTGGTGTAGACCGCTCAGGAGTTACCGACGTCGGACGCCGGCGGCGCTCCGTCGCGAAAGCGACCGACTGGGAGCCGAAAGCGCCCCAAGTTATGTCCCCCGAGGTTCTCAGCCAGAGGTGTGCGGCTCGTACAGCTGACGGTTCCGACGGGCAAGCGAGAGACGATCGTCGACACGCTCGAGGATCGGAAGATCGATTACGTCCTCACTGACGAGAACAGCAATCGGGACTATACGGCGGTTATCTACTTCCCGCTCCCGTCACCGGCGGTCGAACCCGTTCTCGACGAGCTACAGGACGCCGGCATCGACGACGATGCGTACACGGTCGTCGTCGACGCGGAAACGGTCATCTCTCGCCGCTTCGAGTCCTTGCGCGAGGAGTACGAGAACGGCGACGTCGAGAGCGACCGGATCTCGAGACAGGAGCTGCAGGCCGAAGCGGACTCACTGACGCCCACGTTCGCGGTCTATGCGATCATGACGGTCATCAGCGCCGTGGTCGCGACGGCGGGGCTCTTTCTCGACTCTCCGGCCGTCGTCGTCGGTTCGATGGTAATCGCGCCGCTGATCGGTCCGGCACTCGGATTGAGCGTCGGCTCGGTGATCGACGACGAAGAGCTGTTCAAGCACAGTCTCTACTATCAGATCATCGGTATCGTCCTCGCGATCGGTGCAGCGGCGGTCTTCGCCTGGATGGTCAGGATGACGAACATCGTTCCGCCGGGGCTCAACATCAGCGGGGTCGACGAAATCTCCGAGCGACTCGCGCCGGACTTGCTCTCGCTCGCGATCGCCCTCGGTGCCGGCGTCGCGGGGATCATCAGTATCGCGACGGGAACCTCCGTCGCCCTCGTTGGGGTCATGATCGCAGCGGCGTTGATTCCGCCCGCGGCGGCGGCCGGTATCGCCATCGCCTGGGGCCAGCCCTCGGCCGCAATCGGGTCGACCGCGCTCGTGCTGGTCAACGTTCTCTCGGTGAACCTCGCCGGTCTCCTCACGCTGTGGTGGGCGGGCTACCGTCCGGAGAACCTGTTCTCGATCGGTGAGATACAACAGCGGGTCCGCAAGCGAGTGATCGGCCTGGCCGTGATCGTTCTCGTCTTCGCCGTGTTCCTCGGTGCCATCACCTACTCATCCTACGCCGTCGCGACCTTCGAGGAGAACGCCCGCGGCGAGGTCGAGACGGTCCTCTCCGAGGACGAGTTCGCCGAATACCAGCTCCTCGAGTTCGAGGTCATTATGGACGACAACTATCCGTTCATCGGCCCGGAGCGCGTGACCCTCACCATCGGGGGGCCCCAGGGGGAGATCCCTTCTGAGCTAGCTGATACGTTACACGAGCGGATCAACCAGCACGCCGACGACCCGGTCGGCGTCGAGATCAGATCCGTCGGACTCACGGAGCGCTAAAAGCGCGGCTTTCCGCCCCCTTCGGTCGGATACTGAACGCTTCGTCGAGGAGTCCGGACCGTGCGCTCGGTTCGGCGCGAGTCTCTCGAACGGCGGCTACTCGAGCGGGTTCCAGAATCAGTTCGAGCCGAGTTTATCGCCGTAATCGATCGAGCAACGCCGCGTTTCGGTCGGTTCCGTCGCCCGCGTCCGTCGGCTCGGCCGCGGCCTCGGACTCGTGGTCGGATCGATCGCTCCGGTCGTCGTCCTCGTCATCCTCATCGTCGCTCGAGTCGCCGCGCCCGAGCCGCCGCCGAATCCACGTTCTCGGCCCGCCGATGCGGTTGATGAGATACGTCGGAAAGTACAGCGCGACCGCTCCGAGCGCGAAGAAGCCGATTCCGGCGGCGATCCGACCGCCCCGGACGAACTCGAAGCCGACGACGAACATCGGGCCGGCCATCGAGAGTCCGGCGGCCGTCTGGAGCATCCAGAAAATCCCCGGTCCCTTCATCGTTGTCTCGGTTCGGGTTGTCCGCCGGTATCGCTATCGGTTCGTGAGTTCGGTGACACCGTTACTCATCGAACGGGAGCTTGGGCTCATAGTCGATCGCCTCGATGGCCGCTTCGACCACCGTCTCAACGTCCGCGCCGGTTTCGACGCTCATGGAGTGATCGGCGGCCATCTCGTCGATCAGGCTGTCGTCCCAGACCTCTCGCCGGTCGGCCTTGTTCGCGATCGTGAGCACGGGGACGTCCTCGAACTGCGCCGCGATCGAGTCGCGGAGTTCGAGCTGGGACTCGAGCGGGTAGCCACACTCGGCGCTCGGATCGATCATCACGAGCATGCAGTCGGCGAGGTGCTCGATGGCGCTGACGGCCTGGGACTCGATCTCGTTGCGTTCGTCCGCCGGCCGATCGAGCAGGCCGGGCGTGTCGACGATCTGGTAGCGGATGTGATCGCGCTCGAAGTGACCGAGGCCGATCCCTCTGGTCGTGAACGGGTACGACGCCGTCTCGCCACGGGCGTTGGTGATATCGTTGACAAACGAGGACTTCCCGACGTTGGGATAGCCGGCGACGACGATCGTCGGCTCCTCGGGGTTGATCTCGGGTAAGTCCCGCAGGTCGTTCCGGGACTTGTTGATGTAGATCAGTTCGTCGTCGATCTGTTCGACGATGTCCGCGAGGCGGGCGAAGGCCTGCTTGCGGTGTTTGCGGGCCGTGTCGACGTCCGTCTTCCGGAGTTTTGGCTGGTACTCCTCGTGGATCTCGCGGGCTTTCCGGCTGGCCCACATCACCTCCGAGAGGCTCTGGCGAAGCCTGTCGACGTCGACGATCGCGTCGGCCAGTTCGTAGTAGAACGGGTGGACGTCGTCCTCGTACGCGAAGTCCGGCCACGCCGTGACCACGTTCTCTAAGTTGTCCGAGATAATGTTCGCCGCCACCTGGAGCATCGACTGCTGGGCCTCGAGCCCGCCTTTGGCTTTCCCGGACCGGGATGCCCGCGAAAACGCCTTGTCGATCAGCTCTTCCGACGTGGGCGTTGTCGGAAGGTCTTCGAAAATCATACCCTGCACTAGATCCCCCGATCATAAAAGGCCGTTCGTTACGTGCCGGTGGAAATCGGCCGCGGGGATTATATGCCGTTCGACTGTCTAGATGGTGCATGGACGTTTGTTGTTTCGTTTCCGGCGATCTCGAGGCGGGCGAGCGAATCCGCTCGCTCGAACGAGAGCGCCGTGAGGTAACGATCACCGTCGTGGACCTGGCGGACGGGGACGAGTGGACCCACGCGGAATCGGTCGACTGCGTGCTCTGTCACGACAGCGTCGATTCGACGGCGATCGAGCGGATTCGCTCGGAGTGGTCGGCTGTCCCCCTTGTTTACGTGATCGGCAATCGCGGCGACGAACTCGAGGGTGGAGTGATAGCCGAGTTAGATCCCGTCGACGACTGGGTGGACGAGGACCGATTCGTCTCGGCGCCGTCGCTCGTCGTCGCCCGTCTCCGTCGAGCGGTCGAGCGGGCGACGGAACTGTCGACCGCGCGGGAACGAGCCACCCACTTCTCCGGTCTCATCGAGAACGCGTCGGATCTCGTCACGGTCCTCGATGAGAACGGTGTCGTCCGGTATCAGAGTCCGTCGATCACCGACGTTCTGGGCTACGAGCAGGACGAACTCGTCGGCGAATACGCGTTCGACTACATCCACCCGGCCGACACGAACCACGCTGCCGAGGTGTTTTTCGAGATCGTCAGATCCGAAACGAGTCGGTCCGGCCGTGTCGTGTTCCGGTTCCGGCACGCGGACGGCTCGTGGGTCTCGCTCGAGGGGGTCGGCCAGTCGCTTCCGACCGACACCACCTTCGGATCGGAAGACGACGGCCGCGAGTTCGTCATTATCTCTCGAGACATCACGGAGATGCGAGAGACGACCGAGGAACTGCGGAGCACGCGCGACCAACTGCAGGTCATCCTCGACAACACGCCGGCGGTCGTTTACATGAAGGATATCGACCAGCGGTATCTCTACGTCAACCCGGCGTTCGAACGGCTGTTCGACCGGTCGCGCGAAGAGATACTCGGGAAACGATCGGAGGATATCCATCCGGAGGTCAACGTCGAGCAGATCAACGAAATGGATCGCGAAGTGCTCTCTGAGGGGGAGTCGAACAAGTACGTCGAAGATTTCCGAATCAACGGCAAGCGTCGGGTCTTCTTCAACGTCCGAGCGCCGCTGTTCGACGCCGACGGCGAGCCGTACGCGATCTACGGGATCGCCACCGAGATCACCGAACGCCAAGAGCGCGAAGAGAGCATGCAGGCGCTCGCCCAAGCCGGGCCGCGGCTGCTCGAGTGCGAGACGATGGAGTCGGTCGGCTCGGTCGCCGTCTCCGTCGCGAAATCGGTGCTGAACCAGCCGATCACCGGCATTCTAACGCCCGACGAGTCTGGTGACGTGCTCCGGCCGCTCACGATGACCGACGAAGCAATGGATCTGTTCGGCGAAACGGCGATCCCGCGCGGGTCGGGAATCGCCTGGCGAGTGTTCGACACCGGCGACCTGTACGCCTCGAGCGATGTCAGCTCCGATCCGGCGGTGTTGAATCCGGAGACACCGGTCGAGAGCGAGATCATCGTGCCGCTCGGTGACCACGGGGTCCTGCTCGCGGGTTCGACCGAACCCCGCGAGTTCGACGAGCACGACATCGAATTTGCGACGATCCTGGGGGCGATGATTCAGGGAACGATCGACCGGGCCGACAGGGAACGGCAACTCCAGACGAAGAACCAACGATTGGAGGACTTCTCGAACGTCCTCGCACACGACCTTCGGAACCCCCTCGCCGTCGCGAAGGGGTACGCCGAGCTCGCGCGCGAAACCGGCGACGTAGCCCACCTCACGGACGTCGAAGATGGCATCGAACGGGCGATGTCTATCATGGACGGCCTGCTCGCGCTCGCACGAACTGGACAGGGAGTCAGCGAGTTCGAATCGGCCTCGCTCGAGCGGCTGGCCGGCGAGGCGTGGTCGTCGATCGAAACGCGTGACGGGACGTTGCAAGTCGAGACCGAGCGGACGATTACCGCCGATCTGGGGTGGCTCCAGCAGCTGTTCGAGAACATGTTTCGAAACGCGATCGAGCACGGCGGTTCGGACGTCTCCGTTCGCGTCGGCGCAACTGACGGCGGGTTCTACATCGCCGACGACGGTCCCGGGATCGATCCCGAGCAGCGAGAGCGGTTGCTCGAGGGGACCGGTTCCAGCGGCGACGTTCGGTTCGGCTTCAAGATCATCCGGGATGTCGTCGACGCACACGGCTGGGAGCTGTCGATCGGGGAAAGCGACGAGGGCGGTGCGAGGTTCGAAATCGTCGGGCTTCGATGAGTTCGCGATACTCGCCAGCCAACTCCGGCCGACAGTATATCCCCGCTGCTCGCGTACAGTCAGGCATGACGAACTGGCGTGCGGTTATCGTCGGCTTCCTCGTCGCGACCGTGCTCGGACTATTCGGGCTCGCCTTGCCCGGGCTGGGCCAGCTCGCCGCGGGACTGATCGGCGGCTTCGTCGCCGGCTACATGGCCGGTGGCGGTCTCGGACGCGGCTTCTGGCACGGGCTCCTCGCCGGGGCGCTCGGCGGCATCGTCGGCGGACTATTGATCGCCCTCGTCGTCGGCCTCGCCGGCTGGACGCTGGGCCCCGTCGGCGGCGCGATTTCGGGCGCTGCCGGGCTGGGAATCCTCGCCGTCGCCGTCTTGGTCTCGCTCGTGATGGCCATCGAGAGCGCTATCGCGGGAGCCATCGGCGGCGTCCTCAACCCCGACCGTCCCGACCGAACCGGACGCGGCGGGCGGAATACGTACTGAGCGGCCCCGGTCGAACGCGGCGGGCATCCTTTCGGGACCGGTGGCTGGAACAGCGACTGCGTGCCGGGTCGACTCGAGTGCGTTCATCGCCAGTACTCACTCGGCGTACACGGCAGCGACGTGGACACCGACGGGAACCCACCGCGGTTCAGGCCGACGCCATCTCCCGACAGCTCTCGGCGCACTTCGGCAGGATCTCCGCGCAGGCCTGACAGTGATCGTGATCGTGCCCCTCACACTCCTCGGCGCACTCCTCACAGAGATCCGCACAGAGTTCACCCAGTTCCTCGTGGTAGCCCGAGTTGCGGGCCATAAATCGCGCGTGCAGCGAGGCGATGTCCGCCACGTCCCGGCAGAGTCGGATGCAGCGGGCCATGCCTTCGCCCTCGTCCGCGCAGGCGTCAGCACACCACTCACAGACTTGGGCAGCCTCGAGGCAGTTGTCAATACACTCCTGCATGTGGTCGTCCGCGTGCTCGATCTGTTGGAGCGCCATCGAGCGAATCGTCGTCGAACACCGCAATCAAGGTACGACGGGCGACTGCAAGGGTGGGAAACGACAGTACGACGAGAACGGTACCGGGGCGCTCGCCGCTGCCGGTCGTCCGTCACCGGAGCGACTCGAGGGATCAGTCGGCTTCCTGTGGCTCCGGCTCCGCTCCGTCGTCGGGTTGCGCTTCGTCCGCTCCGGGTTCGTCCACCGCTTCTTCCTCCGGCATCTCGTCGTCCTCGCCTTCGGGGAACTCCTCGTCCTCTTCCGCAACATCGTCCGGCGCTTCCGCTTCGGGGTCCTCGTCTTCCATCTCTTCGTCGACGACGAACGGATCCTCCGGCTCGGGGATCTCCTCGCCCTCCTCCGCCGGAACGATTCGGTAGATCTCGCCAGTCTCGGGATCGGGACGGAAGTCGGTGTTCGCGAGGACGTACAGCTCACCGTTCTCGTCGCGTTCGACGCCGTAGACGTACCGGTTGAGCGACTCGCCCTCGGCGCCTTCGAACTGTAGCTCCTCGAGCTCCCAGCGGTCGTCGACCTCGACGAGGTCGTCCTCGTCTTCATCGTCTAGCTCTTCTTCTTCCTCCTCCTCCTCTTCATCGTCGTCTTCGTCCACCTCCTCTTCATCGTCGTCCTGAATCCAGCTGTCTTCCTCGGCCTCTTCCGTCTCTTCGTCTTCCTCGTCGAGGTCGGCGTCGTCCTCGAGTTCTTCCTCGTCGTCTTCGTCGTCCATCTCGTCATCTCCGTTCGGATCGACCGCCACTAACACCTCGCCGTCGGCGTCGGCGACGCCCTGACTGCTCCAGTTGCCGAAGACGAAGTTATCCTCGAGTTCGGGGATCGCCTCGCCGGCGTAGCGGTGGCCGCCGACGACGACCGAGCTGTCGATGAACGCCTCCGAGATCCGCGTGTGCTGGTACTCCGCGATCGGGTCGAGGAGCGGCTCGCCGTCTCGAGCCTCGCTGACGTCGCCTTCGACCTCGTCGGGGCACTCCGCGGGCGCCTCGAGCGGGGAATCCGGGCTGAAGCAGAACGAGCCCTCCTTGACGTTCCAGCTGTAGTTGCCGCCCTCTTCGACGGCGTAGACCGATTCGATGGCGTGCTGGCCGGCGTCGGAGACGAACACCTGACCGTCGTCGTCGATCGACATCCCCCAGGGGTTCCGGAAGCCCCAGGCCCAGTAGGAGTCGATGTCTTCATCCGAGTCGACGAGCGGGTTGTCCTCGGGAATGCCGTACTCGCCGTACTCCTGGTCGTCCTCCGCGTCGACGTCGATGCGGTGGATCCCGCCGTGCAGGTTCTCCTCCGTGTCCTGGCCGTTACCGCCCTCGTTCTCGTCGTACCAGTCCTCGACGTGACCGACGCCGATGTCGTGGACGTTCCCGCCGTCCCCGAGCGAGACGTGAAGATAGCCCTCGGGACCGAAGGCGAGGCGCCCGCCGTTGTGGTTGTCCTGTGGCTGCGGAATCTCCATGACGGTCCGTTCGGAGTCCGGATCGACGCCCGTCAGGTCCTCTTCAGCCTGGAACTCCGCGACGACGGCGGTGTGGTTGTAGCCGAGTCCGTGGCGCTCCGGCGCGCTGTAGTGGACGTAGAACAGCTGATTCTCTTCGAACTCGGGGTGGAACGCGAGCCCCAGCAGGCCGCGCTCGTCGTAGCCGCCGAGTTCCCCGATGCCGAGGCTGACCAGCTGGTCTTCGATGTCGAGGAACAGGTCCATGTCTGCGGGCGTCAGCGAGTCCGCGTCCTCGACCTCCTCTTCCTCTTCTTCCGGCGGTTCAACCTGAATGCTGCCCACCATCGTCCCGGGATGGACCTCACAGAGGTACCGATCCATCTCTTCGGTCGCCTCGAACTCGAGCGTCTGGCTCTCGCCTGCCTCCTGCATGATCTCCGTTCGCTCGAGGATGTCGTCGTTGGCGTCGAGAATGACGACGTTGTGGGGATCGCCGTCGCCGTTCTCCCAGGTGAACTGGTAGGTCTCGCCAGCGGTCAACTCGAGCGTCGGGTTCTCCTCGCCGTCGATTTCCTCCGGTTCCATGCCGAACCAGGCCGGCACGACGCCGTTGAAGACGAACTCCTGTGGCTCGGCCGGGTCGACGTCGTCCTCGACCTCCTCGTCCGGCTCCGGTTCGACCTCCTCGTCTGCGTCTTCCGCTATCTCCTCGTCAGGTTCCGGATCGTCCGGATCGTCGTCGACATCGACCGGCTCCTCAGGTTCGTCTTCCTCCTGGATCAGGCTCCCCTCCTCGGGCTCGACGACATCCTCGTCGTCCTCGATCTCCTCTTCTTCCGTGAGTTCGTCTTCGTCGTCGATGTCGTCCGGCACGTCGTCAAAGTTGGTGGCGAACACCTGTCCCGTCTGCGTGATAATGAAGTGGTGGATCTCGCCGTCTACCTCGACGTAATCGAGGTCGGTCGGGGCCGGCAAATTCTCCGCGACCAGTTGGAGGCCGACGGTCTCCCCTTCCGGGAACTCGCCGGCGACGGGAACGTCGTCGAAGTCGGCCTCGTCGACCTCCTCCTCGCCGGCGTCTTCCTCGTCCTGTGCGCTCGTGACGCCGCCGAGTGCGGCTGCGGATCCCGTCGCCGCGAGGGCGCGAAGGATCGTTCGTCGTGATTGGCGTCCGATTCGAGTGTCGTGTACGTCGGGTATCGTGTCGGTCGGTTGGCTCATAGTCTCTCACTCGTGGGTAGATTGGACGAAGCGGAGCGGTGCTCCCCACCACAGGTGACGGTCCCGTCCGTACGCAGCGTCGGTACTGAGAAAGGGTGGCCCGCCATCGCTGTGTTACTCGCCCTATCGAGAGTGTGTCACACAGTCGCATAAATCGGGCAAACCGTTCCACGGACAATCTCGGTCTGGCTGTCCGTTTCACGTCCTAACCTCGAGTTAGGCCGGCCACCACCCGCGACCGTTGCCTCGGCGACGGCGCTCGTGGACGCCATCGCTCGGCGTCGGACCGTGATAACCGTTCCCAAAAACCGCGTTGTGCCGCGTCGTCGTCGTACGAGTCTAATTTTCCGCGTTAGCGTCGCACGGTTCGCTGCTTCCGTTTCAGCGAACGACGGCTCGAGCCGTCCGCTTCAGCGCCGCGCCTCGAGTTCCGCCTCGAGGTCCTCCAGCTCCATCTCCTTCATCGAGAGCAGCACGAGCAGGTGGTAGACGATGTCGGCGGCCTCGTAGGCAATCTCGTCGTGATCGTCGTCTTTGGCCGCGAGGACGAGTTCCGTCGTCTCCTCGCCGAGTTTCTCGAGTACCGCGTTCTCGCCTTTCTCGTGGGTGAACAGCGAGGCGGTGTAGGACTCCTCGGGCAGCGTCTCCTTGCGATCCTCGATCACGGCGAACAGTTCCTCGAGCGTCTCGTCCATCTACATCTCACCCGACATGTTGCGGATGTCTTCTAACTGCTCGAACTTTTGGCTATCGTCTCGGCCGTCCTCGAAGACGGCGTCGGTGATCTCGATGGGGGCGTTCGTCCGGGCCGCGAGCGCGAGCGAGTCGCTCGGCCGAGCGTCGACGACGGTTTCGCCCCGCGCCGTCTCGAGGTGGAGATCGGCAATGTAGGTGCCACCCTGCCCGTCCTCGCGCGCTTTGATCTCGTTGACGACGACGCGGTCGATCCGACTGCCCAATTCCTCCATGACGTCGAGCAGAAGATCGTGGGTGAGCGGCCGGCCGATATCTTCGGCCTCGAGACCGCGGGCGATGCTCGTCGCCTCGTTGAAGCCGATAAAGATCGGGACGACATCGTCTTCGCCGTCGACCTCGAGGACGACCACCGGGACCGGTCCCTGCGGGGTCCCCGCGACACGAACCGCGTCGATGGATGCCTGCATACCGATACTCTTGCGAGCGAGCGAGAAAACACGTCCGGTCGCGAATGCATGCAAGCATCCCGTCGCCGTCGCGACGATCCGTTCAGTTCGCCGGCGGTTCGACGACGACGCATCCGTCGTTCGAGACGGTCACTCGACAGCGCTCGTAGGTGAAGGTGATTTCGATGGGGCGGTCTCGAGTCGAGCGCAGGAGGACGCCGAGCGCTTCGGGGTCGACCGTCTCGTACAGCGCAGCCATCGCGGTTGGATCGCTGTTCGTAACCGCACCCACGGTTTCGACGATCGCACTGAGCACCGTCTCGGAATCGATATCGAACTCCCTGTGGAACGTTCCCGTCGTGGGATCGTAGCCGGTACTGTCGTCGCCGATCGGTCGGAACGGCGTGGAATTGGTGTGACCCGTGTTCTCGTTCATTGGCTCCACTAGAGCGGACAACGGCCTAAGAGGGGATGCTGACTAGTCAGCGTGCGTCCGCGCCGGACTTCTCGAAGAGGTGGCGGAAGACGGTTCGCTGTGCCTTGCGAAGGTGCTGATTGAAGGTCTGTCGCGTGACGCCGAACCGGTTCGCGAGTTCGTCGCCGGTGCTGGCTCGCGGCGAATCGAAGTAGCCACCGAAGTAAGCGGCGTCGAGCACGGCCAGCTGTCGATCGGTGAGCGCGTCGGCGACGACGTCGTAGAGGAGATGCGGCGAGTAGACGAGCTTTTCGGATACCAGTTCGACCTCGGGATGAAACTCTCGGATTCCGTCCGCGGCCAGACGGGGATCGACGTCGCCGGGAAGCTCGCCGCGGAACCGGACCGCGTCCGGACTGACGATGATCGTACGGGCCTGGCCGCCGAGGGACTGAAAGACGTGGGAGACCGTCGTCGTTTCCGCGTGGGCTTCGATCCGGGTGTAACCGTCGATCGAACTGAGCAACCGCGCGTCGAGATAGTGGGGGACCTCCTCTACCATGGTGACGAACTCGCTCGCGGAGAGATCCGATGTTCCCATGTACTGGACGGTCGTCCCGTCCGGCAGCGAGACGATGGAGTCGATATCGATTCGCGTTTCGCCGTCATCGACGCGAAGAGAGGGCGGGACCGCCGACTCGCTAGCCCGGTACTCGAGCAGTCGAGCGTGGTCGCTGGTCAACCGCTTCTCGCGGCGTTTCAACGCCGTCACGTCCTCGAACGCGACGACGACGTACTCGACCGCCCCCTCGTCGTCCAGAACGGGTGACGTACTGCTCGAGAACCATCGCTCGGAGCCGTCCGGGAGTTCGATCCAGTGTTCGAATCCGTACACCGGTTCGCCCGACTCGAAGGTACGCGTGACGGGATGGTCGTCCAGGGCGATCGGCGCTCCGTCGCCGTCGTAGATGGGCCATTCTGACGGATGGTACACTCGTCCGGTAAGCTGCTCGCTCGCGAGTCCGAGCGACTCCGACGCTCGGTCGTTCGCGAACGCGATGGTTCCCGACGAGTCGACCACGACGGTACTGACCGGACTCACATCGAATACCTGTCGTGCGATCTCCGCGGGAGGTGTGCTTCGGCGTTCGGCTTGCTCCTGGTCGGACGGTTCGTCGTCCTGAACCGTTTCCGTTGGCGAGTCCGTCATCGCGCTACCACCTGTTCGATACGCCGCCGACTCCCCTCGAGACGGTCGACTCGCTCGTCGCTCCGTCCGTCGCGTCGGTAGCCGGGTGCCGATCGTCGTCCGAGTGCACCGTGGCGATCGATCGACGCCCCGACGGATCGGTACCGATTCATACCGCTATTACGGTGTCGACAGGTAAATGCGTACCACTGGTACGATAGCCGGACGGAGTTCGCCAGCCCGTCTTGGATGGGTCCGCCGGACCGTCTCGACCGGATTCGACGGACCGCCGAACGGGATCGTCGCACCCCGTCGTCGATCATTACTCGTCGGGGAAAATACTCTCCGGAAGATACGCCGAGACGACCCAGTTCGGGGCGTTGACCGCTTCGTTGATCTTCAGGTCGACGGCCACAGAACACAGGATGTAGGCCTCGCTCCGGTCGAGTCCGTGTTCCTCCTGAAGATGGTCGATCATGGACCGAACGGCCGCTCTGCTCGCCTCCATCAGGTCGTCTCCGATCCCCGTCGTTCCGTACATCGGCTCGTCTCGACCGGTCGGGGTGAACGGGCCCGTGGTTTCGAACTGCGGTTGCTCGATGGAACGGTCCGAGCGAACCTCGAGTCGACACGTGACGGTCATCGGCGCTTCGATGCCGGTGCCACAGACCTCGCCGTCGCCCTGTGCGGCGTGGCAGTCGCCGATACTGAACAGCGCGTCGTCGACCGCAACGGGGAGGTAGACCGTCGATCCCGCCGTAAGCTGTTTGATGTCCATGTTCCCACCGACCGACCGCGGCGGGAACGTCTCGTGACTGCCGTCTTCCTCGGGGGCGACGCCGACGACGCCGGGGAACGGATCCAGCGGGACCTCGATCCCGTCGACGAACTGTGCGACGCCGTCCTCGAGGTCCCAGACGTGGAGGTCCGGTTCGGGGAACTCGTCCGACAGGAGCCCGAGCTCCGCTTCGCTCGGGAGGATCAGCGAGTGGCCCCAGCCTTCGTGCTCGAGGTCGAGCAGTTCGACCTCGAGGACGTCGCCCGGTTGGGCACCCTCGACCGCGACGGGTCCGGTCAGCGCGTGGACGCGGCTGACGTCGAGGTTGGCGATATCAGCGACCGTCGAGTCGGGACCGAGCTGTCCGTCAGTCGAGTCTCGACACGTAAACTGGACGATTTCGCCGGACTCGATCGTCCGTACCGGCTCGAGACTGTTGTCCCACATGCTGTGCACGGTGTCGTCGTCGGGGCGTATCTCGTGATCAACTGCGTCGGGTTCGCTCGCCATTGCTGGTGCACTCAACGTGATGGCACGGGATAAAGTCTCGACCCGTCGCGGCCCTCGACTTTCGACGCCGAGCGCCACGCCTACTGCCCGCGCTCGACGCGCGGAACCGCCGCGTCGGCGTTCTCGAAGAACGCGAGCCCGTGGATCCGGCTGTCAGGGGTGAGTTCGGGGTGGAATGCGGTTCCGACGACCGACCCTTGCGTCACCGCGACCGGCCGGCCGTCCCACGCGGCGAGTACCTCGGCGTTCCCGTTGCCAACGTCGTCGATAGCCGGTGCGCGGATGAACACCGCCGGATACGGCTCGTCGTCGGCCAGCCCGTCGACCGCGAGCGGGGCCTCGAAGCTGTCCCGCTGACGGCCGAAGGCGTTGCGTTCAACGCTCACGTCGATCAGCCCGAGTTCGTCGACTCGGTCGTCCCCCGCGTCGCTCGAGGCGACGATCAGTCCGGCACAGGTCGCGAGCAGCGGTTTGCCGGCGGCGACGTGCTCCCGAATCTCGGCTGCGATACCCTCGCTGTGGAGCAGTCGTGAGATGGTCGTCGACTCGCCACCGGGCATCGCGAGCAGGTCGCAGTCGGGAACGAGTCCCGAGTCGCGGATCTCGCGGACGGTGACCTCACGGTCGTGGGCCTGTGCCGCGCGTTCGATGGCGGCCGCGTGTTCCTCCACGTCGCCCTGAACGGCGACGACGCCAGCGGTTAATGACATGCCCCGCCCTAAGGAGGGGGCCGTCAAAAAGGTCGCGTCACCGGCTACGATTCGGCGACGAGGCGAATGGTGCTCCCATCGGGGTCAGCGATCTCGAAGCCCTCGTCGCGGTCGGTGACGGGAACGCCGCAGTCCTCGAGACGCCGACGGACCGTCTCGAGCGCGTCGCTCGAGGGCACGACGAGTTCGAACCACGCGAGTCCACAGTGGTCCGCCGTCGGCGGGACCGACCGACGGTGCCAGGTGTTCAGTCCCAGATGGTGGTGGTAGCCGCCCACGGCGAGAAACACGGCCGACGGTGACGTATCCATCACGTCGAACCCCAGGGTGTCCACGTAAAACTCGCAGGCGTCTTCGAGCGACGACACCTCGAGGTGAACGTGGCCGAGCGAGGTCTCCGCAGGGACCGTCGACACCGGCCCGTCGCTCGCCGCGGCCGCGAGATCCACGAGGTCGAGCGGCCACGATCCGATCTCGAGGCTCCCGTCGTCGTCCCGTGGCCAGTCTTCCTGCGGTCGATCCCGATAGAGTTCGACCCCGTTTCCCTCCGGATCGGTACAGTAGAGCGCCTCGCTGACGCCGTGGTCGGACGCCCCGGTAAGCACCCAGCCGTCGCGGACCCGTGCGAGCGCATCACCCAGCGCCGCACGACTGGGCACCCTGAACGCGTTGTGGAAGAGCCCGGTCGCGTCCTCGGGGCGAGGACGTGCCGCCGCATCGTAACGAACCTCGAGCAGCGACCTGCGGTCGACGCCGAGCGTTGTCGTCGACGCCTCTCGCGTCAGTTGCTCGAGTCCGACGGTATTCCGATAGAAGTCGATCACCGCCGACTCGTCGCCGACGGTCAGTGCCGTCCGACCGATCCGGCTCGAATCCGGAAGAAGGCCGCTAGAGTCGCTCATATGTCCGATACGCATCGATAGCTTATAGGCAGTTTGACCGATCCGTGATTTCGATCGACGGCCTCGAGTCCCTCAGTTGCCACTGGCGCGCCTCGAGTGCGGTGTAAGAAGTGAGCCAGTCGGTTACGCGACGAACGTCAGCAACTGGATCAGCACACCGATCATCACACCGGTCGCGATGACCGTCTTCGGATCAATCTGGATCGCGTTCGAGTCCTCTGCGTCGAAGTACCGAACGAGTCCGGCACTGGACATCAGTCCGCCAGTGTTCTGTCCTTTATCCATACCTGATACTACGAGCGGACGGAACTAAATCTTTCGTCCGCCAGACGATACGAGTGTGTCGGTTCTCGCCGGCGCACCTCGGCCGTCGAACCGGTCGTCAGGCTTCTTTTCGGTGTCAGGCTGTCGTCCGAGTCGCCGGGACGATGATTGAGGATAAACATTTATGCAGTTTCTTGTGGGACCATATCATGACAGTAATATTATTTCTCGGATGATTTGTGTACACGATTTCTCGAGCGACTATCGAATCGTAGTCACTCCAGAGTTGTACTTCAGGCACGCAATAACGGTTTTCCCACGATAACTTGCGAAAGGTTTGCTGAAGTCCCGAAACAATGCCATATTAGATGGGAAAAACAGGAAATGAGCTAGATTCGGTTAATCACTCAACCTATATCCATACTATTTAGAGTCCTGTAGGTTAGGCTATCTTGGAGATACACATAGCTAAAATAGTAACAGTAATTTTATACATAGGTGTAATTAAGGGTGGAGAAATAAACTAGATCAAAATTTAATACTCCGCCGTACTCTCCCATCGGAGCGCTCACTATTCGACCCCGTCTCTCACATCTAGCTGTGTAACCGTATTTGACCGGGGTGTCGGCTTTGGACCGACCATTTCCCCCTCGAGCCGCCAGTAGATTACATGCGTACAAGTGTAATATATCTGGTCGAATCGCTCTCCATCTCTCCGCTTCCGACATGGTACGTCACCTATTCCGAAGGAGTCGAAATCAGCCTTAGATCGAATATTCGCTCGATAAACACTCTCTATGGATTTTTCCCATTCCGCGTCGTGTTCGACGTGAAATGTGTTCCGACCAGTTCGGAATTACATTGAGAAGTATTACCGTAGCGCTCTGGACCAGGTACTGGTGAAACAGTCGAGATATATGCCTGTACAGCCACGTTCATAGCCTCGATCGAGATATCGCCTTCCGTTCCGAACGACCAACAGCCCAATAAGATGGTGTTAATATAATATATTCAGTGAAAGGGCATCCGACTCCATCGAAACAGCCGTTTCCATCATAGTTCCTTGTTACCTCCCCACATTCACGAAAATCTCTGCTTTCTAGCCCGCTACTGAGGACTAGCCGACAAGCAGATGCGAGCGTCTTCGTTTCCCGTGTCGTCGACAGCGAATCGGCAGAGTTTTCTCGAAAATCTATCCGGCAGAGTCGAAAGACTTCTGTGGGTGGCGGTAGAGGTCGATCAGTATGGGACGGACATCAAATCGGTCGGTCGAACGGGCGTTCGCACTCGTCGACGAACTCGCGGAGAACGGTGGGGGGAGCGTCTCCGAACTCGCTGAGCGCGTCGAGATGCCGGTGAGTACGGCTCACGATCATCTGCAGACGCTCGTCGAAACGGGCTACGTGCGGATGGAGGAGAAGGAGTACCAGACGACAACGCGGTTTCTGGAGGTCGGTCACCGACAGCGACACCGACTGGAGGTGTTCAAAGCCGTTCGCGACGAACTCGAGACCGTGGCCGAGGAGACCGACGAACACGCGACACTCTTCGTCGAGGAGGCGGATCAGGCGGTCATCCTCGCCGTCCAGGAGGGGCCGGACGCGGTCAACCTGTTCGCGTATCCGGGTGCGCGGATGCCGATGCACGCGGTGGCACCGGGGAAAGCGATGCTCGCCTCCATGCCGACCGACCGCGTCGAAGCGATCATCGATCGACAGGGACTCGTCGAACTGACCTCCCGGACGATCACCGATCCCGATGTCCTGTTCGAGCAACTCGAGGAGATCCGCGAACAGGGGTACGCGGTCGACGAGGGCGAGCGGATCGCGGGCATGGTCTGCATCGCCGCACCGATTTTCGACAAGAACGATCGGGTTCGGGGCGCGATCTGCGTCTGCGGACCCCAGAGCCGGATCGACGAGACGCGCCGAGACGAGATCGCGGACGTCGTCCAGCGGGCGGCGAACGTAACGCAGGTGAACTTAGATTACGTGTGAGCGCTGCTCGAGTGTCGTCGACCAGTCAGCGCCGTTCGATTTACGCGTCCGAAACCGGCGCGAGCGCCTCGATCGTTCCCTCGGCGAGATCGTCCGCAGCCTGCTCCGGAATCGTCACCAGTGGCCGATCGATGGCGGTTTCGGCGACGAGGTCGCGAAGCTGTTCGCGGGCGTCCGACGGCGTTCCGGCGACACCCAGGTCGTGGACCATCTCATCCGTCACGAGCCCGGCGGCCTCGCCGCGGTCGCCGGCTCCCCACGCATCAGCGATACGGTCTGCATGATCCGGGAACCGGGTCCCGACCGCGTTCCGGTAGCCGTCCGCGCTCCCGGCGTAGTAGGCGATATGTCCGCGAACGGCGTCGTATGCCTCCTCGGCGTCGTCGCTCACGGCAGCGGGGACGTACGGCGCGATCGTAATCTCGTCCGGATCGCGACCGCTCTCGCGCGCCGTTTCCTCGACGACCTCGAACGCCTCGTCGAGCGCCGAGAACGGAATGTTGTGCGGCATCCAACCGTCACAGAGTCGACCGACGACCCGCCGATTCGCCGGCCCGAGCGCCGCGTGATAGATCGGCACGTCCCTGTCGATGGGCGGGACGCCGTTCACCTCGAGCAGTTCGCCCTCGTACTCGACGGGTTCGTCACCGGTCAGAATCTCCTGGACGATTTCGATGGTCTCGTGGGAGCGACGAATGGGACGTTCGAACGGCATCCCGTGGACGTTCTCGACGGCCGTCGGCGTACTCGTTCCGACGCCGAATGATGCCCGTCCGTCTGACACGTCGTCGAGCGTCCCCGCCGTCATGGCGAGCACGGCCGGCGTCCGCGAGAAGACGTTCACGATCGCCGTCCCGATTTCGACGCTGTCGGTGCGGGCGGCGATCTCCGAGAGTTTGACAACGGAACTCGTTCCCCAGAGTTCACCCATCCAGACGGAGTCGTACCCCTGCGCTTCGGCGTCGATCGCGAGGTCGGTCGGGTCGTGTGCGCCAGTTCGCGGGATTACCAGTCCGAGATGCATACCCACCTGTTTGCGACTCCGTGCCATAAATCATTCCGCGGCGCGGACCTATCGACCGACGAACTCGGGATCGCCGTCGCCGAAGAAGGCGTCGAGCCCTCGCTCGTAGTCTTCCGTCCGCGTCGCACCCGCAATGGTGTCCGCCTCCGCGGACAGTTGGGACTCGAGGCTCCGCTCGTAGCTGTCGGTCAGCAGCCGCGTTGTCGCTCCGAGAGCCTGAGTCGGGCCGGAGGCGATGTCGGCCGCAACGGTCTCGAGTCGATCCTCGAACTCGTCGCTGGGAACGGCTTCGGTCGCGAGTCCCATCTCGACGGCCTCGTCGGGGGCGATCGGCTCGTCCCGGAGAACGATCTCCTTCGCGGTTCGAAGCCCGACGAGTCGCGGCAGGAAGAAGGTGGAACCGCCGTCGCCGGTCAGTCCGATGCCGGGGTAGGCGAACTTGAGGGTCGCGCCGTCGCCGAGAACGACCAGGTCGGGCATGAGCGCGAGGCTGAAGCCGATTCCGGCGGCGACGCCGTCGATCCCGCCGACGACCGGCGTCTCGGTCCGGTGGAACTGAACGATCGCCTCGTGGGCGCGGCCGGCCAGTTCGCGGAGCAGCGGTGCGTCGGACTCGTCGCCGGAGAACTGGGAGAGATCGGCGCCCGCACCGAAGAAGTCTCCCTCGTGGGTCAGCACGATACACCGAACGTCCTCGTCCTCGCCCAGCGTCGTCGCCGCCGAGACCAGTTCGTTCGCCATCTCGAGGGTCAGTGCGTTCCGGCCGGCCGTGCTGTCGAGCGTTACCGTCACCACGCCGTCGGTCCGATCGACGAGCAGGTTGTTGTAATCGTCCATGTGTGCGGCCGGTTCGACACGATTCCGGTTAACGATTCCGTTCATCCGGCGCTCGTCGCTCGAGCCACCTTCTCGCCCCTCATTCGAGGTGTACCATCCCCGGACGTATCCGAGGGCTGTCGAATCACACACTTTAGTAGCCGCCTCGAGAAGAAGGGAGTAATGACGCTGACAGACGAACAGGAGCTCATCCGGAACACGGTACAGGAGTTCGTCGAGAACGAAGTCGGAACCGATGTCGACGAAGCAGACGCGAACCAGGCGTTCCCGGAAGACGTCTGGGACGGCCTTGCAGAGCTCGACCTCACGGGGCTTACCGTCCCCGAGGAGTACGGCGGACTCGACGTCGACACGCTCACGTACAGTATCGTCAACGAGGAACTCGCGTACGGCCATCTCGCCGTTGCGACGGCCCTCTCGGTCCACTGTCTCGCCACCTCCTGCATCCGCCAGTTCGGCTCGGAGGCACACCGCGAGGAGTGGCTCCCGGAGATGGTCTCGGGCCGGCCGGTCGGCGCGTTCGCGCTGTCGGAGCCCCACGCCGGCTCGAACCCCGCCGAACTGTCGACCGAAGCCCGCCTCGAAGGTGACGAGTACGTCATCAACGGCGAGAAACAGTGGATCACGAACGGCGAGCGCGCGGGCGTCGTCATCCTCTTCGCGAAAACCGATCGCGACGACCCCGACAGCGTCACCCAGTTCCTCGTGCCGAAAGACGTCGAGGGGCTCGAGGTCGGCAAGAAGGAGGACAAACTCGGCTTGCGCGCGAGCGACACGACGACGCTCATCTTCGACGACGTCCGCATTCCGGCCGAAAACCGACTGACCGAGGTCGGAAAGGGCCTCAGCGCTGCGTTCTCGATCCTGACCGGCGGCCGGGTCGCGATCGCGAGTCAGGCGGTCGGCGTCGCGCAGGCGGCCCTCGACGATTCGATCACCTACGCGCACGACCGCGAGCAGTTCGGTAAACCGATCGTCGAACACCAGGCGATCGGGCACAAACTCGCCGACATGCAGACGAACGTGCAGGCGGCCCGCCTGCTCACCCGCGACGCGGCGCGTCAGAACGAGGGCGGCGTCGCCCCGAAGGCGGCCGCGATGGCGAAGTACTTCGCGAGCGAGATGGCCGTCGACGTGGCGAGCGAGGCCGTCCAGATCCACGGCGGCTACGGCTACACGAAGGACTTCGACGTCGAGCGCTACTACCGCGACGCCAAGATCACGACGATCTACGAGGGCACCTCCGAGATTCAGAAGAAGATCATCGCCCGGCACCTGAAGCGGTAGGCGGTCGGACGGCGATTCGGACTCGAACGAACGAGCCTAGTCGTACTCGTAAAAACCGACGCCGGTCTTCTTCCCGAGATCGCCCGCTTCGACCTTCCGCTTGAGGAGGTAGGCGGGCTTGTAGCGGTCGCCGAGTTCCTCGTACAGCGTCTCGGTCGCGTGCAGGCAGATGTCGAGGCCGATGTGATCCGCGAGCGTCAGCGGCCCCATCGGGACGTTCGTGCCGAGTTCCATGCCCGCGTCGATGTCCTCCTTCGTGGCGACGCCCTCGTCGAACGCGCGGATCCCCTCGTTGATCCACGGCATCAGGATCCGGTTCGTGACGAAGCCGGGCTTGTCGTCCGACTCCCAGGTCGTCTTCTCGAGGTCCTCTGAGAAGTCGTGGGCCAACTCGACGATATCCGGGTCGGTCTTCTCGCCCACGACAACCTCGACGCCCTCCATGATCGGGACGGGGTTCATGAAGTGCAGCCCGACCACGCGATTCGGCGTGTCAAGATCGCCTGCAATCGAGGTGATCGAGAGCGTGCTCGTGTTCGTCGCGAGCACGCAGTCCTCGTCGCAGACGGCCTCGAGGTCCGCAAAGATGTCCCGCTTCACGTCGAGTTTCTCGAGCGCCGCCTCGATCACGAGATCACAGTCGGCGAGATCGTCGAGGCTCGTCGTGCCCTCGATTCGGTCACGGATGGTGTCGGGCTCTTCTTGCAGGGAATCGCGTCCCTCGAGCCGTCCGAGGCTGTCGTCGATGGTATCGAAGCCGCTCTCGACGAACTCCTGCTCGATGTCCCGCATCACGACGTCGTAGCCGTGCGTGGCGGCGACCTGTGCGATACCGCTTCCCATCGTTCCCGCGCCGACGACGCCGACGCGGTCGATCGTCTTGTCGACCATCGAGAGAAGGTGTCTCGACCACGCTGATAAGTGTAGCGCCTCGAGCGGCCGTTGTTCTGTGCTTCGGGCCGCTGTCGACACACCTAAATCGTCGTCTGTGCAATCGTGTCGTGGTAGCTAATGACGAAGGCATTCATTGCCGGATCAGGGACGACTGCGTTCGGATCGTTTCCGGACCGAACCGGACGAGACATGTTCGCGGAGGCCGGACTCGCCGCGCTCGACGACGCCGGACTCTCCTCGGGAGACCTCGACGAAGTGTTCTACGGTAACTTCGTCGGCACGCTCTCGGAGCGTCAGGGCCACCAGGGGCCGCTCGTCGCGGAGGCTCTCGGCACGACCGCGCCGGCGAGACGCGTCGAGAGCGCCTGTGCCTCGAGCGGCGTCGCGATTCGGGACGCGGTCCGCGCCGTTCGGGCCGGCGACGCAGACGTGGTCGTCGCCGGCGGTATGGAACGGATGAACAATATGGGGACCGCCGGCGCAACCGACGGGTTGGCTCGCGCGGCGGACGACCTCTTCGAAGTGCGGGCCGGCGTTACCTTTCCGGCGGCCTACGCGCTGTTGACTCGAGCCTATTTCGACGCCTACGGCGGCGACCGGACGGACCTCGCCCACATCGCGGTCAAGAACCACGACAACGCGCTCGTCAACGACCACGCCCACCTCCGCCAGGAGATCACCGTCGACGACGTCCTCGAGGCCCCGGAGATCGCCGCGCCGCTCGGGCTGTACGACGCCTGCCCGATCAGCGACGGCGCGGCCGCCGTCGTCCTCTGCTCTCCGTCCTACGCCGCCGAGCACGGACTCGATTCGGGCGTCGCGATCACGGGGTCGGGCCACGGCGGCGACACGATGGCGCTGCAGGATCGCCAGTCGCTCGCGAAGACGCCCGGCACGCGCGAGGCCGCCGAAGCGGCGTACGACGACGCCGGGATCGGCCCCGACGAGATCGGCATCGCCGAAGTCCACGACTGCTTTACGATCGCGGAGGTGCTCGCACTCGAGGGGCTCGGCCTCTACAGCTACGGCGAGGCGCTCGGCGCGGCCCGCCGCGGCGAGACGCGTCGCGACGGCGCGTTGCCGGTGAACCTCTCGGGCGGGCTGAAGGCGAAAGGCCACCCCGTCGGTGCGACCGGTGCCGCGCAGATCGCGGCCGTCAGGACGCTGCTCGAGGGCACCCATCCCCGATCGGACGCCGTCGATGACGACGTCACCGTCGGGCTGGCTCACAACGCCGGCGGGACGGTCGCCAGTGCGACGGTTCACGTGATGGAGGTGATCGCGTGAGCGAGTCTCGCGAGCGAACGCGATTACGCCAGCGCGAAGCGCTGGGGGTGGTCGAATGAGCGGACACGGCGACGCCGGCTACGACGAGTTCCTCGAGGCCCTCGAGGCCGGCGACGGCTACTACTACGCGTGTTCGAACGGCCATGGAATGCTCCCACCGCGACGGGTCTGTTCCCACTGCGGGGATCGCGACCTCGAGACGCTGCCGCTGCCGGAGACGGGCGAGATCGTCACGCACACGACCGTCACCGTGCCGACGCCGGCGTTCGACGACGACGCGCCCTACGTGACGGCGCTCGCGGCGTTCAGCCCGGTCAGACTGACCGGAATCGTCCGGGGCGTCGATCCGGCCGATGTCGATATCGGAGACGCCGTCATGGCAACCGTCGAACCGAGCGAGACGACCGACGACCGAACGATCACGTTCCGACCGACCGATGGCACACACGACTGAGATCACCGTCGACTGGGGCGACACCGACGCCGGCGGACTCATCTACTACCCGCGATTCTTCCACTTCGTGATCGTGGGGTTAAACAACTACTTCAGGCTCGCCACAGACGGCGAACACCCGATGGAGCGGTACCGACGCGCCGGCTACGTCCTCCCTGCGGTCGAGGCCTCGGCGTCGTTCCACTCGCCGCTTCGTGCCGGCGACGAGGCCGTCATCGAGACGACCGTCGTCGACAGCGGGACGTCCTCGCTGACGCTCGCGTTTACCATCATCAGCGCGGCGGACGACGAACGCGTCGCGGAGGGCGAGGTGTCGTTCGTGTTCGTCGACGACGCGTTCGAGGCGACGCCGCTACCCGACGAGATTCACGAGTGTATCCGCGCCCGCGGCGACGCGTAACCCACTCGATCGGCAGTAGCTTGAAACCGGTTCGACGAGAACGACCGGCCATGTCGACGTCAGTTCCGGAAGCAGGCGAGGAGTACACGTACGAGCGGACGTTCACGGTCGCGGAGGTTCGCGAGTTCGGCGAACTCTCGGGCGATCAGCAGGCGATTCACACCGAACCCAACGAGGACGGCGAGCTGGTCGTACAGGGGCTGCTCACCGCGACGCTCCCGACAAAGATCGGGGGCGACCTCTCCTATCTCGCGCGCCGAATGGAACTCGAGTTCGTTCGCCCGGTGTACACGGGCGAACGAATCACCTGCACCCTGCGAAACGAGTCGGTGGACGAGCGCGACGATCGCTACGAGATCGAGAGCAGCGTCGTCTGTACAAACGGCGACGGAAAAAACGTTCTCGAGGGCGAGATAGCGGGACTGATCTGGAAAGCGTGAGTGGCTGAGTTCAGTCGACGGCGGGGGTTAGCTGTACTTCTCCTGTTCCTGCTGGCGGAGTTCGATCCGTCGGATCTTTCCGCTCGAGGTCTTGGGCAGTTCGTCGACGAACTCGATGCGGCGCGGGTACTTGTAGGGAGCCGTCTCCTCCTTCATGAAGTCCTGGAGGTCACTCTTGAGCTCCTCGCTGCTCTCGTACTCCTCGGCGAGGATCACGTAGGTCTTGACGACGCTGCCGCGTTCGTCGTGGGGGCTGTCGACTGCGGCCGCTTCGGCAACGGCATCGTGGCTGACCAGCGCGTCTTCGACCTCGAAGGGGCCGATACGGTAGCCCGAAGAGATGATGATGTCGTCGGCCCGTCCCTCGAAGAAGAAGAAGCCGTTCTCGTCCTGGGAGGCGAGGTCGCCGGTCCGATAGTACTCACCCGAGAGTTTTTGTTCGTCGAGTTCGGGCTTCTCGTAGTAGCCGTCGAAGATGGCCGGCGAGTCGACGGGAACGGCGATCTCGCCGATCTCGCCGGGTTCGACCTCCTTCTCCTCGTCCATCTCGATGATCGTCGCGCCGACGCCAGGAGTCGGTTTCCCCATACTCCCCTCCTTGACGTCGATTCCGGGGTAGTTCGTCACGAGGGCGACGGTTTCAGTCTGGCCGTAGCCGTCCCGCGGGGTCACGCCCCAGGCGTCCTGGATGCGCTCGATCGGCTCGCGGTTGAGCGGTTCGCCGGCCGAGAGCGTGTCGTTCAACTGGACATCGTAGGACTCGAGGTCGGCGTTCGCGAGCATCCGGTACTGGGTGGGGACCGCACAGAGTTTCGTGACGCCCTCATCCTGGAGAATTTCGAGGAAGGTCTTGGGTTCGAAATCGCCGTCGTAGATGAGCTGGGTCGCGCCGGTCGTCAAGCCGACGCCGACGGGGCTCCAGAACCACTTCGCCCACCCGGTGCCGGTCGTCGCCCACAGCAGTTCGTCCTCGAGGTCGGTATCCTCGTCGACGCCCCACCAGTAGGGGGCGTTGACCTGGTTGAAGCAGTACTGCCAGCGGTGTTTGTGCAGCACCGGTTTCGGCTGCCCGGTCGTCCCGCTGGTGTAGTTGATCGACATCGGATCCTCCGAAGAGAGCTCCGGGCCGTCGTACTCGGTCGACTGGCCGTCGGCGACCGACTGGACGGTCGACCACCGATCGTCGTCGAGGTCGGCGTCGTCGCCGTCGAGGACGATCACGCGCTCGAGCGGCGTGTCCTCGAGCACCGGCTCGACCATGTCGATAAGCGACTCGTGGACGACGATCGTCGTGGCCGTACAGTCGTTCGCGCGGAACTCGATGTCCTTCGCTCGCAGCATCGACGAACAGGGGACCAGCAGCGAGCCGGTCGCAAGCGCGCCCAGTTGGATGGCGAACACGTCCGGATGCCGCGGCAGCAGGTGCATCACGCGGTCGCCCTCGCTGACGCCGAGTTCCTCGAGGCCGTTCGCGAACCGATACATCTCGTCTCGGAGATCGGCGTACGTCCGCTCCTCGCGGTGGCCGTCCTCGTCTAAAAACTTGATAGCGACCCGATCGCCGAGCGACGATGCGTGGTCGGCGACGGTCGACGTAATCGTGTATGACTCGGGAATGTCCCATTCGAACGACTCGACTATGGTATCGTAATCCACACCCATACTCGACCAATCATACCATGTCCGCTTTAATGTTTTCCTGTTTCTGCCGTTCTTGCCGCCGATCTCTCCGACGCACCGGCGATCAGTAGGTGGACATCGAACTCGTTCAGTGGGCCCTCGACAGCGCTCATCGCTCTTCGCATGGTCAACGGGAACATTTAACACAGCACGCGATCGCTGCTCCGGTATGGACACGAGCAAACAGCTGTACGAGATCGAAGCGACGGGCTGGAAGCGAGGGCTCTACGACGATATCAAACGAACGTTCAGGGCACCGATCGTCAACTGGATCTTTCGAACGACCGTCGCGAACTACCCCGAGTTCTGCCGGTACGTCTGGGGCCAGGTGAAGCCGGTGTTCGAAACCGCTCGGTTCGGCCGTTTCTCCGTCGCCTACCGGGACACCGTGCTCTCCCCGCTCGAGGAGGAAACCACGGTACCGACCTATCGCTGCGGGCAACTCGATATCGCGCCGGCCGAGTACGGCGAACTCCGGGGCCAGCTCGCGACCTACGATATCGTCGCCCCCCGACTCGCCGTCCTCTTCGAACTCGTCGATCGGGCGCTCCACGACGACCCGATCGGGACGGACCCAGACCCCACTCGCGAGGCGACGTCGCCCCTTCCGCCATGGCTCGACGCCGACCGGGGACGACCACCGACGATGATCGCCTTCGACGAAACGCCGGCCGAACTGGACGGCGAAGTTTCGGCTATCCAGTCGTTTCACGGCCTCGAGGACGGACTACCGAGCATCTACCGGACGCTCGCGCAGTGGCCCGGCTATCTGGCCCCGATGTGGAACGACGTCGAGCCGGTTCTGCAGGCCGACGCGTTCTCGACGGCCGTCGACGACGCTCGAACGATGGTCTCCGAGTTCGTCGACGAGGCGGCGTACGTCCCCGAACTGGGGCCGAACTCGCTCGCCGGACGGGGAATCGACGAGGAGGCGATATCGGAGCTACAAACGCTGTTCCGCGACTTCAATCGAGGACCGATCGAGACCGTGATCCCGGCGCTGCCGGTGTACGCGGCGACGGTCGACGCGATCGGGAGACGCGCGTACGACTGAGAGATCCGTTCAATCGAGGAGCATTCGATCGCGAGGACGGTGCGTGACAACATACCCCACCGTATATCTGCCGTGGTGTCTAACCGATAGCGTATGTCGTTCGATCCGACCGCCGTCGACACGATCACCGTCGATTCGTACGGGACGCTCGTCGATCCTCACTCCGTCGAGGCGACCCTCGAGGCACACGTCGACGAAATTCGACCGATATCGAATCTCTGGCGTAGTCGCTCGATCATGTACACGATGGTCGGCAACTTCGTCGACGAGTATCAGCCGTTCTACGAGATGAATCGCGACGCCCTTCGGTTTGCACTCGAGAGCCACGGTGTCGACCTGCCGTCCGAGACGATCGACGAGATCCTCTCGACGTACCACGATCTCGATCCGTTCGAGGACGTTCGCGGTGGTCTCGAGGCGCTCACCGACGCCGGCTACGACGTGTCTGTGCTGTCGAACGGCAACCCCGAGATGCTCGAGTCGATGGTCGAGTCGGCGGATATCGAGGACGTAATCGCCGATACAATCAGCGCACACGAGATTCGGACGTTCAAACCCGATGCCGATATTTACCGGCACGCTGCGGCCCGAACCGGAACGCCGATCGAGTCGATGGCGCACGTCGCCGGACCGACCTTCGACGTTCGGGGAGCGATGCACGCGGGGATGCAAGGCGTGTGGATCAATCGCGACAACGGACCGTGGGATCCCTCGGCTACGGAACCGGATCTGATCGTCGAGACGTTCTTCGACCTCGTGGACGACCTCACACGGTAACGTGGCGGACGCGTTGTGGCCGCCAGTTGTGTTGCGATCCGACGCTGTTCAGCGATAGTATCTCGAGATACCGGAGTGTCTTTGCGCTCGAATAGTATCCGGAGTTGTGTACGCTGGTAGAACGGATTCGATGTTGTTGATATATTATGGATATTAGGTCTGCCTATGCGTAACAATTTAATACCTGCATTATGACGGGCAGTAGTGTATGCAGACACATACCAAGGAAGCACTCGCATCACTGATTGCTGCGTTGGCACTCATTGGTGTGATACACTCGGGGATCTGGTTCACCATGTTCGGGACGCCGGACTTCAGAATACTGGGATTTCCGTTCCACTACTTCTGGATGGTGGCCGGTGGACCAGCAGCGATGTTCGTCCTGTACTGGGGGTACTACCAGTACGTTACCACCTCGATCATGGACGAAAAGGAGCAGTTGAACGCGTCAGTGGGCGACGTAGGCGGAGCCGACGAAGTCGGTGCGGAGCCGGGTGATGCCGATGATTAGGCCGCTCCCGCTCCAGGAGATGGGAGAGTATCCGTTCCAGGAGACGTTCACCGACCTGCTGATCCCGCTGATCATTATTGGACTCACGTTCGTCGCCTACTACGGGATCAGCTACTACATGAAAAACAAGATCAAGGGGACGGACGACTACATGGTCGCCGGCCGGACCATCGGGCCGTTCGTCAACGGCTCCGCGATCTCCGCGACGTGGGAGAGTCTGGCGACGTTCATGGGCGTCGTCGCCCTGATGGTGCAGGTCCAGATCCCGTTTCTGGCCGTCTGGACCAACTTCCTGCTGTCGATCCCGCTGATCGTCATTCTGTACGGACAGACGCTTCGCCGACTCGGCTCGTACACGCCGGCGACGTTCTGTAAGGATCGGTACGGCAACACGATGTCCGTCGTGATGGCGCTGCTCATCGTGTTCGTCATGCTGATGTACGCGCTGGGGCAGTTCATCGGGCTCGCACAGATCGCCGAGATCCTGTTCGGCTGGGACTACACCCTCTCGCTGTTCGTCATCGCGGCGCTCGTGACGGGGTACGTCGTCATCGCCGGGATGTGGGGCGTCTCCTACAACTCCGCCCTGCAGTTCTGGATCATGCTCACGGCGGCGTTCTTCCCGATGATGATCGTCCTCCACCAGCTCGGCTCGAGCGGCTGGTTCTTCCCGCCGCTTGGCTACGGTGACCTCGTTCCGGAGATGGAGGCGACCAATCCGGGCTTCTTCGACATGACGTTCGACACCCGTTGGTACTTCGCCATGTTCCTGGCGATGGCGCTGGGGCCGATCGGGATGCCCCACCTGGCACAGCGCATCTTCACGAGCCGTGACGTCGAAGCCGGCCGCAAGACCGTCTTCTGGTTCGTCGCCGTGACGGGTCTGATGTTCGCGACGATCTACTCCGTCGCGTTCGCCGGCGTCATGTGGCTCGGGCAGGAAGGGTTCGAGGTCGCCGAGGCCGACTTCGACAAGATGATCTTCTACCTCAACTTCGCGTTCAGCGGCAACTCGATCACCGGCTACGTCGTCGCGGGGGCGATCGCCGGCGGGCTCTCGACCGTCAGCGGTCACATGCTCGCGATCAGTGCCGCCGTCGCGAACGACGTCATCGAGGCCTTCGAGCTCGACATCACGGAAGATCGCAAGACCCAGGCCGGCTACGCGTCCGTCATCGCGGCCGGACTGATCATCGCGCTCATCGCGCTGAACCCGCCCGCGTTCCTCGTCGTCAGTATCCTCTGGGCGTTCGCCGTCAGCGCGGCCGCAATCACGCCGGTGATCGTCCTCGGCGTCTGGTCCGCACGCGTAAACCGCTACGGGGCAATCGCCTCGAGCGTCGTCGGCTTCGTTACCGTCGTCGCGCTCTCGCCGCACGCGATCGGCGGGCTCGGAGCGGGTGCGGAGGGACTAACCGCCGATCTGGGGATCGACGCGATCATGATCGCGTTCCCGCTGTCGATCCTGACGTTCGTCATCGTCTCCCTCGTGGCCGAACGGATCGACTCGCTGAACGTCGATCCGGAATCGAACCGCGACCTGATCAACGAGATGCACGGCTATCCGGACGACAACGTCGACCGCTTTACGAGTGCGGTGCCGCTCGTCGTGCTCGCCGTGTTGATGCTCCCGATCCTCTGGTGGGGCATTCAGCCCTGGTAATCCACATCTCTAGACTATGCAACTCTTTGGATCCAAATCCGGGACTGTGGTGTGGTTGCTCATCGGTATCGGTACCGCGGCGCTCGCGCTCCACAACGACAATCGGTTGACCGCGATCATCGCGATCGGGTGGATCACGCTCGCGGTGTTCAGCTGGGCCGAGTACCGAAAAGCGGACTGACGCGCCGGTCGCCGTCGCTTTTTGCAGCCGGCTCTCGCGGTCGAGGTTGACTTCGAGTTCAGCGACAACCCCGGCTACACCGACGTTCGCTGTTCGAGTCAAGGTGTGCCACCAACGCGGTCTCGAGCCGCACTCGCCTGCAGAAACAGTTTCGACGCGCTCAATCGTCGCTCATCAACACGGTGACGGGCCGATCGGCGCTGAGCAACACCGACTGCGTGACGCTGCCAAAAAGCACCTTCCCGGTCGCGCTCTTCTTCCGTCCGCTCATGACGATGCTGTCCGCGTCGATCTCCTCGGCGACTGCCAGAATGTTCTCGGTGATGTCGCCCCGCTCTAGGCGCGTGTCGACGTCGATGCCGGCCTCCGCGAGGAGTGTACGCGCCGCCTCGGTACTGGCCGGCAACTCGGGATCGTCTCGTCCCTCCGCTCGCTGGCTCTCGAACTCCTGTAACCAGGGCTGTTTCGTCTCCTCGGAGACGTTGAGGAGGACGACCGCCTTCTCCTCGGGGCCGCCGGGAAGATCGATAACGGTTCTGGCCGCCCGCTGCGATCGCGTCTCACTCTCGTCTATCGGGAGCAAAATCGTGTGCATATCTGACAATCGACTCAGCAGCACTTAACGATTTGGGCGACTGCAGGGTTCGTCGGGGAAGCGGTGTGACGGCGTCGATATCGCCGTCTCGACGATTCCCCAGCGTCCCGATAACAAGACTTTAGAATCCTGGCACTGTTATCCATACCAATGTTCGACCACACCGAGCTCGAGGACATCCGCGAGCAACAGGAGCAGTGGGAAGACGAAACACTCGAGCCCACACTCGAGGCCCACGGCGAACGAAAGGATCGCTTCGGGACGGTCTCGAACCACGAAGTTGATCGCCTCTACACGCCGGAGGATATCGCCGATTTGGATTTCGAGGAGGATCTCGGCTTCCCCGGCGAGCCGCCGTACACGCGCGGGCCGTACCCGACGATGTACCGCGGTCGGGCGTGGACGATGCGCCAGTTCGCCGGCTTCGGGACCGCCGAGGAGACCAACGAGCGGTTCCACTACCTCATCGACGAGGGCCAGACCGGGCTCTCGACGGCGTTCGACATGCCGTCGCTGATGGGGATCGACTCCGACCACCCGATGAGCGAGGGCGAAGTCGGGAAGGAGGGCGTCGCCGTCGACACGCTCGCCGATATGGAGATCCTCTTCGACGGGATCGACATCGACCAGGTCTCGACATCGTTTACGATCAACCCCTCCGCGGCGGTCATCTACGCGATGTACATCGCGCTGGCCGACCAGCAGGGTGTCCCCCGCGACAAGGTCCGCGGGACCCTCCAGAACGACATGCTCAAGGAGTTCATCGCTCAGAAGGAGTGGGTGATCCCGCCGGGACCCTCGCTGAAGATCGTTACCGACACCATCGAGTTCGCCGTCGACGAGACGCCGAAGTTCCACCCCGTCTCCATCTCGGGCTATCACATCCGCGAGGCCGGGTCGACGGCCGCACAGGAGGCCGCGTTCACGCTCGCCGACGGCTTCGCCTACGTCGAGGACTGTCTCGACCGCGGGCTCGAGGTCGACGAGTTCGCGCCGCTGCTCTCCTTTTTCTTCAACTCCCACAACTCGATCTTCGAGGAGATCGCGAAGTTCCGCGCGTCGCGTCGCATCTACGCGAACGTAATGGAGGAGTGGTACGACGCGGAACGGCCCGAGTCGAAGCGACTGAAGTTCCACACGCAGACCGCGGGACAGTCGCTAACCGCCCAACAGCCGCTCAACAACATTGCCCGCGTCACCATTCAGGCGCTCGCCGGCGTCCTCGGCGGTACGCAGTCGCTGCACACGAACAGCTTCGACGAGGCGCTGGCGCTGCCAAGCGAGAAGGCCGTCCGCGTCGCCCTGCGCACCCAGCAGATCATCGCCGAGGAGTCGGGCGCGGCCGACATCGTCGATCCGATGGGCGGCAGTTACGCCATCGAGAAGCTCACGAACGAGATGGAAGCCGAGATCATGGGTTACATCGAGGAGATCAGGGAGATCGGCGACGGCTCGGTCCGGGACGGCGTGCTCGACGGCATCCAGCAGGGCTACTTCCACCGCGAGATCGGCGAGGCGAGCTACGAGTACCAACAGCGCGTCGAACGCGGCGAGGAGGTCGTCGTCGGCGTCAACAAGTTCACCATCGAGGAGGACACCTCGCCGGACATTCTCAAAATTGACGAAACGACTCGGGAGCGCCAGTTGAACCGACTCGAGCGCGTCAAAGACGAACGCGACGACGAGGAGGTCGATGCGACGCTGTCGGCGCTGTCGGACGCCATCGACAACGAGGAGAACGTCATGCCCTACATCGTCGACGCGGTGAAAGCGTACGTCTCGATGGGAGAGATCATGCAGGTGTTCGAGGACCACCACGGCGCCTACCAGGAGGAGCTCTCGCCGGTCTGATCGGGATCGATACCGGCGCGAACGCCCTTCGACCTCGAACTGACTACGCCAGACCGCCGATCTCTTCGGCGTACGAGTCGCGCTCGAGAACGTACGTACACTCCTGATAGGAGTCTTCGCCGATCGACACGTCCTCGACTTCGTCCTGCTCGAAGCCGAACGCGTCGTAGAAGCCCTTGCCGAGTTCGTTCGCGTCGAGTACCATCGCGTTGACCTGCTCGACGCCCTGTTCGAAGAGCGAGCGACACGTCTCCTCGAGTAGCCGGCCGCCGATTCCCTCACCGCGGGCGTCCGGGGCGACGTAGACGCGGAGGATGTTCCCGACTTCGGTCTCGTTGTCCCAGACCCCGTGGGCGAAGCCGACGATCTCGTCGTCTCGCTCGACGACCAGCATGAGCGCGCGCGCCCAGACGATGGAATCCCTGACTCGCTCCTCGGAGTACCAGTCGTCGAGCCCCTCCTGGAGCGACTCTCGGCTCAGGATCTTCGGATAGTCCTGCGTCCACGACTGCTGTGCTACGTCCTGAATCGCCTCGATGTCGTCGACGGTTGCTTCACGGATTGCCATACAATACCAACCACGCTAGACAGATTAATCCTTTTCTCCGGTTCGGGAGACCCTCCCCGGGAACGCTCCAACTCGGGTTTCACTGCTGAAAGGAGACTGTGTGTCATCCAGCGTTCCGATAGAACCATACGGGAATACGTGAAACACAGCGGTATGAGTGCTGGCAGCGATCAGCAAAGTATCCGGTGTATGGTTGCGAAAGTCGGACTCGACGGTCACGACCGCGGGGCCCACGTCATCGCGCGGGCCTTCCGCGACGCCGGCTTCGAAGTCATCTACTCCGGACTGCACAAAGGGCCAGAGGAAATCGTCCAGGCGGCCGTCCAGGAGGACGTCGACGTCCTCGGTATCTCCATTCTCTCCGGGGCTCACGACACGCTCGTCCCGAAGATCATGGACGGCCTCGAGGAGTACGGCGCGAAGGAGGACACCCTCGTCCTCGTCGGCGGCGTGATTCCCGAGGAGGACCGCCAGCCGCTCAGAGACGATGGCGTGGCGGCGATCTTCGGCCCCGGAACGTCGATCGAGGAGACGATCGAGTTCGTCCGTGAGAACGTCCCCCAGCGATGAGTTCCGACGAGGAACTGCTCGAGTCGCTGCTCGCGGGCGAACACCGCGCGCTGGCTCGAGTGATTTCGAAGATCGAGAACCGGTCGCCGGGCTATCGAGAATTAGTTTCGGAGCTGTACGCTCACACCGGCGAAGCAGACGTGATCGGCATCACAGGCAGTCCCGGCGCGGGGAAATCGACCTTAGTCGACAAACTCGCGGAGACCTATCGCGACCGCGGCGAAACCGTCGGCGTCATCGCGATCGATCCCTCCTCGCCTTTCACCGGCGGCGCAGTCCTCGGAGACCGCATCCGGATGGCTTCCACCGTCGGCGATATGGACGTCTTCGTCCGCTCGATGAGCGCCCGCGGCACGCTCGGCGGGCTTTCGACGGCCACGGCAGACGCCGTTAAAGCGATGGACGCCTTCGGCAAGGACAAGGTCATCATCGAGACCGTCGGTGCCGGCCAGAACGAGATCGATATCGTTCGGACTGCCGACACCGTCGCCGTCCTCGTCCCGCCGGGATCGGGCGACGATATCCAGACCTTGAAAGCCGGCATTCTCGAGATCGCGGACGTTTTCGTGGTCAACAAGGCCGATAGGCCCGGTTCGGATAGAACGGTCCAGGAACTCCGGGACATGATCCAACTCGGCGACGGCGGCAGTGGGATCGGTGGTGGCGGCGATGGCGGCCACCACAGCCAGGAGGTCATCGACGCCCACGACGACTGGGACGGTGAAGTTGAGGACGAAACGGAAGTCGCAGGCTGGACGACACCCATCGTCGAAACCGTCGCCACGAAGAGCGAAGGCGTCGACGACCTCATCGACGAGTTCACAAGCCATCGCACCTACCTCGTCGACTCCGGCGAACACGCCGAGCAGGTCCGCGGGCGGTACGCCGAAGAGATCCGCACGCTGCTGCGCGAGGACGTCCACGCTCTGCTCGAAGACCGACTCGCCGAGCGCGGCGGGATCGACGACCTGGCCGAATCGGTTCGTGCAGGCGAGACCGATCCCTACTCGATCGCCGGCGAGTTACTCGACCCCGTCGAGGACTGCCTCGACGAACTCGAGACGGAAGACGCGTAGCACTCGCCCTGTCGGATCATCATCCGGCGGTATCGCTCGATCTGCCGACCGATCGAAGAAAAACGGGGACTGCCGGCTGTCGTCAGTCTAGCAACTGCGCAGCGATCGTATTCCGCAGCACTTCGCTCGTGCCCTCGTAGATTTCGTTGAGTTTCGCGTCGCGGTAGAACCGCTCGGCGGGGAAGTCCTTGGTGTAGCCGTACCCGCCGTGGATCTGGATACCTTCGTTTGCGACCTCGCGCGAGATTTCGCTGGCGTACAGCTTCGCCTGTGCGGCCTCCTTGACGAAGTTCTCGCCGCGGATCTTCTTGTCGGCGGCGTCGTGCATGAGCAGTCGTGCGGCGCGTGTCTTCGTGTCCATGTCGGCCAGTTTGTGCTGGATCGCCTGGAAGTCCGAGATTGGCTGGTCGAACTGCTCTCGATCCTGGCTGTACTTCGTGGCCTCGTCTAAGGCCGCCTGTGCGATCCCGATCGAGCGGGCGGCGATGGTGATGCGTCCGCCGTTGAGCGTCTTCAGGGCCTGGACGAACCCTTCGCCTTCCTCGCCGAGCAGTCGGTCTTCAGGGATCCAGAGGTCGTCGAATCGGAGTTCGGCTGTCGGACAGCCCTTATCGCCGAGTTTCTCCTCCGTCCCTTCGACGATGAAGCCGTCGTCCGCCTCGGGACGGACGATGAACGAGGAGATTCCCTTGCTCCCCGCGTCTCGATCGGTCTTTGCGAACACCGTGACCGTATCCGCGACCGAGCCGTTCGAGATCCAGAGTTTGCCGCCGTTGATTCGGTAGCCGTCGCCGTCCCGAGAAGCGCTCGTCGCTTCTCGGGGATCAGCCGAGGTTCCCTCGGCAGAGTCGCGTTCGGCGACCGTGTCCATCGCCGGCACGTCGCTACCGGCCCCGGCTTCAGAGAGCGCGAACGCGCCGATATCCGTCCCCTCGGCGACCGGCGTGAGATACTCCTCCTTCTGGGATTCGTCGCCGAACTCGTAGAGCATGTTCCCCGCCAACGAAATGTGGGCGGCGACGATCGTTCCGAGACCGCCCGATCCCCGCGAAATCTCCTCGAGAGCCGCCGGATAGGCGTGATAGTCCAGTCCGGCACCGCCGTACTCTTCGGGGAACGGCATCCCCATCAGTCCGAGTTCGGCGAGTTCGTCGACGAGTTCGTGGGGGAACTCGTCCTCGTGGTCGATCTCGTCGGCGATCGGGACGACCTCGTCGTCGACGAACTCCGCGACCATCTCGACGATCTGTCGCTGCTCGTCGGTGAATCGAAACTCCATGCTAGACGTGTTCATTCGATCGGCCTATAGCTGTTCCTCTTCGCGAACACGCCGGCTCCGTTCGCTCCGCTCTCGAGGGCATCGCTTCGGTACATTCCAGTCGCAAGCACGCGATTTGTCTCGTCACGTCTCGTGTGTTTCGTCTTCGGCGCGTGACCGGTCGCGACAAGGTATTTGTGGGTCGTCGAAGAGGTGCCGGTATGGCCTACAGCTACGAGCCACACCACTTCGAAGCGTTCGAGGAGGGCCAGACGTTCCGGAGTCCCGGCCGAACGATCACCGAGACCGACGTGACGATGCAGGCGGCGCTAACCGGCGACTGGAACGAACTCCACACGAACGCCGAGTTCGCCGAGGAACGCGACTTCGGCGAGCGGATTGCCCACGGCGCGATGACGTTCAACTACGCGCTCGGGATGCTCATGAGCATCGGCATTCTCGAGCGAACCGCCTACGCGTTCCTCGGCATGGACTCCATGGAACTGCCGAACCCCGCCTACATCGGTGATACCGTTTCGGTCGAGATCGAGGTCACGGAGGCGAGAGCGCTCGAGAGCCGCAACGACGTGGGACTGGTCGTCTTCGAGACGGTGATGACGACGCAGGAGGGGACCAACGTCTTCCGGGGCGACCTGAAGTTTTTCGTGTGCAAGACCGGACAGGCGGAAATCGACTTCTGAGCGCGGGCGGACGAGGTTCCGAGGGCCACCCGAAACGGATTTGCAACTCGGCCGAACAGCTATCGTATGACCGTGTTCAGCGTTACCGAGGGAGTGTACGGAATCGACGTGGAGCTGTTCGATTCGGACGTCGCTTCCGTCTACTGCTTCGACGACGACGAGCCGACGCTGGTCGACGCGGGCGTGGCCGCCACCGCCGACGAACTCCTGGACGGACTCGAGGCGTGTGGCGTCTCGCCGGCCGACCTGTCGAACGTCGTGCTTTCGCACGTCCACGTCGATCACACCGGCGCCGCGAGCGCGCTCGTCGACGCCGCGCCCGATTGCGACGTCTACATCCACGAATCGACCGCGACACACCTCGAAAATCCCGCGGGACTGATCGAGAGCAGCAGGCAAGCGATGGGCAGCCACTTCGACTCGATGGGCGAACAGGGACCCGTTCCCGCGGAGAACGTCGTCGGCGTTCCGGACGAGGGGACGACGGTCAATATCGGCGCGAACAGCCTCGAGTTGATCCACGCCCCCGGACACTCGCCGGACCACCTCGCGGTCTGGAACCCCGAACGTGATCTCCTGTTCGCCGCCGAGTGTCTCGGGATCTACTTCGGGCGGGCCGACCAGTGGTTGCCGCCGGCAACGCTCCCCAACTTCGACGTCGACGTGATCGCGGAGACGATCGATCGACTCGAGACCCTCGAACCGGACCGAATCATCTTCCCGCACTTCGGCGTCTGGCCGAACGACCCTGAAGAGGCGTTCGAGACGGCGAGAACCGAACTACATCGCTACGACGAGCGGATCCTCGAGTTGCACGAGGCCGCGGACTCACTCGAGGAGACGAAACGAGCCGTCGCCGAGGAACTGCTCGCCCTCTCGCCGCCGTACGATCCGGTGGTCGAGTCCTTCTTCGCGAAGCTGCTCACGGAGGGGTATCTCAGACACCACGGCCGAATCTGAGCGGGAGTAGTCGGTGGATCTGAGCGGTTGTGGTCGGTTCGTCTCGCTTTCGCTCGAGATGGCGTCCCGGTGAATCTTTTTGTTCCTTGTTATCGACCATCACAGTAGAATGTCCGAGTCACCACCGAACGTACAACCGCCGACACCGGACGAGATTCGAGCGTACGCCGCCTACCACCATATCGACCTCTCCGACGAGGAAGTCGAGGAGTTCGAGGCCGCAATCACCGAGACGCTGGCCGGCTACGAACGACTGGACGAGCTTCCGGATCCTCGCCCTCGAGTCGAGTACACCGATCGCGATCCCGGCTACAAACCGGGGCGCGATGAGGACCCCCTCAACGCGTTCGTCACCAAATGTGAGGTAAAGGGAGCCGAGAATGGCCCGCTCGAGGACTACGACGTCGGTCTCAAGGACAATATCAACGTGGCCGGCGTCGAGATGACACTGGGGTCGAAGCTCTTCGAGGGCTACGTGCCGTCGACCGACGCGACGATCGTCAGCCGACTGCTCGAGGCCGGCGCGGACATCACCGGGAAGCTAAACATGGAAGACATGGCGTTCTCGGGGAGCGGCGAACTCTCCGCGACCGGGCCGGTGTTGAACCCCGTCGATTCCGATTATATCGCCGGCGGTTCCTCGTCGGGATCGGCCGCGGCCGTGGGTAACGGCGACGTCGACGTCGCCATCGGCGGCGATCAGGGCGGCTCGATTCGCATCCCCGCCGCCTGGAGCGGGATCGTCGGCCACAAGTCCACCCACGGACTGGTTCCCTACACCGGAATCGCGGGTCTCGGTCGCTCGTTCGATCACGCCGGGCCGATGTGTTCGACCGTCGAGGACTGTGCACGCGTACTGGACGTGATCGCCGGCGAGGACGATCTCGATCCCCGACAGGGTGCCGTTCCGACCGACGACTACACGGGGGCACTCTCCGAGGACCCGTCCGACGTGACCGTCGGCGTCGTCGAGGAGGGATTCGGCCACGCGGTCAGCGAACCGGCGGCCGACGACGCCGTACGCGACGCCCTCACCGAGTTCGAAGACGCCGGTGCGACGGTGACGGAGGTGTCCGTCCCGATGCACGTCGACGGACTTACCATCTGGAACGCCATCGCGACGGAGGAGACGGCCGCGACGGTCGACGCCGAGTGTATCGGTCACTACGGGAAGGGGTTCTACGACACCCAACTGGCGAACGCGTTCGGACGGGCGCGGCGAGCCCACGCCGACGACTACCTGACGACGCTGAAACTCACGCTCGTGCTCGGGCAGTACCTCTCCGAGGAGTACCGCGGCCAGTACTACGCGAAGGCGAAGAACCTGGGCCGACAGTTGACCGACGCCTACGACGAGGCGCTCTCGGATGTCGACGTCCTCGCGATGCCCACGACGCCCCAGACCGCCCACGAAGTCGACGAGTCGATCTCGCGACTCGAGGCGATCGACCGGGCGCTTAACATGCTCCATAACACGTCGCCGTTCGACGTGACCGGCCATCCGGCGATTTCGGTGCCCGCGGGACGGGCGAACGATCTCCCGGTCGGGCTCATGCTGATCGGCGAGCGCTTCGCCGACGCGACGGTGCTCTCGAGTGCCAACGCGTTCGAACGGCAGCACACGTTGTGAACGCGGCCTCGATCACAGACGGACGGAGAGCCTCCGCCGGTCCGCGTACACGGCATCGGTAGCCCTGTGGTGACGCATTCGACCGACAACATACCTATTTCCATATATGATATAGAATGTGAGCATTCGGTATCAACTACCGAACCTCGTTCGACCGAGTATTGGCGAATTTGGTGAGACAAACGTCTAATAGCTCTGCATTTTCTCGCATATTATACTCCAGTATTCGGACTTATGTGGTGAATGACTTTTAAATATCGATTTTGCCTCCACAAAGCCAATCATTTCACCGATCGATACCGAGATGGTTCCATTTTTCTCATTCAGCCGGGGACGCTTTTCCTGAGTGGCTGTATCGGTCTGGATCGATTTATCCAGACCGTCCCGATTCTTCGGGGAAATCGAATCGAAATTATTCACACACACATATTATAAGCGACCATTCGTAGAAAGTGCTAACTATCTTATTAACACGTCCTCGAGACGGTACGGCCGAAACAGCGCCGCGGTACGTCGCGCTCTCGGCGGAAGCCACAGAGCGCGCTCGTCGAGTGACTTGATGAACCGCGGCGACACCGAGTTCGACACGGGCCCTCGAACGCACCCGCCTTTTCGGCTAACGCTGTTTCGTTATCACCCGTCGTGTCAGTGAGACGATAAAATGTTCAACCATCGTACCCCTGTCCCGCGAATTCTGCACCGATCGGCTACAGCACGCACCTGCGATCGGTGCCTCCGATTGCGGCAATTCACAACCGGTGGGAAACCCTTATGCGCGACGCGTTGGAACTAGCGATGAACCGATGACTGTCACACTGAAGGACTTCTACGCAGACTGGTGTGGCCCCTGCAAGACCCAGGATCCAATCCTCGAGGAGCTCGAGGACGACTGGGAGGGCCGATTCGAAGTCGAAAAAGTAAACGTGGACGAGCAACAGGATATCGCCAACGAGTACCAGGTACGCTCCCTGCCGACGCTCATTATCGAAAACGACGACGAGATCGTCGAGCGCTTCGTCGGCGTCACACAGCGCGACGACATCGAAGACGCCCTCGAATCCGCGGGCGCGTAAGCAAGCCCGAACTCGAGACGCCCGTTTTTGCGGTTCTCTCGCGGTGAGCGGGAGCGCTCTCCAGTGAGCGACGCAGCTACCGGCGTCGATTACGGCTCGTCCGACTCGAAATCGTCAGCGTCGGTACCGTCGGTATCGATGTCGTTGGTCGAATGATCGAGGCCGATCGATTCGTCGTCCGAATCGGCGTCCGTCTCGTCCATCGATCCCTCCTCGATGTCGATCTCGGTCTCGCCAATCGCTTTCTCCTCGATATCGAACTCGTCCGTGCGGAGTTCCTCGCCGTCGACGCCGACGCTTCCGTCTTGAATTTCGATGACGATACCGTCGTGGTCCTCGCGGCGGCCGATCAACTGGTTGGTCGTCGATTCGATCTCCTGGTTGACCGACCAGGCGAACCGCAGGACCGACTCGAGTTCGGTTCCCGCCTCTCGCACGCCGCGCTCGGGCGAGAGTTCGCCGAGGCTCTGGGCTCCTTCGGGATGGAGATACTGAATCGGATGATCGGTGGGCACTTCGTACAGGTCGACGTCGAACGACCAGAGGTAGGGCAACAGCTGGATGACGTACCCCTTCGGTTTCGGCACCTTTCGGCCGGCGGCCGACATGGCCACGCCGATCGCCGACGAGCCCGAATCGGTGTCGTAGTAGACGCCGGGAACGCCCGGGATGGAAACACGCATACGCGAGTTATGGCAGCGATTACGGGTCAGTCTGCAGCCGGCACGCGCCGGCCGCGTTTTAAGCGCGCTCGCGGTTCCAAGCGGCGGCCGCGTCAGAAGCCGTCGGCGAACTTGTCTCGGCGATTGACATCGATCTCGCTGACGCTCGAGCCCTCCCGACTCGCGGCGAAGAGGATCGCCTCGGCGACCTCCGCGGGTTCGCTGGCCTCGCCCTTGTCGAAGTGCTCTTCGAACGTCGTCCCGTCGGCCGCCTCGAACTCCGAGCGGACCTCGGCAGGGTTGACGATCGAGACGCCGACCTCGTCGTCGCCGACCTGCGCGGCGACGCTCTTGGCGAAGCCGCGGGTCCACCACTTCGTGGCGGCGTAGACGGGGTTGAACGATCGGGGGTACTGCCCCGCGAAACTCCCGACGAAGACGAGGTGGCCGTCCGTCTCGCGAACGTGGGGAATCGCGGCTCGCGTCGCGTAGAAGAGGCCGTCGACGTTTGTCTCCTGCATCGTCTCGTAGTCGTCGGTGCTCATCGATTCGACGTCGCTCCCCCGCGAGAGCCCCGCGTTGTTCACCAGCACGTCGATCTCGCCGAATGCGTCGACGGTCTCCTCGATCAGGTGGTCGACCGCGTCCTCCTCGCGGACGTTCGTCGGGACGACCAGCGTCTCGACGTCGTGTTCGGTTTCGAGTTCGTCGGCGAGTTCGGTCAATTCGTCCTCGCTGCGGGCCGCGAGGACCACGTTCGCTCCCTCGGCCGCGAACGCGCGACAGGTCGCCGCGCCGATGCCCGCGCTCGCGCCCGTGACGATGGCGGTGTTGCCCTCGAGTGACGTATCGATCATATGCGGAAGAGACGGCCACCGAATCCTAAAAAACGCGGTTTGCGGAACCCGGTCCCCACTAATTGCTGATAAATATCGATTTGTTCTATTTCTATAGATGAATCATGGAATGACTTATTAACTAGAAGCAAGGAATACGAGTATGAAACGAAGAGGAATATTAGTCTTATCCACTACTGCCTTACTCGGAGGATGTAGTTCTTCGGAGGGTGATGTACAACTTGGTGGTGTTCGAGTGGAAAATTTTCGCGAGGAGAGTATAACTGTCGAAATTAAAATCGAAGATGATAGCGAAACGGTGTATAACACAACTGCTTCAGTTGCTTCTGCTTCGGGTACCGTTTCCACCGAGATTATTGACTGTGAGTGGGACACTGATGCTCACGGTCAGTATTCCATCGCTGCGAGAGTTGCGAGTGATGACGAGTGGGATCATGTCGATGTTGTCGAGGACAATTCCGATTCATGTCGATGGATTGCAATTCAGGTCGAATCTGAGAACATCTATTTTGATCAACGAGACTGCGAAAACTATCCTGAAACACCCTGTGAACTACTTTCCAATTGAGTGTTTAATCTGATCGTGTTCTAACACTTGTCATTTATCCTCACACGTTAATTTTTATAGAAAAATAATTGAGTGAGATTTACAAACTCCCATTTTTATATTTGTTATAAATGATAAGGTCTTAAGTATATAGAAGTTATATTGAATTTGTGGCTCGAAGAAAAAGAACTGCCGATCGACGTAACGTGTTAGCAAGTATTGGGACTGCGAGTCTTGGCCTCTTCAGTGTCGTCGGAACAGCGAGTGGTGATTTGGAGACAGAGGGCAACTATATGCCATGTTGCGGTGGTGGTGGTGGATCCTCCACCTTGGACTCTGATTCTAGTTCAGTCACTCAGGATGTGTTTGATGGAGAATACACTCTGGAATCAACCGTTCATGCCTCGCTATACAACTCTTGGCATGATGAGGGGGGCTACTGTGATTATATTCACCGAATTCACTTCGGAGCAACAGGAAATACGTTTGTTGACGATGGTGATGAGTATCTTACGCAAAACTCGCTTGCCTCAAACGAATTAGTGCTTGATGTCAGTGGTGATATAGTTGAGACTACTCAACAGAATCACAATGAGGCAATAGGTGCATACGAGTCCTTCGAAGAAGAGTCGAGTGACGTTGATGAAGATCTCGTTGAGACTGCTGTTGATGGTGCGGTTGGAGTTGGAACGACTTTGGCGTTTGCAAATCCAGTTAGTGCTATCGCTGCGTCTATGGCCTTCACATATATCACAGAACGGACAGCTGATGAAAATGACCATTATTACAATTTAATGTGGAATTGGATCAACAATGTTGGCGATCCTGGAGAAGGTGCAGAAGATAGTTGCGTATTCGCAAGAATGGACGTGACTACGCGAGTTGGAGACAGTGCTGATATCGATGCTAGTGCGCAGGCAACTGATATTGGGAGCAGCTCAGCGGTTGCGACCGCCAACTTTACTGTAGATGCTCCGACGGATTGTCAGGATCCGGATTCATTGAATACTCAGTCCCTTCACGATGAGGGACTGCTTAGAATTACTGAAGACGAAATAACAACTGAACAACAAGAGGCGCTATTAGGTGAGGAACCACTGAGAATTCTTAACGAGTCCGGATCGCTGACGATTAAACGCGATACTACAGTCGGACAGATAATCCAGGAAATGCGTAACGAGTAGATCCCTCAGATTTATATATTATTTTCATGATGAGTAGTGGACTGCGGCATAGTCTAGTTTAGCACCTCCGCTGGCGTCTGTCCAGCAAGTGACCGATGCGGTCGTTGTATATTGCAGTAGTGTACGAACTCTTCAGGCCATTCTCGGACGCCGAATCGAGCGAAGGCAGTCAGATAGCCGTAGCCATCGACGAGAAACACGCTCACTCGGCCGCCGTCAGAAACGATGGATCAAAATCACTCGTTCCACTCCTCAATGCCCGACCACGGCGGTTTTCAGTACTCCTCGAGGTCGTACAGCTCGCCGTATTTCGATTTCACGTACTCGAGGAAGTACTCGGCCGTGTACTCCTCGCCGGTCGCGCGCTCGATCAACTCGGGCGTGGTGAACTGCTTGCCGTGTTGGTGGACGTTCTCGCGGAGCCAGCCGTTGAGTTCGCCGAACTCGCCGGCGCGGATGTCGTCGTCGAGATCTCCTAATTCGCCCTCGGCGGCGTCGTAGAGCTGCGCCGCGAGCACCGACCCGAGCGAGTACGTCGAGAAGTAGCCGAAGGAGCCGTGGGACCAGTGGATGTCCTGCAGACAGCCCTCCGCGTCGGTCTCGGGACGGACGCCGAGGTACTCCTCGTACTTGTCGTTCCAGACCTCGGGCACGTCTTCGACGGCGAGGTCGCCCGAGATCAGGTCGCGTTCGATTTCGAACCGGATGACGATGTGGAGGTGGTAGGTGAGCTCGTCCGCTTCGACCCGGATGAGGTTGTCGTCGTGGACCTGATTGGCGGCCTCGTAGGCCGCTTCGGGGGAGACGTCCTCGAGGCCCGGGAAGCGCTCGCGAGCGATCGGGAGGAAGTGCTCCCAGAAGGGGCGCGAGCGCCCGACGTGGTTCTCCCAGAGCCGCGACTGAGACTCGTGGACGGAGAGGTCCCGCGACTCGCCCAGTGGCGTGCCGTAGCCCTCGTCGGGCAGCCCGAGAGTGTAGTTCGCGTGGCCGAACTCGTGGATCGTCGACGTGATCGAGCCGAGCAGGTCGTCCTCCTCGAACCGAGTCGTCACGCGGGCGTCGAACTGCGTGCCCGAGGAGAACGGATGCGGTGCCGTGTCCAGCCGGCCGCGACCCCAGTCGTAGCCAAGTGAGTCGAGGACGTCCCGCGCAAGGGCTTCCTGATCGTCGTCCTCGAACGTGCCCGCGAAGGCGTCGGTCTCGATCTCCGTGTCGCTGTCGTCGATCGCGTCGATCAGCGGGACGAGTTCGTCGCGCAGCTGCTCGAGCACGTGTTCGGCCGTTTCGAGGTCGAGGTACGGCTCGTAATCCGAGAAGAGCACTTCGTAGGGGTCGGCGTCGGGATCGATGTGGTTCGCGTACTCCCGTTTGAGTTCGACCAGTTTCTCGAGCGTGGGCGCGAACGCCTCGAAGTCGTCGTTCTCTTTGGCCTCCTTCCACTTCGGGTGGGCGTTTGCCGTCGTCTCCGAAATCTCCTCGACGAGTTCCTGGGGGACGCTGGTCTCGCGGTCGTAGCGCCGGCGGACCTCGCGGACGACGGCTGCCTGCTCGTCCGTGAGCTCTGCGGACTCGAGTTCCGCGAGCAACTCGCCCGTTTCGTCGTCGGTCAGGAGTTCGTGTCCCACTGAGGAGAGCGCCGAAAGCTGCTGTGCTCGGGCTGGGGTCCCCTCTTCGGGCATCACGACCTCCTGGTCCCACTGCAGAATGCCGGCCGCGTTCGATACGTTCGAAATTCGCCGCACGCGCTGCTCGAACTCCTCGTAGGTGTCGCTCGTAGCCGCCTCGCTCTGAGCCTGATCGGTCGCCATTGGGGCCTCGTACGTACGGGTGTCGTATCAACGTCGTGGTTCCGGTGGTTCCATCGCCGCCGGCCGTTCGGCCGAGTCAGCAGCCGAGATGTGCCGGCGACGAGACCACACTCGAGGACCTCTCAGCTACGGAGACGGTCTGATGACCCGGGTCGTGGCACCTGCAAGCCGTCTCCGGCGGAAATCTCGAACCCGTGATAGCGGTGTAGAACTCGCAAGCAGTGAGCTATTCGGGCTATCTGACGTGTATCACAATGATATGGTAGTCGCATCAGCAATCGTCTTCCTCGCCAGCCTGTTGATCGGAGCACTGGGTATCTACGTCGGCGCACGCGTCATCGTCGGCGCCGGCGACTACGACCACGCGATCGTCACCGCGCTAATCGGGGCGGTGATATGGGCCGTCGTCGGCTTCTTTGTGGGGTGGATCCCACTGCTCGGACCGTTGCTAGCCCTGCTCGCGTACATCGCGGTAATCAACTTCCGGTACCCCGGCGACTGGACGGCCGCGGCGATGATCGGCCTGCTCGCCTGGGTGACCGTCCTGATCGTGCTGTACGCGCTCGCTGCCGTCGGAATCACCGGCTTCGAGGCCGTCGGCGTCCCTGGGACGTAACGGTCCAAGAGAGAACCGCTCGAGTCGGCGACCAGTGAACAGCGATCTTCGGCGATGCAGGGAACGCAACGCTTTCAATACAGCGTGAGCATTCAGTATTATGACACCCGAGAGCCGTGACGAATCGGGGGATCTGTCGCCGGACGAGGCCTTCGCCATCCTGGCCAACGAAACGCGCTTCGAGATTATCCAGACACTGTGGGAACTGTACGAACCGGACGACCCGGCCAATCTGGTCAAATTCTCGGATCTGTACGACTCGGATACCGCAGTCACGTTTTCGGAGCTATATGACAGGGTCGGGTACGGCGACACCGGGAACTTCAACTACCATCTCGAGCAGCTCACCGACCACTTCGTTCGGCGGACGGACGCCGGCTACGAACTCACCGAAGCCGGCTTCGAGATCGCCCGCGCGGTCGTTGCCGGGACGGTCCGCGAACGCCCACATCTCGACGCCACGGAACTCGACGCCGACTGTCCCCGGTGTGACGCTCCCGTCGTAGCCCACTACGAGAACCACCACCTGATCGTCTCGTGTAGTGAGTGTCGGGGCATCTGGCAGAACGCGACGGGCGAAGCGGGCGTCCTGTTCACGTTTCCGCTTCCGCCGACGGGGCTATCGGGTCGAACGCCTGACGAAGCGTTTCACGCGACGCTCGCGTTCAACCTCAACCGGGTCCAGTCGTTCATCAGCGGCATCTGCCCTGACTGCTCGAGTGCGGTCGATCAGTCACTGGACATCTGTGAGAATCACGACCCCCGCGATCAGAGTGGGTGTCCAGACTGTCACCGACAACATCTGATCGAAGTGGGGGAAGTCTGCCATCAGTGCAAATCAGTGGCTCGCGGCCCGCTATCAATCGCGATCCTCGCCCACCCCGCCGTGGCGGCGTTCTACTACGACCACGGGATCGAACACCTGTTCGCGTCCTGGGAGACGTTCCGGCACGCACAATCCGTCGAGGAGGAGATCCTCGAGACAGACCCACTTCGTATCCGTCTTACCGTCCCCTGCGAGAACGATCGGCTTCGATTGACGCTCGACGAGACGCTTTCGGTCGTCGAAGCGGTCGAAGAAACGTCGTACGTCCGGGACTAACCGCGGGCCGAAACCGGTCTTTCTCGGTCGGAGTATCCGTATCGAATCGAATCATCCGTGAGCGACGTCTTCGTCGTGCATTCGTTACAGCCGAGTACGAGCTATTGTAGTCGAGTATAACCGGGCTTACAGTAACATCATACAGATTATGCTTACGGCGCTGGCCGACGAACTGATGCCGATGTCCGATAGTAGCCATCGACGTCGCGTATTAGCGCTGATAGGGACAGGTGCGGTCACGACAGTTGCCGGCTGTCTCAGCGGTGACGAACAGGACGATCCGTCCGGACCAGCGAGTGAAAACGGCGACACGTCCGTAGAGGGTCTAATGGCAGCCGACGTCGTATCCGAAGACGATGTCAACGGGTTCGTCGCGGAGTTCGAAGTCGACGCCGACGCGCCGGTTTCCGGTAGACAGGTCGTGTACGGCGACGACTTCTATCTCGAGGAGGACGTAAGCGGCATCGAACGATACGCCGTGGGCGATACGATCTACATCGTCCACGGCGGCCAGTGTTTCGCCGAGGACCGTGGCGACCACGAGGACGTAGACGGCATGTACGTCGCGTCGGAGCCAGTCCGTGGAACGCCGCTGGACGAGATCCCGGTTACGGACGTGACGACGATCGACGGCGAAGAAGCGTACGTGATCGAGGTCGACGAGATGAATACGATGTACGTCAGCACCCAAACGGGGTACCGGGTGCGAGACGAGTGGGGTGAAAGCGGCGTCGCCGACCTGCACTCCTGGGGGGAGACCGATCCGATCGCCCCGCCGGATATGGACTGCCAGCGGAGTTAGTACGTCTCGAACGTTCTTTCAGGACGCTCTCCGGAGTTTCCAGCGGACGCCGCCTCAACTCGGCGTGCCTGCAGTCGGTTCTTCGGCAGGCGCGTCCGACCGGGGTGGTTCGGGTTCGTCCTCGGCTTTTTTGACCAGGTCGGAGAACTCGCTCGAGCGGTCGGCGATGTAGTCCATCGTCTCGCTGTCCGGCACTTTGTCTTCGGCCTCGACGAGGTACGTCGTGATCACGACCGTCTTGATCCACGGTGAGACGACGCCGAAATAGCCGACGGCCACGACGCCACCGACGACGAGCCAGACGGCGGCCTCGACGATCGTCCCGAATCCGCCGAGTGCTCCCGAAACGACGGCCAGGACGCCGACAAAGGCGAGCGCCAGACCCTGCATTCCGATCACGATCAATAGCGTCGAGCCGAGGACGGGTTTCCAGGTCTTTCCGTAGAGGACGACGCCGTCGCGTGCGGCCGTCCAGGTTCCTTTCTCTTCGTGCAGGAACATGTGTGCCAGGATCGCCTGATCGATGTACGACGCCGCGAGTCCGATCGCCTGTGTTGCAATTCCCATCAGCTGTCGCAACGCTGGGACGAAATCCGCCATCCGTCCAATCGAGGCGACGGCCTTGTTGAACTGCTTGATCACCGTCTTGACGACCTGATCGACGGCGAACAACGCGCTGGCTTCGACGAACCGATCGGCGACCTGCTGTTTGCCGAACTGGAGCTGGTCGTCCGGCACCTCCCCCGTGTCGACGACGTGTGCGATGACGGCGATGTGTCCAGCGGTGACCAGGTAGAGGACGTACCGACGCAGTAGCGTGACGAGGCCGCCGAACACCACGGTCGCCAGGAGGAGCAACGCGACTCCAATCAGTCCGGAGACGCCGATCGATCCGAACAGGATCCAGAGGACCAGTCCGAACCAGATCACCGCGAGCAGTGCAAAGGCCACACCGACCGCGAACCGCACTGCGACCCACGGCAGCGTCTTCAGGAATACGCTCGTTGCCTTGCCGAAGTGTAATACCATGCCACCAGTATCATACGACATATGATATTAGTGTTTTCCCGATAGGTCTGTAATAATATACAGTATGTGGATTTACATGAACAGCGGCTGCTGCTCGAGAGGGACGATAGCTACAGAATATCGGCGTTTCAGCGTTTGCCGTGCGGCAACGACGGCGAGGCGGTGAGGGTTCTCGAGACGGAGATTCGGAATCGAGACTGGACACAGATCGTCCGAAATCACACTGGAACGGCTCGGGCGCGGACACGCTACGAGTGATCAGTGTCCGGGGAGTCAGACCGTGAAATCGCTGTCGACAGGACGTTCGGCGCTCGGGCACCGACAAATCGGGCGTCGCTGCCGACGCCGTTGGGTACCTCTCATTGGCTGAACTGTACTCGAGTATAGCACTCGAGGTTACAGTAATCTCATACAGATTATGGTTATGCTCGTGGCGTGAATCATCTGCTATTCATAATGTCTGTCGAAGACGAATTACAATCGACCGTGGATCCAGTCCATCTGTTGGTTCGGGCGGTCTGGAGCGCGGGTGATCTGGCACTGATCGACGAGCTGGTGACCGACGACTACGTCCACTCCGATGTACTGCTTCCGGACTCGCTCGAGGGACCGGCGGCGTTTCGGGAGTGGGTCGAGACGGTCCGTGAAGGAACGCCCGACATGACGAAAACTGTTCGCGAGACGTACGTCGACGACGACACGGCGATCGTCGTGTACACCGCGAGCGGGACCCACGAGGGCGATATCTTCGGCATCGCGCCGACCGGTCGCTCGATCGAAGTCGACGGCGTGGTCGTCTCTCGAGTGACGAACGGCCGACTCGTGGAATCGACCGACGTCTGGGACGCGTTTGGGTTGTTTGCGCAACTCGGGACGTTTCCGGAGGTGAGGTGAGATGCGTTCCAACCCCAGTGACACGGGCCCACCGACGTGGACTCGAACGCTCGCGGTCGCCGTCGTCGGACTGGGGGCGGTATTCCTAGTGGCATCGCTGGCTGTCGTCAGCGGCGGAACTGCGACTGGGGAGTCACCCGCAGTCGACGGTGGTCATGACGCCGTCGCACTCGAAACCGTCGGTGCCGACGCATTCGCATCATACAGGCTGTACAGTACGACGGAACCCGATGAACCACCGGTCAAATGGGCGTTCGATGCCGGAGGTACCGTGAACTCCGCGCCGACGATAGTCGACGGCACGGTGTACGTCGGCAGCGGGGGCGGGGACGGCCACTTGTACGCAATCGATGTGGCGACGGGCGACGAGGTATGGGCCTTCGAGACCGGCGGCGGCATCTCCTCGTCGCCGTTCGTAGACAGCGGCACGGTGTACATCGGAAGCAGCGACGACCATCTGTACGCGGTCGATGCAGAGTCGGGCACAGAGGAATGGTCGTTCGAGGTTGACCATACGGTCAACTCGCCTTTCCTGTACGACGGAACGGTGTACGTCAGCAGCTGGGACGAAAACATCTACGCGGTGGACGCGGAGACGGGTGAGAAAGAGTGGGTCTTCGAGACCGGCGACACAGTGCGGTCCTCGCCGACGGTGGTCAATGGCACGGTGTACGTGGGAAGTCAAGACGGTCACCTGTACGCTCTCGATGCAACGTCGGGCAACGAGGAGTGGGCCTTCGAGACCGACGACGAGGTACGCTCTTCGCCGACTGTGTACAATGAGACGGTCTACGCCGGGAGCTGGGATGGACACATGTATGCGCTGGATGCGCAGTCGGGTGCGTACGTGTGGAGCCACTCAGTCGGCGACAACCATATCTCGCCCTCCCCGACTGTGGCGAACGACACGCTGTACTTCGGGAGCCACAACAACAACGTCTATGCGCTCAATGCTTCCACTGGCGAGTACGTGTGGTCACGCGCCACGTTCGATAACGTACTCTCTTCCCCAACAGTGGCTGACGACACGGTCTACATCGGTAGCAGCGACGCCCGACTGTATGCGCTCGATGCCCACACCGGTGCCAAACACTGGACCTTCGAGACCGACGATGAATTTGGCATTCAAACGACCGGACCGACGGTGGTTGACGGGACGGTGTACTTCGGGAGCCGCGACGACCACGTCTACGCGCTGGAAACGGGGTCAGAGGGATCCAGCGTAGATTCGCGCGTGTTACTCGGAACGCTTGGCCACCACGATGTCGCAATTTCCGACGACCCGGAAACACAGCCAGACATTTCGATCGTCGACCTCTCGTTGAGCGAAACAAATGTCGACGAGGGCGACCAGGTAACGATCACAGCCCAGATCGAGAACACGGGCGACGCAACCGGTGAGTACACGGCGGAACTCGAGATCGAGGGCGACGTCGAGGCCACCGAAACGGTCTCGGTCGACGCCAACTCGACGAGAGAGGTCACGTTCACGCACACCTTCGACGACGCAGGGGAATTCGACGTGCGCGTCGACGGCGTCGCGGCAGGCACGGTGGAAGTCACGGTCGAGGACGGGACGCTTCGAGTGCCCGTCACCGGCGTAAGGAATGAACCCATCCCTGGTGCGTTGGTCTGGGTCGTACCCGCTGGCGATTCGATTGACGGCGAACCCTCCATCGCGGACGGGGACGGCATCTACGAGACAGACAAACAGCCCGGCATGTACGACGTGGAAGTGGCTGCCGACGGCTACGAAACTGAGCGCGTCGAGGACATCGAGATCGTCCCCGACGAGTGGACGAACGTAGACGTCGAACTGGAGCCGGAGTCGACCTCGTCGCCGTCACCGTCGCCGTCTCCTTCCCCGTCACCGTCGCCCGACCCAGCCCCCGAGGAACCGGAGACGACCGTACTGTTCGAACAGATAAACGAGAGCGTGGCAGCGACGGTTACGAACGCGGTGGCGAACGAATCGGTGTCACTTCCCGTCGCCGACGAAATCGAGGACAACGATACCGTCCTCAGGCAGTTGAACGTAACGCCCCGCTCGGACGCTGACTTCGACGTGACGATCGAACGCAGCGACGACCGTCCGGCGGACGTCGACGAGCTACCGAACGCCGCTGCGGAGTTGCGCTACTTCGAAATCAACGCCAGCCTCGAGCGCGAGGCAATCGAAAACGCGACGTTCGAATTCGTCGTCACGACCGACGAACTGGAAGAGCGTGGGCTCGAGCCCGAGGACGTGACGTTGTACCACTACGTCGACGGGGAGTGGGTCGATCGCGAGACGACTGCGCAGTTCCCTGGCGATCACTGGACGGAAGCCGAGACGGCCGAAGACCTCTTCCCCGATGACATGTGGGAGGAAGCCGGTGTCGACGATCCGGACGCACTCTTCCCGGAGGAGACGATCGAAGCGGCCGAGACGGCCGAGGAACTCTTCCCTGGTGATATGTGGGAGGAAGCCGATTCACCAGAGGATCTCTTCCCGGGTGATCACTGGGAAGAAGCCGGTGTCGACGATCCCGAGGTTCTCTTCCCTGGTGACATGTGGGAGGAAGCCGAGACGGCCGAAGACCTCTTCCCAGGCGATCACTGGGCGGAAACCGAGACGGCCGAGGATCTCTTCCCGGGTGATCACTGGGAAGAAGCGGAAACAGCCGAGGACCTCTTCCCAGGCGATCACTGGGCGAAAGCAGGCGTAGACGATCCGGACGCACTCTTCCCAGAGGAGACGATCGAAGAGGCCGAAACAGCCGAGGAACTCTTCCCTGGTGACACGTGGGAGGAAGCCGAAACAGCCGAGGACCTCTTCCCTGGTGACACGTGGGAGGAAGCCGGTGTCGACGATCCCGAGGCACTCTTCCCCGGTGGTACGTGGGAAGTCACCTACAGCGCCGAGGTGCCCCACTTCTCCGCGTTCGCCCTCGCCGGGGACCAGCCCGACCTCGACGTGGTCGAGATGTCCGTGTCACCATCGGACCTATCGGTCGGAGAGACGGTAACGGTCGAGACGACGGTGCGAAACGACGGCGGCGCGGCCGGCGAGACCGATCTCGCCCTGGAGATCGACGGCGCGGTCGTCGAGACGAAATCCGTCTCGGTCGACCCGGGAACCGAACGCGTCGTGACCTTCACGCAGACGTTCGAGGAGTCCGGCGAGTTCGCCGTCCACGTCGACGACCTCGAGGTCGGAACCGTGACCGTCGAAGCCGATTCCGTCGGCGAGACGCCCGAGGAGCCGAGCGACGACGACACGACTGACGGGACTCCCGGATTCGGTGCTCTCGTCACTGCCGTCGTATTGCTCGCCGTCGCAGCGCTCTCGACCCGCACTCGTTCGTAGCGAGTCGGACCCGTCTGCTCTGTTTTCGGACACCGACGGCTGTTTCCGCAGGCGTGACTGCGTTCGTCGCCTATCGCAGCCAGCGTTCGGCGACCGCTCGATAGGTCTCTCGACACCGCTCGAGCACTTCGATCGAGACGCTCTCGGCTTTCGTGTGGGCCTCACCGGGCTCGGACGCGCCGTAGATCACGCACTCCGTCCCGGCCTCGGCGAGCCACCCCGCGTCGGTCGCGTGGGGTTTCGTCACCAGTTCCGGGGATCCCGATTGGGCGGCGTCGGCGGCCTCGAGCACCGACTCGGCGAACGCTTCGTCGTCACACCGCATCGGCGGCAGGTCCTGATCGACCGTCCACTCGACGCCCTCGACCGACTCGACGCGCTCGAGAGCCGCCCGTTCGCCCGGCACCGTCCGCTCGTCGATCGTCAGGGCGCAGCGCTCGGGGATCACGTTCATTGCCGTCCCGCCGTCGATTTCGGTGACGACGAGGCTTCCCTCGAGGGTTTCGCCCGCGACATCGACGGACGGTGCCTCGAGGTCGCGAACGATATCGACGGCGTCGGTCGCCCGATAGATGGCGTTCTCGCCCGCTTCGACTTCGCTGGCGTGGGCGGCCGTCCCGCTGGCGGTAATCGTGCTCCCGCGGCGACCCTTGTGGGCGACGACGACATCGGTGACGCCCGGCTTAGAGTAGTTCGTCGATCCCTCGCCGACAATGGCGTAGTCGGGTGCGAACCCCCGCTCGATGGCGTGGCGCGCGCCGACACCGCCGACCTCCTCGCCGACGAAACTCGCGAAAACGAGGGCGTCCGCGCCCGAATCGTCGCCGCCGACGCCGTCGATGTTCGAGAGCGCGAGTTCGGCGTCGCGAAACGCGAGCATCGCCGCCGCGACGGCGCCTTTCATGTCCGCCGTACCGCGACCGTACAGTCGGTCGTCTCGTCGCTCGAGGACGTACGCGCCGTCCTCGTCCACCTGTGACGCCGCGGGCGCGACAACGTCGTGGTGGCCGACGAGCGCCAACGTTTCCCCATCGGCATGTGCTTCTTCGTCGGTTCCCACTCTGGCGATCACGTTGCCCACCTCGTCCCGCCGCACGTCGGCGTCGGTTTCGGCTCGGAGCCACTCCTCGATGTAGTCGCCCGCAGCCGTCTCGTCCTCGTGGCTCGGAATCGAGACGAGGTCGCGGGTCAGATCGACGACGTCCATACCTCTCCCCTCGAGGCTCGGCAAGTTGATTGCACTGGTTGAATCGTCGCCAGTTTCGGATGCAGACATCCTTCCACGGCTAAACGGTGGGATTTCCCCTCGCTACCGCTGTAACGGCGCTGCTCGCCACCGTCAAGACGGCGAGCTTCGGACGACGATCTCGATCGACCAGTTCTGCCAACAGGTCTTATATGATGGAGCAGTTACCAGTACGCAATGGATGAGTGTGACCTCGAGACGCCCATTTTACTCTCTCTCCGCGAACGAGAGGCGAACGGCGGCTCCGTCTTCGAGGCCTCGATTCGAACGATTGCGGCCGCGATGGGTCTCGAGAACACGCTCGCTGACCGACTCCGTCTCGCCTCGACGCTGTCGGCACTCGAGTCGGACGGCCTCGTAACGAGTCGGAGCTTCGAGGCGGACGACGTCGAGTGTACTGACGTCGGCGCCGAAGCGACCGCCCCGTCAGGCGATACTGCCGACACACCCGCCCCCTCCGACGCTGCTGTCGACGGGACCGAAGACGGCGGCGACGCGGCCGACGGAACGAGCTACCGGCTGACCGCTGCGGGCCGCGAGCAGGCTGACGATAGGTATGCTCAACTCGAGGCCGAACGGGTCGTTGTAGTCACCGACGACGACCGTTGCGAACTGCCACTCGGTACGGTTCCCGACGCGTACGACATCCCTCTCTCGAGGGCGCTCGCTTCCCGAACATCCGATGGCACGATCTCGCTCGAGTCCGCCCTCGAACCGGCGTTCGTCGGCCGCGAGTCCGAACGCGATCGTCTCGCGGCACTGCTCGAGCGCGCTCGCGACGGACAGTCGTCAGTCGCGCTCCTCGCGGGTGGGCCCGGTATCGGGAAGACAGCGCTGGTCGAACGGCTCTGTGCGGACGCGAGCGACCGAGGCTTCGAGACGGCGATCGGTCGCTGCCGACGGGACGGCGGCGCTCCGTACCATCCGTTCCGCGACGCGTTCGACGACCGAGACGACGCGGAGCCGCTCCCGTTCGTCGACTCACCCTCGCCGCCGGTCCACGACGACGCGACCTACGACGCACGACTCGAGGCCGTCTACGACCGGACGGCCGCCTGGCTCGAAGACCGAGCAGCCGAGCGTCCGCTCGTGCTCGCAATCGACGATCTTCAGTGGGCCGACACGGCGACGGTCGAGTTGCTCACGCACGTCCTCGAGACGGTCGACGACGCGCCACTCGCCGTGATCTGTACCGGACGACCGGAGGGGCCCGAGACCGACGGTCAACTGGTGTGGATCTCCGAGGCCGTCGGTCGCCGTGCGTCGGCCGTCCGACTGGAACTGGAGCCGCTCGATCGCGAGCCGATCACCGAACTCGTCGGACGACACGTCGGCGACCGCGACGTACCCCCCACGTTCGTCGATGCGATCGCCGAGGAGACGGGTGGTAATCCGCTGTTCGTGGTCGAAACCGTCGAACACATGCTCGAGACGGAACGGATCGACCCGACTCACGACTACTACCCCGAACGGCCCGACAAGATTGCCGTCGCCGACATCGTCCAGACGACGGTCGGGGCTCGACTCGAGCGCCTCGACGCGGCGACCCGCGCGGTGCTCGAGACCGGCGCTGTCATCGGCGACATCGTCCCGCTTTCCCTGCTGCAGACGGTGACCCGTCACGCCGCGTCGACCTGTCGGGAGTACGTCGATCGGCTGGTCGAGTCGGGGCTCTGGCAGCGGACGGACGAGACGACGGTTCGGTTCGAGAGCGACGTCGTTCGGTCGGTCGTTCGCGACGCGGTCGACGAGGATCGCGCCACGCGACTCCACCGACGAATCGCGGATGCGATGGCCGACGACGACCGTCGGGAGATCGACGCCACGATCGCCCACCACTACAGCCGCGCCGACGAACCCGACCACGCGCTCGAACACTGGATCGCCGCCGCCGACCACGCGACGACGCTCTACGCGCACGAAGACGCCGTCACGTGGTACGAGCGGGCGCTCCGGCTCGCCCACGAGCGCGGACGCGACGAGACGATCCTCACGGTGCTCGAGTCCCTCGGCGACGTCCACTACACGCGCGGGGAGTACGAGACGGCGGACAAGCAGTTCCGGTACGTTCGCGATCGAACGACCGATCCCGACCGAGTCCGTCGGACCTACCGCTATCAGGCCCGGGTTCGGTTCGAACGGAGCGAGTACGAGGCGACCGAACGGTACGCGACGGCCGGACTCGATGTCGGCGGTGACGACGTGACGCGCGAAGTCTGCTGGCTGCACGACTACCGCGCGGGAGCGGACATGAAACGCGGCCACATCGAGGCGGCGCTCGAGGGGTTTCGGACCCAGCGGGAGCTGGCGGCGCGGATCGACGACGACCTCCTGCTCGGCCGCGCGCACCAGAACATGGGGACGTGTTACATGCGACAGGGCGACGCCGACCGCGCCGTCGAATGCTTCGATCGAGGAGTCTCGCTGCTCGAGCGCGCCGGCGACGACCGCGAACTCGCTCGCTGTCTGAACGATCTCGGGATCGCCTATCTCCGCGACGACCGACTCCAACGTGCGACGGAGACGTTCGAACGCTGTCGCGATCTGGCCGCGAAAACCGGTAGTTCGCGCGTGAAAGTGCTCGCGCTGAACAACCTGGCAATGGTCACCGTGACGCGGGCCCAATGGGACGAGGCCCGACCCGTCCTCGAGCAGGTCTTCGATATCGCGACACGGGTCGGCAACGACGAGATCGAAGCGATCACCCACGCGAAACTGGCGCTCGTCGAGCGAGCGACCGGCGATCTCGAGGCGGCGACTAACGGACTCGAGCGAGGGCTCGAGATGCTTGGCGGGGTCCAGAGCAGCTATCACCGCGCCAAGTACCGGATCGTCCTCGGGACGGTCCATCTCCAGCGTGGCGCGTTCGATCGGGCAGCCGACCGAATCGAATCCGGCCTCGAGTTAGCGATCGACCGCGAGTTCACGAAGCTACACGCAAACGGATTGCTAGCCCGGGGCGTGCTCGAACGCGAGCGCGGGAATCTCGAGGCAGCACTGGAGGACCAGCGGGCGGGACTCGACCTCGCGAGCGGACTCGACAGCGACAGTGACATCGCGACCCACCGGACCGAACTCGCCGCGACGCTGGTTCGGATCGACGGCGAGATCGACCGGGCGCTCGAGCAGAGTCGACGCGCGCTTGAGAGCGTCCCCGACGGCTATCGGCCGATCGACGTTACCGCCCGGATCGTCCGCGCTGGGGCACTTCGCCGCAGCGGGGAGCGAAACGCGGCTCGAGAGCTCCTCGGGGAGGCCCTCGAAGACGCATCGGGAATGTCGAACGAAGCCACGCTTCGCTGTCTCCTGGAACTCGCCGCGTGTGACCGAGTCAGTGGCGACGAACGACTGCGTCGCGAGCGATTAGCAGTGGGACGCGATCTCGCCAACGAAACCGGCGCGACGCTGTACACCGACCGGTTCGAAGATCGTCTCGAGGACCGGCCAGCCGACGCGGCGTCCGAGGAAACGAGCGGTTCATTCCGTCGGCGTTCCGAGCGTGACGGTAAAGCGGGCCCCGCCGATCGGTGAGTCGTCGACCGCGAGGTCGCCGCCGTAGCTGTGCGCGATCCTGGCGGCGAGATACGTTCCGAGCCCGGTTCCACCCGCCTCTCCGTCGGTCTCGCCGCGCTCCAGGATCTCCTCCCGTCGGTCCGGCGGCACGCCCCGGCCGTCGTCGTCGACGTGGACGCGGACCGTCGACTCATGAGCCACCGTCGTAATACGGATCTCCGAGGCGTCGGCGTGGATCAGCGCGTTCTCGAGCAGGTTAGCAAAGAGCTCCTTGAGCAGGGCGCCGCCCAGCACGGCGACATCCGCGTTCGCGTCGATGTGGATGTCCACGTCCTGTCTGTCCGCCAGGTCAGTGTGGCGGGCGACGCTCTCCTCGAGGACGGGACGGAGATCGACCGCAGTGATCGATTCATCCTCCTCGAGGCGGTTGAGCGTTCGGACGTTCTCGACGAGGTTCATCGCCTCCTCAACGCCCTCGCGAGCGTAGGTACAGTACTGGCGTTCCTCCTCGGTGAGGTCCGTGGCCGACTCCGCGAGCAGTTCCAGATAGCCGTAGGTGACCGTGAGCTTGTTCCCCAGATCGTGGCGCAACAGCGAGTGGAGAAAGGCGGCGCGCTCCTCAGCTTCCGTCCGTTCACTGATATCGGTGGCGACGCAGACGACACCCTCGATGACGCCGTCATCGTCCCGGAGAACCGACGCCGACAGACTCGTCGGAATCTCCTCGCCCTCGGCGGTCACGAGCGCGGTCTCGTACTCGGTGATCCGATCCTGCCGGACCAGCGTCTCGACGAACTCCCCGGTGCTGACGGTCGAGGACGCGGACGGCCCGCGCGGACCGTCCGCGAGCACGTGGTCGATCGGTTTCCCGACGAGCACGTCCCGGTCGTAGCCGAGCACGTCTGCCGCGGCCGCATTCGTCATCCGAATGCGTCCGTCGGGGCCGACTTTCACCAGCACATCGACCATCGTGTCCATGACGTTCTCGAGGTCCGCCGTCCGCTGGCGAACGCGCTCCTCGAGTTCCCCTCGAGAGAGGATCGTGAGTTCGTCACCGCCGTCGAGCCCGGGACCGTCCATCACCGATGCAATCGAGGGCCCATTAGTTAAGTATCGTGGCAGTTCGCCGACTCGCGTCGGCTCTCGGTGCGAGGGCTAGCTCCGGAATCACTCGGCCCGTTCGTACACCGGTTCCCGGTCCTGACCGTCGTCGTCGGTGAGCCTCGAGACCGTCTCGCCGACGTTGCGCAGGCTCGCTGTCTGTTCTTGGCTCGCCGCGGCGGCCGACTCCGCGGCGCTGGCGACCCGATCGGCCGTTCCGGCGATCTCCTCGACGGTCGTCGCCGTCGTCTCGACGTTGCGCGCCTGCTGATCGGTCGCCGCTGCAACGTCCTCCATCCGCACGGCCGTCGTCTCCGCCGACTCGTGGATCTCCTCGAGCGAGGCCATCGTCTCGCGAACGCGATCCGTGCCGTCGTCGATCCGATCGACGGTTTCCTCGGTCGTTTCGACCGTCTCGATCGCATCCTCGCGAACCCCCTCGACGGCGGTTTCGATCGCCGCGAGGTCGCGTTTCGTCCGCTCGGCGAAAGATTCGACCTCGTCGGCGATGACGCCCATCGTTTGCGAACTGGTCCCTTGCCCACCCGTCCGGGCGGCCTCGATCTTCGCGTTCTTTGCCAGCACGGTCGTTCGCTCGGCGAGCGCATCGAGGCGATCGACGACCGCGTCGATTTCCCGCGTTCGCTCCTCGAGATCGGCGACAGATTGGGAGACGGCCGTCGTCGCATCCTCGATGGCCTCGAGTTCCGACAGTGCGCCGTCGGCGGCCTCGACTCCCTCGGCGGTGAGTCGCTCGGTCCGTTCGCTCTCTTGGCGAACCTCGTCGGTGACGCTCGCGACTTCCTCGACCGCGGCGCTCAGTTCGCCGAGTTCGGTCGCGGCCCGATTCGTCTTCGTTGCCTGCGTCGCGGTGTGGCTGCTAATGGTCTCCGCGCGGGTTGCGACCGCCTCGCTCGCCTCGTGTAGCTCCTCGATCGGCTGCTGGACGTCGGCCTCGACCTCGCGTGCGAGTCGCTTGCGGCGCTCGATCGACTCCTCGAGGCGCTGTGCGTAGGAGTCGACGTACGTCTCGGTCGCGATCTGCATGTCGAGATTGATGAGTCGCAACAGCGCGAGGACGTCCATCATGCCGTCGTCGACGGCTGCTCTGACGGTCTCCTCGAACGATTCGTCGAGAGTTCCCGCCTCGTCGTCACCGCTGAATCCGAGGGCCGAGACGAGACCACCGAGTCCGCCGTCGTCCTGTTGCTCCTCGGCCCACGCCTCGATCGCGTCGACCACCTGTTGCTGGACGCGCTCGTCGAGTCGCTCAAGGAGTAACTCGTAGTAGACGCCGTACTGACCCACGTACTGCTTTAACGGCATATCGAGCAGTTCGTGAAGCTTTCCGATCCGTGCGCGGTTCGCGAAGAACTGCTGGTCGTAGTCGCCCGTCGCGAGCGAAACCAGATACGCACGTTGGGTTTCCTTGAGCGCGTCGACGCCCTTCGGCGAGCGGTCGACGATCGCCCGAGTTTCGCTGTACTGAAACACGTTGTCGTAGAAGTCGTCCGCGATCTGGTGTTGATTCTCGCGCAACAGCGACTCGAGGTCGCTCAACCGTCGCTCGTCTTCCGCGTCGAAGCCGATATAGGCCTTTCGCCAGGCGATGTCGTCGTCGTCCAGCCCGATACGGTCGACGAGATCGTCGACGTCGAGAAACCCGTTGAGTCCACCCTGCCCGAACGATTGCTCCGGATTCATTGCGTGAACGTGTTCGGTCCGGGATTGAAGGGACGGCGCGTCTTCCCATCTGCTGGGAATACAATCTGCATTTCGAATGTGTTCGGTCGATCTGGCGGGCGACGGCGGTCGCAAGTCACGATCCGTGACAACCCTCCACAGCAACCGTTCCGGCGGTGGAACACCCTTATACGTGTCCGTCGACCAGCTATTGTATGCACGTCGTGCCGGATACGAGCGTGGTCATCGACGGCCGCGTCTCGGCGACGATCGAAGACGGGCAGTTCGAGGGAGCGACGATTTCGGTGCCGGAAGCCGTCGTCGCGGAACTCGAGGCGCAGGCGAACGACGGGATCGACAGCGGCTGGGACGGTCTGGAGGAACTCCAGCGGCTCGCCGATCTCGCCGACGAGGGCGTCATCGATCTCGAGTACATCGGCGAGCGACCCAGCGCCATCGAGCGGGGCCACGCCTCCGAGGGCGAGATCGACGCGCTGATCCGCGATCTAGCCGAGGATCTCGATGCGACCTTCCTCACCAGCGACATCGTTCAGGCCGAGGTCGCCGAAGCGAAGGGGCTCACGGTCGAGCACGTCTCGCCCGAGGTCCGCGATGTCGGCAAGCTCACCGTCGAGAACTACTTCGACGATCAAACGATGAGCGTCCACCTCAGAACGGGTGCCGTGCCGAAGGCCAAGCGGGGCACGCTCGGCGAGATGCGCTACGAGCCGATTGCCGACGAACCGCTCGATGAGGCGACGATGGACGAGTACGCCCGCGAAGTCGTCGACGGTGCCAAGGAGGCACCCGAGGGCTTCATCGAACTCTCGGAACCGGGGATGAAGATCGTCCAGTTCCGCGATTACCGGATCGCCATCGGCCGACCTCCCTTCTCGGACGGTATCGAGATCACGGCCGTCCGCCCGATCGCCCAGACCGACATCGACGACTACGAGCACGCCGACGAGTTGAAAGAACGGCTGCTCGAGCACCAGCGCGGGGTCCTGATTTCGGGAGCCCCCGGGGCCGGGAAGTCGACCTTTGCGCAGGCGGTTGCCCGCTACATTTCGGATCACGACTACTCGGTCAAGACGATGGAGAAGCCGCGGGACCTGCAGGTCGGCCCCGAGATTACCCAGTACACCGAACTGGCGGGCGACATGGCCAACACGGCTGACGCCCTCCTGATGGTTCGACCCGACTACACGATCTACGACGAGGTCCGCAAGACCAACGACTTCGAGGTCTTCGCGGACATGCGACTGGCCGGCGTCGGCATGATCGGCGTCGTCCACGCGACGCGGGCGATCGACGCCCTCCAGCGACTCGTCGGCCGGGTCGAACTGGGGATGATTCCCCAAGTCGTCGACACCGTCGTTTACATCGAAGCCGGTGAGGTTCACACCGTCTACGACGTGAAGACGGAGGTCAAGGTGCCCGCCGGACTCACGGAAGAGGATCTCGCCCGACCGGTCATCCAGATCACGAACTTCCGGACCGGCGAGCCCGAGTACGAAATCTACACGTTCAACCGCCAGGTCGTCACCGTCCCGCTCAAAGACGAGGATGGCGGTCCCGCAAACGAGTCCGGCGTCGACCGGATCGCCAAACAGGAGATCGAACGGGAGATCCGCTCGATCGCTCGCGGCTACGTCGATGTCGAACTCAGGAGCCAGGACAAGGCCGTCGTCTACGTCGAAGACGACGACATCTCGACGGTCATCGGCAAGGGCGGCGGTCGAATCACCGATGTCGAGAACCGCCTCGGCATCGATATCGACGTCCGAACCCACGACGAAAATCCCAACTACGGTGCCGGCGGCGGTGGCGGCAGCGCCAGCGCCGACGGCGGAAGCGGCGGCGGACAGGCCGCCGGCCAGATGGTCACGCCCGAAATCACCTCGAGGCACATTGTCATCCCCGTCGACGGCAACCACGGCGAGACGGTCGAAGTGCAGGCCGGTGGCGACTACCTCTTTACCGCGACGGTCAGTCGTGGCGGCGAGATTCAGGTGTCGCGCGGAAGTGCGATTGCGGACGAATTAGAGCAGGCGGTCGATCGGAAGGAGCCGGTGACGGTCGTGCCGTCGTAAGGAGCGAACCGTGAACGAACGGAGTGAGTGAACGGCTTTTTGGAGGAGATTTTTGCGCGAGTGGTCGTGGTGGCGACCCGAGCGCAAAAAGGTCCATACTAGCATGAAACGACCCATGAGCTGGTCGAGTGTCGTCCAATCTAACCCACCACTACTAGCTGTTTAAGGATCAAGCATTTATACGAGACGAATGTTGAGTAGAGCATCACACAACATGGTGTTTGACCTCTATGGGAGCAGATAGGAAGACAGTCGTCTACTCGGGCATCGGACAACCGGACAGATCGTTCATTACGGGTCGACCGGGGCTCGAGACCGTGCGCTCGCGGATCGTCAGCGACATTCGGTCGACCGTCGAGGACGCGAGCGCCGAGGGTGCCGTCGTCGCGATGAGCGGCGGGATCGACTCGACCGTCACGGCGGCGCTGGCCGTCGAAGCGCTCGGCAGCGACCGCGTCCTCGGACTCGGCCTCCCCTGCCACAAAGCCGAACAGACGGGCGTCAGCGAGGCTCGGACCATCGCTGAAGGGCTGGGGATCGAGTTCGAAGAGATCCAACTCCGTCCCATCCTCGAGGCGTTCGAGGGGACGGTCGTGGAGTCGCTCGAGTCCGATACTATCGAGCACGACGAGGACCGCCCACACGAGCGCACCCACGCGACCGGCAACGTCATCGCGCGCCTGCGGATGATTTGTGCGTACTACGCGGCGAACCGCCAGCGTCGGCTCGTCCTCGGGACGGCGAACCGCTCCGAATGGTTGCTCGGCTACTTCACCAAGTACGGCGATGGTGCGGCCGACACGTATCCGATCGGCGACCTCTACAAGACGGAGGTGCGCGCGCTCGCCAAACGGATCGGGGTCCCGAAACGAATCGTCAGCAAGGAGCCAACGGCGGGGTTCTGGGCGGACCAGACCGACGCCGACGAACTCGGTGCGCCCTACGACGTCATCGACCCGCTCCTCCAGCGACTCGTCGAACTGAACGAACCGATCGACGACGCGGCGGATGCACTCGGTATCGACCGCGAGACGGCCCGCTCGCTCGCGTGGCTGTGTGCCGAAACGAAGCACAAACGGACCACGCCGCCGACGCCGGGGATCGCCGGCCGAACCGATGGTTCCTGACTGACAGTCAGTTCCCACTTCCGGATACGTCGCTCGAGGCGATTACGGCCCTGTTCGCCAGTACCGAGCTGTCACGGACGACCGCCAGTACCGAGCTGTCACGCGCGGCCGTCAGTATCGGGGTGTTACGCACGACTGGCAGCGAATCAGAGACCGCTGTAGACCTCCGTGTTGCGCCACCAAAACAACCCCCACGAGAGCATGAATCCGGCCGCCATCGCGATGATGTCCTGGACGATACGCGGGAGGCCGAATTCGACGATCGGGACGAGGACGATCGCCGACCCGATCGCGGCCCCCGTGACGACGAACACCAGATCGGCAGCGATGTGTTCTCGCGTCTGTTCCCAGTACTCCTGTCGCTCCTCGTCGTACCAGACCCCGATGTAGATCAACACCGGAGCCATCGAGGTGATGACGGTGATAACCTGATACTCATCGGGTAGTCCCGCCGGTCCGAGAACGGCAATGTTGAGCGTGTTGGCGATGATCGCCATTGCGAACAGACCGATCAGCAGCCATCCCCACCGCGGGAGCCTCTCTTTGTCCATGCAGGGGGACGGTTACGCCGTTAAAAGAATCCTCCCGTTTGTCGCCCGCTATTCGGCACAGCAGGCGTCCTTTTTCGGTGACTCTTCGACCCCGTTGCCGTCGGCCGCGACAGGCTCTTCGATCCGGTAGAGACTCTGACGTGCGTCAGCAAAGTAGATATCCTCGTCGACGGTCCCGATCTCCTCGAGTCGCTCGAGGGCGTATCGGACCGTCCGAGCCGACAGCATCGACTCCTCGACGATCTGTTTCTGGGTCAACGGCCCATCGTACTCGAGTACCTTGAAAACGAGTTTGGCACTCGGTGGCAAATCTTCGATGTCCTCCCCGTCGGTCTCTGCCATACTACGAATCGAAAGCACCCAGCAGCATAAAAGTTGAGCCTTACGAGTCGTGACTATCGTGAAAGATTACGATATAATATTGGCTGTAAAGTATATTTAGACGGGCCGTACCTCCCGAGATATCGATTTGACCGGATAGTCAGGTTCTGGCGTAGCTTGCGGGAGTCGCGAGTGACCGTACGTCATATTGTCAATCACTCGGTGGTCGTGGTCTCACTCCGCGTAACTCGGGGACCGTGAATCGTCAGTGGCCGTGTTGCAATCGTCTCCACGTCCCAAACGTGTGCAACCTGATTCGGCGCCGACCGCTTACCTAAATCGAGGCGCTACTGCTCCTTCCCCAGGGAGCGCCAACCGAAGGGGAGGCGCGATCAGGGAGGGGATACAGCGCTGCTCGTGTTTCTTGCACTGGACTGTTGCAGGCCCGCAAGCCCACGCTATCGATAGCGTTATGTTATAACAGAGTATATACATAGTTAATGGATCGGCACGAAATCGAGGGCTACGAAGTCCTCGATCGAGACGTTCGCCCGGTCGGAAACGGCGCACACGTTCTCGTCCCGAAACGGTGGACTGGAGCGGACGTGAAGGTCGTCCGCGTTTCCGAACCCGAACCCGACGCCGATTCTGGCGGGTAGATCATGCGCTACAACTACAGGTATCGGCTCAACCCAACCGACGAACTCCTCGACCGGTTAGCGTGGACTGTCGATACCTGCCGACAGCTCTACAACCACTTCCTGCACCGGCTCAACCGAGAGGACGACACATCGGCGTACTCCGAACAGTCGGTCCTTCCTGACCTCAAACGCGAGTGGACCGACCTGAAACAAGTCCACTCGAAGGTGTTGCAGAAGGTCGTACAACGACTGTACGACAACCTCTCGACGCTGAAAGGTCGGAAGGACAACGGCCACCGCGTCGGCGAACTCAAGTGGAAAGGCCCACAGGAATATCGTTCGGTCAAGTACAGTCAAACCGGCTTCGAACTCAACAACACGAGTGGCCGCACTGTACTTTCTCTTTCCAAAATTGGCGATATTCCGATGGTCTACCACCGCAACGTTCCCGACGACGCCACGATCAAAGAGGTCGTCGTCAAGCAGGAACCGACCGGCGAGTGGTTCGCTGTTCTCGGGATCGAAACCAAAGACGACGCGCCGCCGAAGCCCAAGACACTCAAGAACTGTGTCGGAATCGACGTGGGTCTCCTGAAGTACGCCCACGACAGCGACGGAACAGCCGTCGAGTCACCGGACCTTTCCGACGAACGCGAACGGCTGGAACGAGAGCAACGGAAACTCTCTCGGAAAGAGCACGGATCGGCGAACTACCGCAAGCAACAGCGAGTAGTCGCCAAACGTTACGCCGACCTGATGCGAAAGCGTCGGGACTTCTTGCACAAGCTTTCGAACCACTACGCTCGAGAGTACGACCTTGTGGCGGTCGAAGACCTCGACGCCAAGGGATTGATGGAACTCCCGTCGAACAGCCGCAACCGCGCCGGAGCGGCGTGGGGAACGTTCCTGCGAATGCTCGGATACAAGTGCGAACGCGAAGGTACGCACTTCGTTGCTGTCGATCCGACCGGAACGACCAAAGAGTGTGCAGCCTGCGGTGCCGAGTCGAACAAACCGCTATGGGTCCGCGAACACTCGTGTCCGTCGTGCGGCTTCACGGCAGACAGGGACTGGAACGCGGCCTACAACATCTTGGTACGCGGTCTGAATCAAGTAGGGATGGACTGTCCCGAATCAACGCCTGCGGAGACTGCGCTCCCTACGGGAACCGATTCGGTTCCTGCAAAGCGCGTCATCGAAACAGGAAGCCCCACCCTCAAGGAGCAAACGGCGTCAGCCGTGAGCGAGTAGAGTGGGGAGGAAGTCACAGCTTCTGCCAGACGTCCTCGTCGTCGTCGAACCCGTCGTCGGGATCAGCGAACTCCTCGTTGCCCTGGAGTTCCATCTCGTCGGGGGAAAGTGCCGGCTCGCCGTCGACGACCGCCGGCTGTTCCTCTAAATTCATCTCCGGCCAGGCGGTCTCCTCCCAGAGTCCGCGTTCGCTGTAGTAGTAGACGACGCCGTCGTTGACGACGGCGAACAGGCCGCGTTGCGTGTCGTGAACGACGCGCTCGTTCGTGTCGATCGCGACGTCGACGACGTCCTCCAAGGTGTCGAGCGAAACGTGATAGTCGCCGATCCACATCGGAATCGAGCCGCGCGAAATCCACTCGGCGTAACGCCGTTCGTGGACCGCACGCCGGGCAGCGTCCTCGTCGATTGGCGATCGCCTGGCGACGAACGCACCGGCCGCGAGCGAAAGCGTACCGAGCAGCGAGAGCCCCGCGATAGCCGCGAGATTCTGTGACTCGGTCGTCTCTAGCGTTCCCGTCCGGTGCGTGTGCGTGTCGGACGCGGACACCGACTCCTCGAGCCAGTAGGCGGTGTCGGTCACGCGAAACGTGGTCGACTCGCGCTGGGTACCCTGATTGGTCCCAGTGTCGTACTCGACGTGGAGAACGAACGCCATGTCGACGTCGCCGACACCGGTCAGTTCGCTCTCGAGTTCCTGCTGCCGGTCGCGGTACGACTCGACGTCGACCGTCGTTTCGGACGTTGCGACGCCGTCCTCGAGCGCCGGCGAACCGTCGATCACGGTGTGGCTCTCGTTCCAGAACGACTGGTCGTTTCGAGTCGCTTCGTACCGCACCTCGAGTTCGTGGCTCACTTCGCCGCCGTTGATCGGCGTCCCGTCGCTCTCGTTTCGCAGTTCGGTCTCGGCCTCAAGCGTCAGTTCCGGCGAGGCGTTCAGCATGTAGACCTCGCTGTTCTCGAGTCGATCGCCCTCGTTCCAGAGGGGTCCGTCCTGGACAACGACGGCGCTCGTCTGCAAGTCGCTCGAGACGCGTTCTTCGCCGTACTGCGTCTCGGTCGTCGTCGACGGGTTCGCGACGGCCCAGCCGGTAGCGACGAGCGCGAGCGCGCCGACAATGACCAGCGCGATCACGATCAGACGACCGTATTCGGCGAACAGCAGGTCGAGACGCGGATTATCGATCACAGTGTAGATTCCCCCGGAGCCAGTTCCGCTGGCGTCCGTTCCCCGCACCGGCCGATTCGATCCGTTCCCGGACTGATCGGAAGACGCGTATGCGTACATTCATGCGAGGCAACCATTATAACGATACTGGCTGACGATGGCGTCTATTTTAATTTACTGGCCACACGCCCGTGTTACGCCCTCTCACAGCCACTCCCGGAGTTTTCGGTGGAGCCGAGTCGACAGCGAGACGTGCGATCCCGCGGATCGAACGCGCAGGTCGTTGTAGCCGAAGACCACGAGCACGACCGCGACGGTAACGCCGACGATGACGCCGTTGACCGCGGCAATCGCCGCGAGCGGGTGCAGCCCGTGAAGCCAGACGATCACGGACGGCGGAAGCACGGCGAGATATCGGTACTCGCCGAGATGTCGCGTGTACTCGCCGGTCTCTTCGGGTGCGGTGAGCGAGACCGTCGTCTCCCCGCTCGAGCGTATCCCAACCGTCTGGGATCCGGGATCCGCCGCGATATTTCGACTCGCGGCGTCGTGGACGGCCACGATCGGGAGATAGCCCGCGTTGTCGACGGTCCGCGTGAGTTCCGCCGTCTCCCCGGGGGCGAGCACCTGCGGATCGTCGGACGGCGAATCCGTGCTCACGACTTCGTACTCGGCGGTGCCGGCGGGAACGACCATCGCCGCAGTCGCGAACGTGACGAAGACGAGCAAAACGAGCCCCAGCGCCGTCCAGAACGCGATGACGTTCTCGCGGGAGCGCGAACGGTGCGTCTCGCGTCGCCCGGGGCCGAGTCGCTCGAGGAGCATCCCGAAGCCGAGCAGGGCGACGCCGACGGCGACCAGCATCGACCCGAGTCCTTCCGAATCGCCTGCCGTCGTCAGTCCGAGCACCGATGCGACCGTTCCGTAGGCCGACTCCACGACGCCCTGGACGCCCATGATCGCCGTGCCGAGATACGGAAGCGTCACGGCCTCGCCGTTTACCTGCCAGGCTTTGGCGACGATCTGGCCGTCCGTGACGTGCGGTTCGCCGCCGTCCTGATCGGTAAATGGGTTGGCGTCCCCTCTGGTGACGTACCCCTCGTCGGTTTCGCCGACCACGCGATGGGTCGTCAGTTCGCCGTCGTGTAACTCTCGGGCCTCGAAGACGACGATATCTCCTTCCTCGACATCGCCGGTCGCGACGCTCGGGATCGCGACGAAGCCGTCGCCGGCGTTCATCGTCGGCTCCATACTGCCTGTCGCGACGTAGCCGAGCAGGATCGGCTGTCCCAGTAGTTGCCCAATCAGGAGGAGGACGATGCAGACGGCGACGGCCAGCCCTAGCCCTCGTTTGAGGAGTGTAGCCGACGTCATCGTGTTTGTTCGGAGAATGTCATTCTGTGACGACTATTCGATTACTGATTCACTTTGGAAGCAAACACCTTAAACTCCCCGAGAGTCGGCGTTTGGCCCGACAGGATCGCCGTCCGGCGATTCGCTACCGCATCGGAACGAACACCCACCGCCGGTTCGCGGCGATGCCCAGGAACAGAAAGCCCATCGCCATCGGCGGCGCGAGGGCAGCCGTCGCCGCCGCCGACAGCTCGCGGTCCCGAATCGTGATGGTCTCTCGCTCCGCGACGGTGACCGACCCCGCCTCCACGCCACTGATCGCGATGTCGTACGTCTCCGCGTCGTCGAACTGCCGCTCGAACGTAACTGTGGTTTCCCCGTTCGGCGCGATGGATACCGTCCTCGTGTCGACGACGATACCGTCGACCGCGAGCTCGAGCGTGCGCTGAACTCGCTGCTCGGTCGGATTCGACACTGTGGCCTCGATCGTTGCCCTGTCGCCGGCCGTGATGTCGGTGGTAGTGACGGATGCCTCGAGGACGTCGATCGGCGGCCCTTCGACGGTAACCGTCTCGCTTGCGCCCTTTCCGACGCCGACCTCGTACGTCCCGGGCCACTGCATCTGTCGCTCGAAGACGGCTGATTCGTTTTCCCCGGGTTCGATCTCGAGCGTTTTCGTGTCGACGACGGTGCCGTCGACGGTGAGCTGCGCTGTCGTTTCTTCCGTGGTTTGACCGACGTTCTCGTAGGTCGCGTTTGCGGTTACGTTCTCGCCCGTTTCGACCGTGGTCGGGTCGACCTCGAAGCTCGTGAGTTCGACGCCCTCCGGATGCTCCTCGTTTTCCACTTCTTCGTCCTCGTACTCGACGTGGACTGTGAACGTTTCCGTCTCCTCGTAGCTCTCGGTCGTGTCGACCGAGACGCCGACGTTCGTCGTCTTGCCTGCTGATGGCTCGAGAGGAGTGGACTCCGCGAGTACGTCCGATTGATCTCCATTCTGGTAGAACTCGAGGCCGCGGATGTCGTTCTCGATCCAGACCCGTTCGACGGCATTGTCGTTGACTGTTACCGAGAAGACGTCGTCGAACGTGGTGTGTGCCTGGTTGTTGAGTTTCTCGAGGTCGAGTTGGAGTTCGTCGTTGTCGTCGAGTGAGGCGTATTGGGAGGTTGGCTCGAGGACGACATCGTCGGATGCCGTGTCTTCACCCACCGTAATTGCTACTGTTGGGACTGCAAGCGCGAGGAGAAAGCAGGCTGCTGCGGCGGTGAGTAGGATTTTCGTCGATACCATTTTTGCTTCAATCGTTCGCTGACGGATCGAGTTGGGTGCCCGATGGCAGTCTTCGCAAACGAGTAAGACTGTACCCGTTCCGCCCACTCTTTTGGGCCGGTGCGCGTCCTCTCATGCCCTCCATCAGCGATCGTCGGTTTCCATCGCGGTAGACGCTGGTATGCTGATCCTAGTGCCCTTTGGTCTTTGTATTAGGGTCCCAGAACCGGCGAACGGTAACCAATACTCTCGTTCAAGTCCGGCCTGAACGTCATTTTAGTGTCTATCGGGACAAAGGTGGCTAACCTCGAGAACACAGTGACACTCCGTTTTTGCGCTCACTGATAGTAACTCGGTTGGATCTACTCCGGAACCTCGAGCACGTATTCACCGGTACCGTCCGGGAACTCGATCTCGATAGTAACCGTCTCGCCCCGCGGATCATCGTTGAACTTGTCGAACCTGAGTTCGATAGAGTCGTCAGGGCTCCCGCTGGGACTGAGCGATTGTGTAGGGTCGAACGAGATGAATGTTTCATCGTCGACCGGAATTTCGTTAGCAGCATCGTCGACGACGCGGTCGCCTTGGCCGGTTCCGCTTGTATCCAGCAATAGATCGCCGTCGTCGACGCGCTCGAGCGGACCGGTCGCCTCTCTGATCCCGATCGCTACCAACTCCACTCCGGTGTCGCCTTCGTTCGTGAGCGTGAACGCGAACCGTCCACTTCCGCCGGTACTGGTCACGTCGCCAGTTAGTTCGGTTTGTTCAGCTTGTGGAACACTAAAATCCCGCCGGAGCGTTATCTGTCCCGTTTCGTTTCCGTCGTCAAATAGGGTCGCAGTGACCGCCACTTCAGCACTCGTGCTATCTCCCTCAGTTTCTATTGCAACAGTCTCCTCGTCATCAGGCGATAACGAAAATTCCGACGGGTCGAACGTAACGGTAGTGTCCGGGTCTATATCAGTCAGTTCGACCTCCATATGCAAAGAGGTGTTATTCTCGAATACCGGCTCATCCGTACTGTTAATATTTTTAATACCGAGAAGCGCTTCGTCTTCTGCCTCCGCAGCACTGACTCCAACTCCGCGACCGGCATTGACGGAACTGAACGCGCCGGTGCTGTATACCGCACCGACGCCGACCAACATCGCACCCAGTCCCATGAATGCTCGGCGTTTCATATTAGTCAACGTGTTCTCGAGTTTTATTATTTCTGCGAGCTGTATTCATGTTGTAGGATTAGTTAGTTTTGTGCCACACCTGATATAATGCGGAGTTTATAGTTTGAGAGTTGATTGTATTTGGTGTCCAAAATAACAGACTGTTATAACTTATCTATTCAGTGGTCGCTTCAATAACAATATTATCTGGGATAGCACTATCGTCGTCTTCACCATCTAGGTCAAATATAATGTCTAAACTTGCAGTGTCAGAAAGCTCAGTTAGATCATTACTATCGTCTATAAAGTTCATTCCAGTTTCAGTACCATTATCAGTGACTAGACTATTACCATCATCTAAGTCCTCACCAAGAACTGCCTCGTGTATATCGACATTCACGTTCTCACTACCGTTGTTTGTAATCTTGAGCGCATCGTCAAATGTGGTAATTGAGTTCTGATTGAGATTTTCTTCGGGATCGAACTTAATTTGGTCATCGCTGCCGTCACCACTTTCACCGCCACTCAGCGTGTCGTTAGTAATTTCAAGACCGAGCACTGCGCTCTGGTCACCGGCCACTTCAATCTCGACATTTCGTTCCGCTTCAACACTACTAAACGCGCCCGTCCCGAGTGCAGCTCCGCCACCCGCGACAATCGTACCCAGTCCAACTAACACATTGCGTCGATTCATTCTCATGGTTATGATCTCCGTACAACCGCGCCGATATCCACCATCTCGAGGCGGGTTCGGAACGCAGTCCTTACCCCATACTAGAAACGCTAACCACTTTGTATTAGCTTGCCAGAAGTACCGAAAGCCGTGCAATACACTCGTTCAAGACTGTCCTGAACACCTCTGTATCGGTGTCTGACTGCTCGCAGGCGATATGATCAAATTCGAGGCAGAACAAGGTTCTCGAAATCGTTTCGCCGGGGATGATGGGACCGACGGAATTCACCGGGCCAGAACGCACATATATTAACCAATCAGAATGTATCCCGATAGCAACTGAGTGGAATCAGTGAGTTAGCACTGGATCATCGCTGCTTTGGTCGAAGTCGAACTGACCGCTGTGGACGGTTGCTCGAAGGAATGTAGCATGCGTACGATAACGTATCTCGGATTGGGACTGCTCGTCTGTGGGGCACTCGTTTTCGTCGCCTCGAGCGGCGCATTCGATTCGACGCTCGCCGATCGGGGCGTCAGTATCGACACTGCTGACGACGGGGATGCGCTTGTCGGAGTCGACCGGTCCGAACTCAGTTTATCGGTCGACGATGGCGAATTCACTTGCACCGATTCTTCTGGGTCATATTGTTTTGATGGCCACTTCAATTACGACGAGGTACTACTGACCATTACCGATCAGAGCACACAAACCGAACTCGAGGACGTAAACGTCGCGGGTATTTCCACTCCCGACGGTGACCCGCCAGTTACTTCCGTGGAAGTGATCTCAAAAGATGATCAGCACATAGTCGAAGGGACAGTCCAATGTGACGCCGACTGTACCGGTGGGATTACCGGCAGCGCATGTAGGGGCTTTTTGGGATCCGGGACTGCCGAGCAACCGGTTAATGAGCAACCCGCTACGGCCGAACTCGAGGCGAACGGCGAAACGATTTCCGTCGACCTCGACCGGACAGTTGACGTCGAATGTGAGGCTGGAACGGTCACCGAACCCGACTAGGTATCAATTCCGTCATCCGACAGCGTCTGGCCGTCGCCTATCGATATCTGCACCCACGTTCCATCAGTCCACCTTGAAATCGCACTCTCAAAGCGTGCAGAGACGGTATCACCAACCAGTAAACATTCCTGAATATATTTATAGTGATAGCTTATTAGTGGGATACAATGACTGGTGCTGGTGGGAAAAATCAGGAGTCTTGCGCTCGAGAGAAACGGGGCGTCAGCCCCATCATCGGTCTCGTACTCCTCATAGGGATGGTGATTGCAGCAACGGCACTGCTGTTTCTCATCGGTTCGCCGGTACTCGACGCGTTCGAATCGGAGAGCGAGCGCGAACGAGCCCATCTCTGTATGGACGAAACGGATCACCAACTCGCGACGGTCGCCGCGACTGGCGAGCAGCAATCGATGCCGTCGACCGATATCTCGGAGTGCGAGATAAATGTCGCCGACGAAGGACAGATCGAGTTCGTCTGGTACAACGACAGCGAGGCCGATGATATCCCGTGGGACGAGGATAACCGAACCGCGTCCGCGGAGCTCGGTGCTCTCGAGTTCGAACTCGACGACCGAACGATCGCGCATCAGGGCGGTGCTGTCTGGGAGGACACCGGTTCGGAGACGCGGATCGTCTCGGAGCCCGGAATCAGCTACGATAACGAGTCCGACGAGGAGAACAGGTCCGTCCAATTCAATATTATGCTCCTCGATCAGGACGAACTCTCGAGTTCTGATCCTGTTGCGCGGGCGGACCACGAACGAAGCGACGAATTGGCCGAAAACATCACCAATGCAGCCAGCGAATCCGATGGAAATAATGTCGCGATCCGAATCGAGAGTTCCTATCACGACGGGTGGAATCGGCATCTCGAAACGACACTTGATCCTGAAACCAACGAAAATACAAATGTTTCTCACGACTCCACTGATGGAGTGGTCAAAACGAATATAGAGGGTGTTCGGGAAACACAATCCAGTTCGTCGATCGTTCTCGATGAGGACCCTGGCCTCGAAAACCCCGAATCACAGATGGTTGGCGAGTACCGCCTCAAAGAAAATAATCCGCTTCAGTTCGGACCAGTTCTGGAGAACACTGGCAGTGATTCGGTCAGTCAGAGTCTGGTACTCGAAGTTGACGGTGAATCGCTTGATACGGAAGAAGTCGATCTCGAAGGGGGTGAGATTGACACGGAATCTTTCAACGTTGGAGTTGGAAACTACAATCTGAGTCCTGGTCACTCGTACTCATATCAATATACCCTCGGGGACGGTACCAGACTTCTCGACACAACACCAGACGGCGAAAACATCAGTGAGTTCTACCTCGGAAAACCAGGAACGCACTTCAACGTCACCGACGACGACATCAAAACGACACCAGACGGCGAAAACATCACGATTAGTGCGGACATCTGGAACCAAGGTGTCGAGAACGCGACGGGGACCAACGCGCAGAATATCTCGCTTGAGTTTGATCACCCCGACATCGAAGGCGTCAACGAGGAACTCGAACTCGACTACGGAGCCGAGGGGACGGTCGAGTGGACGATAAACGAGAGCGCATGGCCAGGAGGGGCGTATCCGTTCACTATCGAAACTGAAAACGACAGCGCAAGCGGGACCCTCTATATCGGCGGTGGTCAGGAGGGAGACGGAGTCGTCGTCACTGCAGATCACGGCGTGCTCGACGAAACCGGGGACAATGGCGATCAACGCGTCGACGTAACAGAGTCATCGTTTACGATCGAAACGGAGGTCACGAACACGAATCTCACCACCGAAACGCAGGACGTGGCGCTGTCGCTTCCGGGCGAAGCGGGTAGCGAACCCGAACCCGAAACGGTGACGCTCGAGTCGAACGAATCCGAAACGGTTGAGTTCGATATCGATACCGACGACTTTGAGGCCGGTTCGGTGTACGAGTACAACGTCTCCACGGAGGACAGTGCGATGACCTCGCCCGGCACGTTCTACGCTGGCAACTCTGGTACGTACTTCGAGGTCTCGGAGACGAACGCGACACACGACGACGAGAACGTCACAGTCACGTCCAATATCACGAACCTCGGCGTCGAATCCGGCTCTCAGGACATCGGCTTCGAACTTGAGTATCTTGATGAGCTTCCGGAGGAGCTCGAGGGAGAGGATCCCTACGGCTATCTCGGTGAAAACACGACCGAACGATCCTTCGGCGAGTCGGATACCGTCGAACTGGAACTCAACGAGAGCAACCTCATCGATGGGGAGTACGAGGCAAAACTTCATACAGATGACAACACGGGCAGTGTCAAATTCGATGTTGACGCCGGAATCGATCCCGGACGAGTTGGACTGGGCGCAGTCGAAGACGCAGAAGTGACCGTCGAAGTCCTCGGCTCGCAGGTGTCCGGTGACGGGGGGTGGTGGCAACCCGACGTTCACAACTTAGCACCCATGACGCTTGACGTATTGGCGGATGACGACCCAGTGCACTCCTTCGAGAACCCTGACGGCGGAGATAACATCAACACCGGCCCAACGTGGCAGGACAAGAGCGACGACAGTTATCAATACAATTTCTCGGTGGACGACGAGATCGAGCTCACGTTGCGGAACACGAGGCACAACACTTGCCAAGCTCAGTCCACCGATCCGGATACGCTCCCGCACTACTCGGGACCGACCGATCGGGACTTCATGTGGTGTAGCGATGCACCACACGGCGAAGCGTTCGGGCCGATTGACGCCTCGCAAGGCGAGAACTTGCAGAACGTCCGAGTTCGGAGCGCGGAGAACAACACGATTCCCGCCCTTCCCGCGGGTAACGACCAACAGCAGAGCGCGACAGAGGTGCTCGAACAGCAGGGACTGATCGCGGAGAGTGGCGACGAACTCGACCTCGATTCCGGTGAGTTCGTGTTCCTCTTCGAAAACACGATCTCGACTGAGGAGGAGGGAATCGACGCGCTCTGGGACGACGCGATCGACACCTACGAGCAGTACCCCGATCAAACGTACGACCCGAACTTCAACGACCTGATCGTCTACGTTGAGGTCGAACGTGCAGGCGTCAATCCTGACACACCGAGTATTACGATCATACCCGGTGGCGGTGACGAAACTAACGTGAGTCACGGCGGCTCTGACGGTGTCGGCGAGGTCGGTGACGTCGATGTCGACCTCGGTGAAGGCAGTTCCAGTGCAGGTAACTCCCCTTCAGTTGGAACTGGGGAGTCCGATGGCAGTACGGGAGATAATCAGTCGACTGAGACGGGGATCGACATCGATACCGATTACATCGTAATCGGCTAACTCCCGGCGTACCGCCCTCCATCGAATAACCTAGAAAACGGTAACTGTAGATAGATGCGTACGATTATTTGGATCCGGATCAGATTTCTCATGGTTGGTGCATTCGTTGTTGTGGCCTTGAGCGGCGCTTTCGATGTGTCTAACGCGGAGAGAGAGAGAGAGGTAGGCGTCGAGGCGACAAGCGACGAAAATACGTTTCCTAGTTTGGAATATCCGTCGGAAGATAGAACGCTCGAACTAAATAGTAATGACGCCGACGGTGGTGGCGGATGTTTCCTTGGTTTATATTTGCCGTACACGTATAACGATATGCCGATCGTCGTTCTCGAAGACAATACACCGCCCAGTGATTTGTCTATCGATGAGCATGACTTGCAGTCGATATTGATAATGACGATATCGTTGGTGGTAAAGAACTTAGACACGAATCGACTGACGATGGATCACGCGTTGTGCTCGGTGATTTTCAGTGCTCACAGCAGGAGCCTTTGGCAGTGGCGATCAACAGCATCGTAGTGCGACGGTGACGATCGATGCTGAGGCCAGTGGCGAAAAGATTAGTATAGAAACCAAGTGTATTGAGGATGACTGGCAGACGTGATAATCGCGCCTGTGACGTAACTGTTCTCGAGCGGTCGATCACGCAGTTACTGGACGGACGGTTTCCTCGCTATCTATGAGTCGGCAACTAGTCGATTTGGGTGTAACATGATGTGAGGCAGACACACCCACTCTGCGGCGAGAAGGATTATATATCAGAAAGGCATTGTTTCATTACAAGACAAGTATTCGATGGCAGCCAAGATGGGGAAGGACTCGAACAGGGGGGAGATTTTCGACCTGTTGAGTAACCACCGTCGCCGGTACGCCATCCACTACTGCAAGCGCGAGGACGAACCAGTAACACTGGGCGACCTTGCCGAACATGTCGCTGCCTGGGAACTCGACAAGGAGGTGCAGGAACTCACTTCCGCGGAGCGAAAGCGGGTTTACACGTCCTTACAGCAGACGCACCTGCCGACGCTCGAGCGAGCCGACATGATCGAGTTCGACGATCGCACGATCGAACTCACCGACGAAGCGACGGAGTTAGACGTCTACCTCGATATCGTCCCTGGCGACTCTGTACCGTGGGGAACATACTATCTCGGTCTTGCAGCAGTCGGTTCGATCGTGATGGCCGGACTGTGGCTAGAAGTGGTACCAACCGAAACGGTACCTGAACTTGGCTGGGCGACGCTGGTATTCGCACTGTTTGCAGTCTCGGCGGTCATCCACGTGGTGCAGGCCCGACGGATGCGCCTCGGCGAGATGGAACGACCCCGATGAAGGTACTCAAAACGGCTGGTGTTGTACTCGTTCTCGTTGGGCTTGGGGCAGTGCTCGCTTCGACCGGCGCGTTCGTTCAGCGCGTTGACTGCCGACCGAGGCGTTGGGGTCGGTGTCACCGACGAGGAAAGCGCGTTGCTCGGCATCGATATGCCAGATAACGTCATTCTCGAGGACGGTTCGTTCGAGTACCAGCAGCGGTTTTGGGGTTTTTGTACTGATGGTGTGTATGAGTACGAAGACCAGCACCTCGCAACAATATCGGATCAGAGTCGCGATGAAGAGATACAACTCGACCAAGAATCGGTCTCTCTTCAAAACGGGAATGAGGACTATCCATTGCTTTTAGACGAGACGATAACTCTCACAGAAAGTGGCAATGAAGTCGACATTCACGCTGACATCAACTGCGACGCGGACGTCGAATTTGGATCGTGGACTGCTGAGCAAGTTGGTTCGAGTACTGGCTTTACTATCGAAATCGAAACAAACGACGGTCCTCTAACGGTTGAACTCGAGCGTGACCTCTCGGTTGTTTGCCTTGACGAGGACGAGGAGTTTGACGGAGCCGACAACGACGAGGAAACTAATGAAGGGACGTTCCGAGTTGACGATGTCGACACGGGAGTTGACGGATCGAGTCTACAAATCGAGTTGACAAACACTGCCGAAACTATAGTAGCCACTGAAAGTCAATGCACACCTGATCGCACGACGGCTGTGCGATCAGTGTGTGAATCGTTTCAGTTGTTACTATAGCGAGACTATCGACGCGATCACCGTTACCGAAGCCGGTTCGGCGACGGAGATACAGAACGGAAATCAACCCGAAGCTCTCCTTAACGATGGCGATGCGGGGGAAATTGATACACGTGGACAGGGTAACCTCTGGGAGATTGGTGAATCCGAACCCGTCGACGATTCGATGCCGATCGAGAGCGGTGAAGCAGTGGCGCTCGAGATTATCGGCTTCCAGAACGACGACGGCGACACTTCGCTTAGTGGAGAACACGTCATCCTCGAACTCGAGTTCGGAGATGAACAACAGGAACTAATTTTTGAGGTGCCGTAAATAGGAGGGATGGCCGACTGAAACAGATTTTTGGTCCGTAACCCGAACGCCTTTTTACGCCCGACGACAGAGATTTTCTCATGTCGACCGAATCGATCAGTGACCGACGCGAGCATATCCGCTCGATCAGCGTGACATCGCTGTCAGCGCTGCTCGGCGTCGCCGCGGCACTCGCCTCGATGTCCATCACGGGCGATGCCGCCTCGTTGGATGCGGCGGCGAGCGATCTCCGCGCGCTCATGCTCGTCGCAGGGGCAATCCTCGCCCAGTTCATCCTCTTCGACGTCACGAGCATCTACGGCGACGACGAGTTCGGAGCAAAGCACTACCTGTTCATCGTCTTCATGACGTTCTCGTTCTGGTTCGTGACGTGGGGCATCCTGCTGACCACGGCGGAGGCAGCGGCGTAACCATGGCGGACGACAGCATCGCCGTCGTAGACTTGGATCGGTGCCAGCCCGACCGCTGTAGCTACGAGTGTAAGAACTACTGCCCGCCGAACCGCACGGGCAAGGAGTGCATCACGCTGCGGGGCGACGAAGCCGACGAAGGCCAGCCCGAACAGATTCACATCTCCGAAGAGATCTGTCTCGGCGAAACCTGTGGTATCTGCGTCGAGAAGTGTCCATTCGACGCCATCGAGATCATCAACCTGCCCAAGGAGTTGCAGGACGACCCGGCCCACCGCTACGGCGAGAACGCGTTCTCACTGTACGGGCTGCCCGCACCGCAGGAAGGGCAGGTAACCGGGATCCTCGGTCCGAATGGGATCGGGAAGACCACCGCCGTCCGCATCCTCGCGGGCGAACTCGAGCCCAACCTCGGCCGTCACGACGAAGACGTCGATTGGGACGACGTGCTCGAGGCCTATCGCGGGACGGAGATTCAGGACTACATCGCGGACGTCCGCGACGGCGAGATGACCATCTCGCGAAAACCCCAGTACGTCGACCAGATTCCGAACAGCTTCGACGGCAACACCCGCGAACTGCTCGAGCGGACGGACGAGCGGGGCGAACTCGACTATCTGGTCGAGCGGCTCTCGATCGGCCCCGTCATGGAGCAGGCGATCGACGACCTCTCCGGCGGCGAACTCCAGCGGGTCGCGATCGCTGCGACGCTGGCTCGCGATACGGACTTCTACTTCCTCGACGAGATCACGCCGTATCTCGACATCGGCCAGCGAGTAACGGTCGCGCGGCTCATCCGCGAGCTCGCCGAGGAGGAGAACCGATCGATGCTCGTGGTCGAACACGACCTGGCGATCCTCGACCTGCTCGCGGATACGCTCCACGTCGCCTACGGTGAACCCGGCGCGTACGGTGTCGTCACGGCACCGAAATCGGTCCGTAACGGGATCAACGAGTATCTCTCGGGCTACCTCGACAACGAGAACATGCGGATTCGGCCGAACCCAATCGAGTTCGAAGAACACGCACCACGCACCTCGGTCCGCGGCGAGACGCTCGTCGAGTACCCCGACCTCACCAAGAGCTACGGCGACGGCGAGTTCAGTCTGGAGGTTGAGGGCGGCGAAATCCGACAAAACGAGGTGCTGGGTATCGTCGGTCCGAACGGGATCGGGAAGTCGACGTTCGCGAACCTCCTCACCGGCAACCTCGAGCCAGACGAAGGTGACGCCGATCTGGACCTAGATATCTCCTACAAACCGCAGTACGTCACCATCGACCAGCATATGCGGGTCGACGCCTTCCTCTCTTCGATCACGGACCAGTTCGGCTCCTCGTACTGGAACACGGAGATCGCCCAGCCGCTCCAACTCGAGCGGATCATGGAACAGAACCTCGCGGATCTCTCCGGCGGTGAACGCCAGCGAGTGGCCATCGCGGCCTGCCTCTCCGACTCCGCGGATCTCTACCTGCTCGACGAACCCTCCGCACACCTCGACGTCGAACAGCGCGTGCAGGCGACGAGCGCGATCCGTCGGTACGCCGAACAGCAGGACGCCACCGTCCTGGTTATCGACCACGACATCTACATGATCGATCTGCTCGCAGATCGGTTAATGGTCTTCGACGGTGAGCCCGCCGTCCACGGTCGCGCCGGCAACCCACAGCCGATGCGCGACGGCATGAACGAGTTCCTCGCGAACCTCGAGGTCACCTTCCGTCGGGACGAGCGCACGTCGCGCCCGCGGATCAACAAACCCGACTCCCAGCTCGACCGCGAACAGAAGCGCGAAGGCGAATACTACTACGCACCCTGAGGCCCGCTGACTGTTCTCCAACGCGGGCTGCTTGTTTTCACGCGCGACTCGCTGAGCAACTTCTATAGTGGTTCGGCCAGAACGTCCGGTCGAATGGATTGGGGGCTGCTGACTGCTGATCGCCCGGATGGGGGCGGTCTCGGCGAGGAGAGCCGACGCTACCGAACTCGCCGGTGGCTCGTCGTCGCCGGTACGAGTCGATTCGCTGTCGCGTTCGTCGACGAGAACGAGTTCCGCCGCGGGCCACGTCCACGCGTGGACGGACGACTCGAGGTGTCTTCGAGCGGTCTATGACGGCACCAAAGCACCGCTTGGATGGGATCGACGGCGACGCGAGTGAAACGTCGACCGACCGATCGAGTGACGACGCTAGTAAACCGGCCGACACCACCGCTGACCGTTCTGCCGACACCACTGCTGACACCGCCGACGACCGTTCTGCCGACACCACTGCCGACCGTTCTGCCGACACCACCGCTGACCGTTCTGCCGACACCACTGCTGACACCGCCGACGACCGTTCTGCCGACACCACTGCCGACCGTTCTGCCGACACCACCGCTGACCGTTCTGCCGACACCACTGCTGACACCGCCGACGACCGTTCTGCCGACACCACTGCCGACCGTTCTGCCGACACCGCCGCCGACCGACCAGCCAACAGGCCACACGTCTTGCTCCTCGAGGACGACGACTCGCTTCGGAAGCTGCTGGAAAATAAACTCGAGTCGAGCGGCTACGAGACGACGGCGCTGGCCGACGGGCGGGAGTGTTGGTCGTTTCTGGCGACTGGGGAACCGCCGGACCTGGTGCTGCTGGACGTCATGGTCCCCGGACTGGACGGCTTTCGCGTGCTCGGCCGGATTCGAAACGACGACCGACTCGAGGGCGTCCCGATCATCGTACTGTCATCCCGCGGTCAGCAGGCGGACGTTCGCAGGGGATTCGATCTCGGAGCTGAGGACTACGTGACGAAACCGTTCAGTCCGGCCGCGCTCGTCGCCAAAGTCCGAAGCCTCCTGTCGTAGTTCACCCGTCCGAATACGGTCCAAAAACGGCGGTCCCCGTTACCGAACCAGTCGCTGACAGCTGCCACAGAGGTTCTCCTCTTTGATGTCGACCTCGCGGACGGTCGGCGAGAAGTTCATTACGCAGCGATTGTTGTCACAGTGTTCTAACCCATAGGTGTGACCGATCTCGTGGACGATCTCCTTGCGAACGCGATCCTGAAAGATATCGTTCGCGCTCTGGTTCGAGAAGCCGCCGTCGCTCGAGGTCTGGAGCCGGTAGGTCGAGACGACGCTCCCGCTGCCGTCGAGGTAGGCGAGCCCGAAGACGTAGTTGCGCCGCCGGTAGAAGAGGTCGTGGGGGGTAACGGCGATGTTTTTCTCTCCGCGGCCGATCCGTTCGGCGAGCTGGATGAACGTTTCGGCGGCGTACTGGTTCCGGTCGGCGTCGTACGCGCCGTTCGGTACCGACTGGGCGTCGTTGATCGTGACGTCGCAGTCGTACACCGATCGCAACGCGGAGGAAGCCGCCCGCTTGACGTTCGCGGGGACGTTGCCGACCGGCACGATATCGACGAGCATGAAAACGGCTATGGCCGCGGATGGCATAAACGTCCCGCCGTGGCCCACTCTCGCCGGAACTCGGACCTGCTCGAGACGCTTTCAGACTATAACCGGGTCGTCGAGGTCGGAATCGGCCGCCGAACCGACGTCGCGGCGGCGCTCGCCGATCTCGGCGTCGATGTCACCGCGACCGACGTTCACGACCGCAAGAGTCCGGCGAACGTGCGATTCGTCCGCGACAATGTCGTCGACCCGGACCGCGAGCTCTACGCCGACGCCGACGCGATTTACGCGCTGAACCTCCCGCCGGAGCTCCACCGTCCGGCACTCGATATCGCCCGCGGAGCTGATGCCGACTTCCTCTTTACGACGCTCGGCGGCGACCAGCCCGCGGTGCCGGTCGAGCGCCGGACCATCGACGCCGGGACGCTGTACGTGGCTCGCTCGATGGGTGCGGACGGGTGAGCAGACGTAACCGCTCCCGAGACAAATCGGTCCGAACGAGTTATCGGGATGCAAACCGTTCCGGAAATCGATGCCCGCCGAGTACGCGCTGATCGCGGCCGCGGCCGTCGTCGCGCTCGTGGTGCTGACGGCCGCGATCGTCGGCGTCAGCTATCTGCTCACGCTCGCGCTCGTCTGCTTTACCGCGCCCGGAGTCGTCGTCCACGAGTTCGCCCACAAGCAGGCCTGCGACCTCGTCGGCGTCCCCGTCGTCGAGGTCGTCTACTTCCGATTCAGAAACCCGCCGGGCTACGTCCGGCACCACCAGCCCGAGCGCTATCGCACGTCGTTTGTCATCAGCGTCGCCCCGTTTCTGGTGAACACCGTCGTCGCGTTCGTCGCCTTCCTCGGCCTCGCGTGGCTCGTGAGTACGACGGGCGACGCTGGGTCGCCGGCCGCCGTTCTCGACACCCTCTCGACCGCCTCGCGCGAGACCCTCGCGCTCGCAGGGCTCTGGGGCTGGTGGGGCCTTTCCGTCGGCATGCAGGCGTTTCCGAGCACCGGCGACGCGAACACGCTCTGGGCTCGCTCGAGAGCGGAGTGGCGACAGTCGCCGGTCGTGTTGCTCGGAGTTCCCGTCGTCCTCGTCATCTACCTCGCGAACCTGCTCTCGTGGCTCTGGGCCGACGTGCTCTACGCGCTGGCGCTGGGCGTCGCCGCGTTCTACGCGATCGGCGCGCTCGGATTCTGACGGATGTGCGTCAACCCACGTGCGGTGGCGCGCGCTGAGTCGTGGTGAGCGACGAGCGAATCACGACTCGAATTTGCGCGAGGTCGTCGCGAGTTCCACGAGCGACTGCGTGGAAGACGCGGAGCGTCTTCCTATGGATGAGTGAGCGAACTGGGTGGGCGAACGTTAGCGCGGGACCAAAGGTCCCGCGAACCATGCAAACGGGTGCTCCGCACCCGTGAGCAGAAATCGGTTGGGGAGGGCGTGGACCTCACTGCCGCCAGCGCGAGCAGAACGCTCGAGTGAGCCAGTACCCGTTGCAACCAACCTGACAAATTCCATCGAGAAGGGAATCCGACCGCCTTTATTCCCACCGGCACATCTATTTACCCATGAACGCAGATGCTGTCGTCCTCGACATCGACGGCGTGCTCGTCGACGTCGAAGACTCCTATCGCCGTGCGATCCTCGAGTCCATCGAGCGCGTCTACGACCGGACGATCCGCAAGGCCGACATCCAGCAGTTCAAAGACGCCGGCGGGTTCAACAACGACTGGGAGCTGACCTATGCCGCCGCGCTGTACGTGCTCGCGACGAGCGAGAACTACGGCCAATCGATCGACGAGTTTACCGACGAAATCGCAACTCGAGGCGGCGGTCTCGAGGCCGCCGAAGACGCGGTTCGGGACGAACTCGGCGCGCAGGCGACCCAGCGCGTGACGAATCGCTGGGATCGCGAGCGACTTCGGGACGTCTTCCAGCAACTGTACCTCGGGGCCGACCTGTACCGCGGTCTCGAGGGCGGCGAACCCGATATCGAGAACCGGGGCTTTATTCACGACGAACCGATCCTGCTCGCAGAGGAGACGCGCGAGTACTTGCTCGAGAACCACGATATCGGCGTCGTGACCGGTCGGCCGGAAGCCGAGGCCGAAATCGCCCTCGAGCGCGTCGGACTCGAGAGCGAGATCCCGCTCGAACACCGGTTTACGATGGACGATTGGGAGGAAGGGAAACCGCACCCACGAGCTCTCACGACGCTCGCCGACCGGTTCGACGCGGACACCGTGGTCTTCGTCGGCGACACGCTGGACGATATTCGGACGGCGACGAATGCGGCCGATGCGGATCCCGACAGCGACTATTACGGAGTTGGAGTACTGACCGGCGGACTCACCGGCGAGGCGGGCCGAGAGAAGTACGCCGCCGAAGACGCGGCGGCGGTCATCGAATCGATCGACGAGTTGCCGGCGCTGCTCGAGAAGTGAGGGGAGTGACGAGGGAGCGATGAAGGCAGTGACGAGGGAGCGATGAAGGCAGTGACGAGGGAGCGGTGGGATCGGGATCGGTCGGAGGGAACCGAGACGGCTCGAGTCGAAACAATGGTGTCGAGCCGAGAGCGACGGGTCACGGGTCGACGGCGGGAAATTTGACGCAGTCGAGCCAGAAGTGCTCGATGGCGCGAACGAGCACGTCGACTTTTTCGGTCCCGCTCGGCCCCTCGATGGCGGCGTTTGCGTGGAGATCGTACGCCCGACGGACCTCGTCGTCGTCCGGGCCCGTCAGTACGATCACGGGGATCGATTTCAGCGCCGGGTCTCCGTTGAGCTCCGAGAGGACGGCTTCGCCGCTAACTGCCGGCAGCTGGAACGGGAGCAACACGAGGTCAGGTCGAGGACTGTCGGCGTACTCGCCGCGCTGGTGGAGGTATTCGAGTGCAGTCGCGCCGTTGGAGACGGTGTGGATCTCAGTTGGAGTGTGGATGTCCGCGAACGAATCGGCGTATAGACCCGCATCCTCGAAGTCCGGTTCCACGAGTAGTATCGAAACGACATCCTCGGGCGACGGTGTCATGGCTCGCAGAGGAACGTCGATAGCATGAATGGCGCGGTTTTCGGGATCGACCACGAGAGCACGAGATCGAGGACGGTTCTCGGTCGAACGGCCGACTTGCACCTCCGCCCGCCCCTTTTTTGCCTCCCGTCAGCGTAGCCCGCCCCAGATCAATGCCCGAGTTCACCCGCAGCGACCTTCCCGGCGATCCGACCTCGCCCTGGCTCGCGAGCACGCTCGAGTCCGAGGGCGACGGAGACCGAACTGAAACCGACCCGGGGCGTGACGAATCGACGGCCGACGAACGCGAGATCGAAACGCTCGCGGGCGATCGCTCGGTCGATGTCGCCGTCGTCGGCGGTGGTATCGCCGGCCTCTCGACGGCGATCGAACTCCGCGAGCGGGGCCGGACGGTCGCCGTCCTCGAGCGCGATCGAGTGGGAACGGGAATCACGGGCAAGTCGACGGCGAAACTGACCAGCCAGCACGGGACGATCTACGATCACCTGCGCCGGGAGTTCGGTCGCCGGCAGGCGAGGCAGTACGCGCGGGTCCAGGAGGAGGCAATCGACGAAGTCGAACGTCGGATCGACGAGTTGGGAATCGACTGCGGGTTCGAACGCCAGCCGGCCTACCTCTACAGCAACGAAACCGACGCGATGCGACGCGAGGCCGACGCCGCACGGGCCGCGGGGCTCGAGCCAACCTACGTAACCTCGGTTCCGCCGTTCGAACGCGCCGAAGCGGGCGTTCGGTTCGACGACCAGGCCTGGTTCCACCCGCGAAAGTACCTCCTCGGGATTACGAACGAGCTCCGGGACGACGACGGGGCGGCAGTCTACGAACACACCCGCGTGACGGACGTCGAGCCGGGATCCCCGTGCCGTGTCCGGACGCCCGAGGGAACGGTGACGGCCCAGCGCGTCGTTATCGCGACGGGCTTCCCCATCCTCGACCGGGCGGGCTACTTCGCGCGGATGCACCCGAAACGCTCCTACGTGCTCGGGATCCGCCTCGACGGCGAGCCGCCAAAGGGGATGTACTACCGCTCAAGCGGCAGCTACCGCTCCGTGCGAACCCATCGCGATTCTGCGGGCGACCTCCTGCTGGTCGGCGGCGAGAACCACAAGACGGGTCAGGGTGGCTCGACCGCGGATCGGTACCGGCGACTCGAGCGCTGGGCGCGCGAACGGTTTCCGGTCGACGAGATCGCCTATCGGTGGTCGACGCAGGACTACAAGTCGGTCGACAAGGTGCCGCTCGTCGGTCGAATCGGGGCCGCCGAGAACGTCCTCGTCGCGACCGGTTTTCGCGGCTGGGGGATGACCAACGGCGTCGCCGCCGGAAAGCTGCTCGCCGCGACCATTGCCGGCGAGGAGCCGCCGGAGCGCGACCTCTTCTCGCCGCTGCGGTTTACGCCGAAGACGTCGGCCGGGACGGCCCTCACCGAGAACGCCGACGCGGCGAGCCAGTTCGTCACCGACTGGGCACGGACGTTACTCTCGCCCGACCTCGAGTCGCTCGAACCAAGAGAGGGCCGGATCGTCCGCCGCGGGGGGAAGCCGATCGCCTGCTCGCGCGACGACGACGGCGACCTCCACGCGACGTCGGCGGTCTGTCCGCACCTGTACTGTCTCGTCGAGTGGAACGACGGCGAAGCCAGCTGGGACTGTCCCTGCCACGGCTCGCGGTTTTCGCCCGACGGCGAGGTACTCGAGGGGCCGGCGAACGAGCCGTTACCGACGCGACGGCCAACGTCGGATTCGGATCTGAGTCTAGAGTGAGTCCGAACCGGTTCCGAACTCGAGGCGACAGTTTCGCGTACTACATCCGTTCTAACCAGTCAATAATACGAACAGTTATGTGGCATCTCGTTCGAAATTCGGTCGATGTCGAACACGCGACGTGCTAGCGTCGGCGGTATCATCGTCGATCTCGGCCGCGCTATCGGGACGTTCTTCGGTCTCTCGTGGCTCTGTTTCGTCGCCGGGATCGTCCTCGCTCGAGCCACCGATACGTCGATGGCGGCCGTCCCCGTTCCGGCCGAACTGGTCGCGTTCGGGGTGCTCGCCGTCGCCTTCGTTGGCACCAGTTGGCTCGTCGGCGGCGGCTACGAGCGACTCGGGGCCGATCCGAGCGGCGGCGCAACGTTCGCGTGGCTGGCGGTGCTGTTCGTCCCGCTTGCCTTTTTTCCGGCGCGGCTCGCGCTCGGATTCCTCGTCGGCGAACCCGGCGTACTCGACGCCCTGTTCGTGCTGGCGACGACACTGTTTGCAGGCTGGCTCGCGTTCTACGACGGCCTCGAGCGACTGGCCCTCGTTCCGGACGATTTCCTTCGCGTCGCCGTCTTCGCCGTCGCGCTCGGCTCGATCCCCGTCGCGGCGGTCCTTCTCGCCGACATCGGATGGCTAGCGACCGATCTCACCGCCGCGACAGTCGCCGCGGGCGTGCAAGCCGGGGCCTGCTGGTTCGGCTTTCGGACGGACGTTCTCTAAGCGAGTGGGTTGTTACGACGTCTGCGAGACCGTTCCCAGCCCCGGATAGTCGGCGATAATGCCGTCGACCCCCGCCTCGGCGAGTTGCGCGAACTGCTGCCAGTTCGTGACGGTCCAGACGTTGACCGTTCGTCCCTCCGCGTGGGCTTCGGCGACGATATCGATCTCCGGTTCGGCCTCCGGCAGGCCGTAGTACGGCGTCGTCGCCAGTGCGGTTCCGGCGATCGCGTTTCTGGGCGGATGGATCGCCTCGCAGTCGTACCGGCGCGCGATCTCGAGGCCCGCCTCGGGGTCGTCCCAGACGAGCGTCGCGGCCGGATAGGTGGGGCCCGCCTCGCGGACGGCAGCCAGCGCGCCCTCACAGAACGAGGAATAGAGAATTTCGCCGTCGAACGCGCGACACTCCTCGACGACGCGCTCGACGAACGGCTCCCAGATCCCCCGTCGGTCGTCGCGTTCGTCCGGGGCGAGCGACTCGGCGAATCGCAGCTCCGTCGTCCCCGGATTCTTCAATTCGACGTTGACCCCGAGCGTCTCGGGAATCGCCTCGAGGAACTCGGCGAGCGTCGGAATCGTCGCATCGGTGCCGAGCACGCGAGTCGTCTGGAGGGTCTCGAGGTCGGTCTCCCAGACGAACCCCGATGCGTCGGTGAGCGGGCGACCGTCTCGAGTGCCGTCCAATCGCTCGTCGTGGATGACGACTGGCGTTCCACAGGATGCGGGTTGGACATCGATCTCGAGCATGGCAGTTTCGTCGAACTCGGCCGCGGCGAGCGCCGCCGCGACGGTGTTCTCGGGGGCGACGCCGGCGAAGCCGCGGTGGGCGATGACGGCTGGCGTGGTCATGGTCGGACGACGGCGGCGAGGCTATTGGGTGCTGTGCTCGTCGAGAACGGTGGCCGAGGCGAACGCGCTGTGGCGGCCGATCAGGGCTGGTACGTCTCCCGGTGGACCACGAGTTCCTCGCCGTCGACAATCACCGTCACGACGATCTCGTCGCCGTCGGGATCGAACGGCGAGGAGAACCAGGTCGCCGGAATCGTGTAGTCGTCGTCGCTGTCTTCGGGCTCGTAGACGGAGCTCCCTCGCCCCTGACTCTCCGAGTACGCGACGATCTCCTCGATACTGCTGTCGATCGAGTCGATGAGGGTTACCCGCACCATTTCGTCGTCGGCATCGAACTCGAGTTCGTCGACGACGCGGTACGTCTCATCGTCGACGGGGTCGCTGTCGGGAAGCTCGGTCGACTCTTCGTACGGGAGGAACACGCGCCACTCGCCGTCCTCGGTGAGCGCGATGAGTGTCTCCGACTCCGTGACCGTCTCGCCGGCGATGGTCGTTTCGGTCTCGACCGTCACCAGCGCGGCGTCTTCGCCTTCCAGCACGTCGTCGAGGTCGATGTCCTGGAACCAGAACTCCGCGTACGGGAGATCGTGAATCTCGTCGGTCTCGTACGCCTCGTCGGCGAGTTCGACCGTGTACTCGCCGACGTCGTCCATCTCGAACGTGGTGTCTTCGTCGTCCTCTGCCTCCGCCGCCATCTCCGCCGGATCGAACGGGTGGTGCGTGTGCATCGCGTCGGCCATCGCCTCGAGGTCCTCGTCCGCTGCGGCCGCCATGTACGCCTCGACCGCCTCCACTGCGCCGTGCTCGTCATCTTGCGCTCCATTTTCCTCGTTGCCGTTTCCGGTCTCGTCTTCGTTCCCGTCGTCGTCGTTTCCGCCGTCGTCGTCGTCGCCGTTTCCACCGTCGTCGGCACCTAGCTCACTGACACAGCCCGCGAATCCGGCCGCGGTTACCGTGCCGACGGCTGCCAGATACGAACGTCGTTCCATACCGACGCTAACCTGTGTGAGAGAATAAATTTTTTCGTGCGACTGTCGATGCCTCGGAGCCCTCGCCGCTTGCGGTCTCGCCGTCACCGCGCGGAAAGTCCGACCGCGTCGGCGAGCAATTCGTGCGACTGCAGCGTATCCTCGGGATCGGCGATCTGGTTCTGGACGATGATCTCGTCGACGCCGACCTGTGCCGTGAGTTCCTCGAGTACCGCGTGCATCGTCTCCGGGCTCCCGGAGATCGCCCGCGGCCACTCGCCGGGCTCGATCGGGAGCCGCGTCGGCTCGGGAACGTCGCCGAGGACGTCGATCGCCTCCTCTACGGAGCGGATCGGTAGCCGATCCATTTGCCCGCTTCGGAGCAGCCGCGAGGAGGCTTCGGTCGTCGCGCGGAGTCGTGCGGCCTCCGCGTCGGTCTCGGCGCAGGTAGCGTTCACCGCGAGCATGCCGTGTGGATCCTCCGGCCCGGCACCGTGGGAAGACGGTTCGAACTGCTCCCGGTACACCTCGAACGCCCGCACGGCAGGTTCGGGCCTGATGAACGCGGCGAAGCAGTACGGCAGCCCCAGTTCGCCGGCGATCTTCGCGCTGGAGAGACTCGAGCCCAGCACCCACGGCTCCGGGACAGACTCCTGTGATCGGGGCAGATCCAGCCCGCTGAACGGGTGGTCGTCCGCGAAGCCGTCGAAGAGGTGTTTCGTGACTTCGTCGATCTTCGCTCGGTGGTCGCTCCCGCCGCGGCGTCGCTCGCTGCGGTCGACCTGCAGGGCGTAGTCGCGCGTGGGATTCCCCGTTGCCCGCCCGAGTCCGAGATCGATGCGTCCGGGAGCGAGCGCGTCGAGGACGCTGAACGTCTCCGCGACCTTGTACGGGCTGTAGTGGTTGAGCAGCACCGTCCCGGAGCCGACCTGGATCTCGGACGTCTTCGCGGCGACGTGCGGGATGAGCGCCTCCGGGGTCGTGCTCGCGATCGACTGCGCGAAGTCGTGGTGTTCGGCGACCCAGAACCGCGAGTAGCCGAGCCGTTCGGCCTGCTGGGCACGCTCGACCGTGCCCTCGAACGCCTCCGTCGCGCTGCCGTCCTCCGGTATCGGTGCGAGATCGACGATCGAGAGTTCCATACCGCTTCGTGGGGTTCGATCCGGGAAGTGTCTGCGCATTCGGACTCCGGCGACGACCGGCATAACCACGACCTATCGACGGCCGCCCCGCCCGACCACTGACGGCCCAGCATTCACGACGTTCCCCGTCGAAACCGTAGGCATGACCGACACCACGCTCGAGGACGTCGAACGGAACCTCGACCGCGCGACCGATCTCGAGGAAGAAGAGGCCCTCTCCGTGCTGCGAACGACGCGCCAGGACCTCGCGGATCTCGACACCGCCGCGGACGTCGACGAGGAGCGACGGCGGGAACTCGAGGATCGTCTCGATCAACGCATTCGACAGGTCGAGGAGCGCGACGCGTACGATAGCGGGCTGGGCGCGTCGATGAATCCCGACGAAGACGAAGCGCCGTAGGGAGTTCGGACGGCTCTCGGTCGCTGCGTTTGGACTCTCGAGGAGATCCGAGAACCCGGCGAGATCGGCCGACCTCCCACCCTTTTATTCGGATGCCGACCCGAGAGTCGCGTATGCGAATCGCACTACTCGGCGGAACCGGCGACATCGGGCAGGGACTGGCCCTGCGCTTTGCACACGACACGGACCACGAGGTCCTCATCGGCTCGCGCGATCCGGAGAAGGCCCGGGACGCGGTCGAGAGCTACACGGACGAACTCGAGGACCGCGGCGTCGACGCGAGCGTCAAGGGCTTCGGGAACGAGATGGCGGCCGACCGCGCGGACGTCGTCATCCTCAGCGTGCCGCCCTACCACGTCGGCGACACCGTCGAGGCCGTCGAAGACGTCCTCGACTCGGAGACGATCCTGGTCACCCCCGCGGTCGGCATGCAGGGCGACGAGGACGGCCTGCACTACCACCCGCCGGGGACCGGCAGCGTCACCGAACTCGTCGCCGAGCGCGCACCCGACGAGGTGCCCGTCGTCGGCGCGTTCCACAACCTCGCGGCCCATGCGCTCTCGGATCTGGACAACGACCTCGATCTCGACACGCTGCTCGTCGCGAACGACGACGACGCGAAAGAGACCGTCCGCAACCTCGCGAACGAGATCGACGGCCTGCGTGCGCTCGACGTCGGCCCGCTCGCCAACGCGGCCGAAGTCGAGAGCGTCACCCCCCTCGTCATCAACATCGCGAAGTACAACGAAGATCTGCACGACGTCGGCGTCAAGTTCCACTAAAATCCGGAATTCGCTTATCGGTAGCTGATACGGACGGATGGCTGAAAAGTCCTCGAATTCACGATCCTGCCTCTTGATCCGACTGGGATAGGTGAGCCGCTACAGGAGAGCGAACAGGCCGAAGAGTCCCAGCGGAACGCCGACGCAGACTCCAGCAGCAACTCGAGAGATCTCCGCTTCTCGAGTCAGTCCGCCGGTGAGCAGGTACCACTGCCAGCCGAGTGTGACGAGCGACGCCAGCACGAGCACGGGCTGTACCGGAGCCAGCGACGACTCCAGTACGGTTGCTGCCCGGTCTGGATCAGTAATCGTCACGCTCTCGAGGGCGATCCATAACCCGCCGAGTCCGACTGCGAGCCGGAAGAGCTCCGGGAGCGCCGCCCAGCCGGCGAGCGCCAGCGAGCCCGCGAACGATGGATCGCCGTTCGCGAGCCGCCCGGCTCCGAACAGCACCACACCGCCGACGAGCCAGAGCACGAACGGTCCGATCAGTGCGACCCAGAGGAAGTCGTGCACCGCTTCCTGTGCCATCGTACCCATATCGCGTTCGATCGTCTCGGGTTCGTTGCAGCTGTTCATCATCCCCTCGTGCGTGTTGCAAATCTGTTCGGGCGGTCGATCCGGGTTATCCATGGTGACCGTTCCGTCCACCGAACCAGCGAGCATCGTCCCGATAAGCAGAATCGAACCACCGAAACAGAGAGCGAACAACACGACGATTCCCGCCGCAACTGGAAGCGTTTCGGCCGGGGGTCGTTCGTCGAAGAACGACGCTGGCGACAGGAGAAACTGTTTGAGACTGCGAACGGAGGGGACCATTATCTCCGGATGTTTTTATCACAGCGGTAAATGTTTTTCTTCACAAGTATTCCGAAGGATTTCGATCGAGAGTCCGTTGCGTTTGGTCATACAACGAGTGCGACCGCCCAGCCCGGTATCGAGCATTTCCCGTCGGTTATCGACTCGAGAATCAACGACGAGGCATCGAGCGGCAAGATCGGCCAACAGAACCTCGAAACCGCCGAAAACGATGCGGACGTCTACGACGTCGACGTGAATCTTCTCGAGTCCCTCGAGTCGAACCTGACTGTCACGCAAAGGAATGTGCGATGTGTGTACCGTGACTCGAGTGACCGCTGCGTCAATCGCTGTCAATGAGTCCAACCACGAGGAGCGATACGCAGAACACGCCCGTTCCAGCGAGCAGATAGATCGTACTCGTTGACTGCTCGGGAACGAACTCAAATATCGCGTCCGCGCCGACCACGGTGAGGAGCAGCCAGAACGCATAGTGACCGGCTTTGTCGACTGCTCGCTGCGACGCTTCCGGACGAATCCGCTCTGCGATCGTATCCATGGCTTTCAGTGTATTATCTATCAGAGAGGGGTTTGAAAATAGATCCGAATCGTTCGTACCGGTCGAAACCAGTCCGCGGTGCGCTCTCCCCACCAGGTCTCGTATCGCAGTGAGGGAGGGCCCTTTTTGCCGTGCGTGACCTACCGTGAATCCATGCGAATCGTCACGACGCTCCCTTCGGCGACCGAGACCGTGGCCGCGCTCGGCATAGAGCCGGTCGGCGTTTCCCACGAGTGTGACTACCCACCCGGTGTCGAGGATCTCCCGTCTGTCACCGCCTCGAGAATCGACGCCGAGGCCTCGAGTGGCGAGATCGACCAGCAGGTGCTCGACAATTCCGAAGCGGGCGTCTACAGCGTCGACACCGAACTCCTCGAGGACCTCGAGCCGGACCTGATCGTCACCCAGGGGATGTGTGACGTCTGTGCGGTCGACGAAGCGGTCATCGAGAACGCCGTCGAGCAGATCGACGCGAACCCCGAAATCATCACCACCGACCCCCACAGCGTCGCGGACGTGCTCTCCGACCTCGAGCGAATCGGCCGCGCCACGGGCCGCGAGGACCGCGCCCGCGAGGTCCGTGCCGACCTCGAGTCGCGAATCGACGCCGTTCGAAACCGAACCGCCGACCTCGAGCCCGCTGAACGCCCGCGCGTCGCCATCTTCGATTGGACCGACCCCGCCATGATCGCGGGCCACTGGACGGCCGACCTGGTCGAGTGGGCCGGCGGGACGTACGGATTGGCCGATCCGGGGGAGCGCTCGAGGCCTCGCGAGTGGACCGATATTCGCGAGTACGATCCCGAACTGATCGTCGTCGCGCCCTGTGGCTTCGGCCTCACACAGACCGCCGAGAATGCGGCGGATCTCACCGAGCGCGAGGGCTGGGAGGACCTTACAGCGGTTCGGGAGGGCCGCGTCTGGGCGATGGACGGTCACCACTACCTGAACCGGCCGGGGCCGCGGCTGGTGGACACCCTCGAGGCGCTGGCACCGATCGTCCAGCCCGAACTGTTCGACGAGGGAGCGCCGCCAGTTGCGCTCGAGGAGGTCGCCGTCCCATTCGAGACCCTGACGGACCGACGCGGAGCGAACGCAGAGCCGAAACCGTGAGCAGTTCACCACACGAACTCGTCGTCCCGACCGCGATTCGAAATCGGATCCTCGAGCGTGCTCGTGAGGGCCAGCCAGAGGAGATCTGCGGGATCTTCGGCGGCGAGTACGACCCCGCCCCCGACGGCCGGAGCCGCGTTCGTTCGCAGTATACCGCCGAAAACGTCGCCGAGACGCCGCGCACGCGGTATCGGATCGATCCCGAGGCTCAACTCGAGATTTTTGAGGAACTCGAGGACCGCGGCGAGGAGATCGTCGGCTTCTATCACTCCCATCCGCGGGGGCCATCGCGACCCAGCGCGACTGACGAAGCGCAGGCGACCTGGCCCGATCGATCGTATCTGATCGTCTCGCTCGAGCCGTTAGCGGTCGGGTCGTGGCGCTGGCGGGAGGACGAGGGTGCGGGTCGGTTCGAACGGGAGCGTCTCCTTCTCGAGTGAACGGTCATCTCAGCTGGGTTTGGAACGGCTAGTAACGACTCGAGTCGGATTAGAGCAACGGACGAGGGACTCGAACGACTCTCATACTGGCAACGATGAGCGCCACGTCCTCCCCAACCGATTCGCTCGTTGCACTCGCTCATCCCTCGCGCAATATCGTAGACGGACCCTCACCGCGTTCGGGTCCGTCGACAGCGCGCGCCACCACATGTGGAAAGTCAGTAATGGACGTGGATAGCCGGTGATCGACGTGGACGATCGTTTCTCCGGATATCGTCACGACGCGTTTCTGAGCACGTCTGGCACCCAGCCCTGGTTCGGGTCCTCTGTCTTCTCCATCCACTCGATCAATCGCTCGCGCAGCTTCCGGCGCACCTCGCCGTACTCGGGGTGGTCGATCAGGTTCTGCAGTTCGGCGGGGTCGCCCTCGAGATCGTACAGTTCGTCGACATCCGGCCCGTTGTAGACGTACTTGAACCGCCGCGTTCGGACCATCCGCTGGGTGTAGAGTCCGAACTCGTCGCCGTGGTACTGCGCGAAAACGGAGTCGGGCCATCCCCCAGAGACGGCGTCCGGATCGCCGCCGGATTCGAGCAGCGGTACGAGACTCCGCGAGTCGAAGTTGTCCGGAACCGCCACATTCCCCATCTCGAGGAACGTCGCCGCCAGATCGTGAAGGTGGACGGGTGCCTCGCAGACCGCTCCTGGCTCGACGACGCCGGGCCAGCGCACCTGTAATGGGATCCGATAGGTGTCATCGTACATCAGCGGTCCTTTGTTGAACTGGCGGTGAGCGCCGACGAAGTCGCCGTGATCAGAGGCGTGGACGACGACCGTCTCGTCCGCGAGTCCGTACTCCTCGAGCGCCTCGAGAACCCGCTCGAGTTGGTCGTCGATCAGTGTGACGAACCCCCAGTACTTCGCGGTCGCTTCGGCCCAGTGGTCCCAGTCGAAGCCGTCTGCACCGCGGTAGTGCAGGTAGTTCTCGTGGACCTGCGGTTTGCCCTCGAAGGTCTCGGCGTAGCTTGCTGGCGGTTCGATCGCCTCGAGATCGTACATCGAGGCGTAGGGTTCGGGGACGACGTAGGGGTGGTGCGGGCCGTAGAAGTCCGCGCGGTGGAAGAAGGGTGCGTCGTCGCTCCCGCTGTCGGTTTCGCCGTCCGCTCGACCGCCCACGGCGTGGGCTTCGATCGCGTCGATCGTCCGCTCCGCGAGAAAGTACGCGCGGGTCTCCTCGACATCGACCGGTGTTTTGGCGGCCACGAACGTCCCCTCGCTGGCGTCTCGAGGATCGCTTCCGGTGTACAGTTCTTCCTCGAGATCGACCTCGCCGAGCGGCACGCCGCGCTCCTCGCGGTACTCGCGGAACGCGTCGTCGATGTCGTCGTGGTGTGTGTCGCTGCCGCCGAGATACGAGAAGCCGAAGTCCTCGGGCGTCTGATCGCGGCCGACGTGCCACTTTCCAGTGTAACTCAGGTCGTAACCACCCTCGGCCAGCAGTTCGGAGAACGTCTCCATCTCGGGTGGGAGATTCGGCCGAATCGCGTCGGCCTCGTGGCTGTTGTTGAGCATCCCGTGTCCGTGGGGGAACTGCCCGGTCATGAGCGACGCGCGGGCGCTCGTACAGATGCTGATCGGGGTAAACGCCTGCGAGAAGCGCACGCCTTCGCTCGAGAGCCGGTCCAACGTCGGCGTCTCGACCGGCGGCCCGTCGGGGGCGCTACAGTCGTATCGCTCCTGATCGGTGAGGACGAAGAGGACGTTCGGTCGGCTGTCGGCCATCGGGCGTGCTACGCCGACGCCGTAGTTAACGCTGGGGGCTGCAGTGGAGCCGAACGCGAAGCGCCGCAGGCGAGATTCGCAGCATAACGTCCGTCTATGTCAAGGCCCATCGTTGAGTCGATCGACACCGAATCACCGACCGTGCCGATCGCGTACTGTGCGGCGTGTGAGTGGGAGCGACGAGCGGACGAGGACTCGAGCACCGATCTCAACCGGGCGATGATCGACCACTAAGTCGAGACAGCCATGGCCCGATCGAACGGCTCGCTCTCGACGCTATCGGCGCGTCACGACTTCTGGAACCGTCGCGAACACGGGTAGTCGCTGCCGAAGAACAGGGATCGGCTGCGGACGATTCCACCCACGTGACTCTCGAGCTGACCAGGCCCGCTCGGAATTGTCGACTGACAAAGGGGTGCCTATTCGAGATCGGCGACCGGCAGCCGGGGAGTGCCTACTCGAGATCGTCGAACGTCGGCCGCTCGAGGTCGCCGGGGAAGGAATCAACCGGCACCTGCGTCTGGTCGCCCGACTCCATGTCTTTGATCGTGACCTCGTCGTTTGCGAGGTCCTGCTCGCCGACGATGACGACGGTTTCGGCATTGATCGAGTCGGCGTAATTCAACTGTGCGCCGAAGGATCGACCGGCGACGTCGGTCTCGACGACGTGCCCCGCCTCACGAAGCTCCCGGGAGATCCGAGCGGCCTCCGTCCGCGTGTCACCGATCTGGAGGACGTAGTAGTCCGTGGTCACTTCCTCCTCGGGCCAGACGCCCGCACGCTGGCACAAAAGCGACAGCGTGGCGTGGCCGGGCGCGACGCCGACCGCGGGCGTGGGCTGGCCGCCGAAGCTCTCGATCAGGTCGTCGTAGCGGCCGCCGCCGAAGATCGACCGCGAGACCTCCCCGGTCGAATCGAAGCACTCGAAGACGACGCCGGTGTAGTAGTCGAGTCCGCGCGCCGTCTCGAGCGAGATCGTACAGTACTCCCGCGCGCCGAAGTCCTCTGCGGCGGCGAGCACGTTTTGGAGGTTCTCGACGGCGTCGGTCACGCGCTCGGTGTCGGCGAACGCTTCGACGTCCTCGAGGTCGCCGCCCGCGATCAGGTCGTCGAACTCGGCGGCCTGGTCGGCCGTCAGCCCGGCGCCGATCAGCAGGTCGTGGTACTCCACCTGCGAGATCTTGTCCGATTTGTCGACCGCGCGGATCGCGGCTTCGGTGTCGACCTCGGTATCGTAGCTCTCGAGGACGCCGCCCAGAATGTCCCGGTGGGAGATGCGGAATTCGAACTGCTCGCCCGTCAGGCCGAGCCCGGTCAGCGCGTCGGCGGCCCACGCCAGAATCTCGGCGTCGGCTTCGGGCTCCGAGGAGCCGAAGATGTCGACGTTGGTCTGGTAGAACTCACGCTGGCGGCCCTGCTGGACCTGCTCGTAGCGCCAGAACGGCCGCGTCGAGAACCACTTGATCGGCTTCGAGAGCGCCTGTTGTTTCGCGACGACCATCCGCGCGACGGTCGGCGTCAACTCCGGCGTGAGCGTGACGTGGCGACCGCCCTGGTCTTCGAACGAATAGAGTTCGTCGACGATCTCGTCGCCGCTCTTGTCGGTCCACAGCTCGGCGCGCTCTAAGGCCGGCGTCCCGATCTCGCGGAAGCCGTAGCCGCGAGCGGTGTCCTCTACGACGTCGATGGTCGCCCGTCTGGCGGCCATCTCGCCGGGATAGAAGTCACGAAAGCCCTTGATCCGGTCGTACATGCTCGTCCGTTCGGGCACCGCGAACTTCTATCCTGTTATTCCCGAACGGCTGGGGCGCCGATGGCGGTAGCCACCCCTTTCGTACGGCGTTCCCGACGGTTATTTCCACCCCGGACGCGCTGAGGCCACCCTGTAAATTGACATCTTTCTGGATGGAGAGTGGCCTTGTGCAACGTATCGCGGACGACGACTGGGTCGCCGAGATCGGCGACTGGCTTCCGGTTTCGCCGGTGTCGGCCCTCGGATTCGTCCTCGCGGCCACGATCGGCGTCCGAATCGCCGGCGAGAGCGCCTCGAGCCAGGCGCTCCTCGAGAGCGTTTTCCCGCTCGTGACCGCGACGGCGGTTGTCCTCGCCTACGCGCTCGGCGGCTTTCTCGCCGCCGTCATCGTAACGGCGCTGCACCTCTACATCGCCTACCTCGAGGGGACCGGCGCTCACGCGCCGCTGTACTTACTGTTGATGGGCGGGACGATGGGCGTCGGTGCCGGCACCGTCGCCGGCGTTTTCGATAGCAAACAGCGGGCGGCGACCCGCGAGGCGCGACGCCAGAGCGACCGTCTCGAGGAGTTCGTGAGCGTGGTGAGCCACGACCTTCGGAACCCGCTTAGCGTCGCGCACGGTCGGCTCGACGCGGCGTTTCGGACCGGTAGCGCCGACCACCTGAAGGAAGTCGACGCCTCCCTCCAACCAAAATTCTGGAGCAGGGGTACTCGACCGCGAGGGACGGTTCGGGGCTAGGACTGGCAATCGTCCGCGCCATCGCCGACGCTCACGGCTGGTCGATTGCGGTCACCGAGAGCGAGGCGGGCGGCGCGCGGTTCGAGTTCACTCGCTAGCGCCATCGTGTGTCAATCGCGCCGCCATTCTACAGGTCCGTTCGTCACGTCGATCGGCCGTAACCGGTGTAGTGCAGAATCAGGTACGGTGGAACGGTGGCGACGGCGAGACAGAGGGCGAAGACGACTCCTTCCGAGGCAGCGGTGAACTCGAGGAGTGCGACCAGTAGCCCGGTTGCAAGCAGAGCGAATGCGGCGAAGAGCTTGTTTTCGGCGGTTACCAGTCCCTCTCGTTTGACGGCGATATACAGCGAGACGGCCACGAGGACGACCGTCCCGGCGAGCACGGCGACGAGCAAACGAAACCAGCCCGTTAGCAGCCCGACCCAGAACCCGATTCCGACGGCCAGGTATCCGACTGCGAGCACGGTCGTCGCCAGCCGCCCGGTGAGAAACTCGCTGTCGGTCGCCGTCAACTGTTCCGTGGGCATATTTCGAAACCGTCCGATAGTCACAAATAGATTAATATCGGCGACTCCCACAGGAACTGTCACGCTTCGCCCGCCGGTCGCGTGCACGGAGACGGCTCCGTGGAAACGAAACAGGGCCTTGACCCACTCGAGTGGGCCAAACCACTCCAACAAAGCTCGAACGCGTGGTCGAAGTCCGAGCGGGTGGTCGAAACGCTCGGGCCTGACCGACCGAGGCCTACTCGAGGACGCCCGTCACGTACGTCTGCGTGTGATCTGGGAAACACTCCGCGATGGCACCGGGACCGGCTTCGTCGGCGATGATCGCCCGCAGCTCCGCCTCGTAGTCGGCTCGGTCGATCTCCTCGCTCGGGCCGGCGACGACCTCGAGTTCCGTCTCGACCAGCCGATCGACCGCGGTCCGTCCGAACCCCGACAGGGGGGCAATGTAATCGATCTCGTGACGGTCTTCGAGGCTCTGGGCTTGTGCCCTCGAGACCGTGGGGACCCGGTCGTCGCGCCGGGTGCCGTCCGCGATGGCGTCGTACTCCCGTTCGGCCAGCCGCTCTAAGGCGTGCAGGTGAACTTGCTGGATACCGTTTCGGGGGAAGCCGTCCTCGCGGATCGTCCCGGCGGCGTCCCGGGCGACGTCGGGATCGAGTTCGAGGCGTTCGAACTCGAAGTCGAGGGCCGCGGCCGTCTCCCGGGCGTGAGTCCAGTCGTCACTGACGCCGAAGTGGGCCGTGACGAGGGTGACGTCGTAGAACTCCGCTAAGAGCAGCGCCGCGAGCGTCGAGTCCTTGCCGCCGCTGTAGAGAACCCCGAGCTTCATCAGCGACGCGTGATGTCGAAGCTCTTCGAGTCGGGCTTTAACTCCTGGAGGAGCTTCTTCATCTTGTCGTCGTCAATTTTCCCCTGGATGCGTCCGCTTTTGGCCAGCGTAACGACCTGTCGCTCGACCTGCTCGCCGAACTGGGGCTTGCTCATCTTGACCGTGTTGAGCCGTTTCCGGGCGTCGTCGGTCAGGTACTGACGCAGAAGGGCCTTCTTTTGGGCTTCGGCCTGCTGCTGGGCCGCTTCCTGCGAGGCGCCGGCCTGGCCTTGCTGGCCCTCGGCCTGTTCCTGTAGCTGCTCCATCTTCTTCTGTCGGAGCTCCTCGAGTTTCTCCTCGTCGGGTGAACCACTCATAGGCTACTGTTGTGTTCCACGGTGGAAAATGATTACGGAGGAGATGCACGACTGCCGGTGCTCGAGGGAACGTTCGGTGAGAAAAGCCGGTCTCGGGTGCGTCGTTACGCGTAGCGCTCGAGTTCCGGACGGTCGAGCTCTTCGAGGACGTTTCCGGCGGTGTCGTCGAGGAGACTCTGGCCCGCGGGCGTGATGCGTCGGCCCTCACCCTCGGCGGTCTCGACGAGATCCTCTTCCTCTAACTGCTGGAGGATGGTGCGGATCAGGTTCTTCGAGCCGTCGGCGCGTTTGTCAGGGGCGACCTGGTAACGGTTCGAGGTCTTGCCGCCGCCGTACTCCGTCGAGAGTCGCTCGACGCCGACGGGGCCGCGGTCGGAGACCTTGCGCAGGAGGCTCGCGGCGCGGGTCGCCCAGAACTGTTCCTGTTCCGGTGGGAGTTCGCGATCGACACCGCTCTTTACGAACTTACCCCAGTCGGGTTCGTCGAGCCGTTCCTCGAGATCGTCGGCGAGCGCCTCGATGAGGTCGTCCGCCGGAACGTCGTACATCGTAGCCATTGGCGTGTGGTTTCCGTCCGCGGCATTTAAGGCCATCGTATTCTGCCGGTGTGTCGCGGTGCGTGCGGAGTGTGTACACGGATTTTGCGGGTTCCGCGGGGGCGGAGTCTAGGCTCGTCCCCCGGGCCGAGGTCGGTTTCACTCTCACGGCCCCAGCCCGGATCGTTTTTCGTGCTGGACTCGAAACGGACGGTATGGACGAACGCGCCGCGCTGGCGCTGCTAGAACGCGAACTCGAGGCTGCCGGCGACGACGCCGCCGTCGTCGACGGGCTCGTGATCACGACGGACATGCTCCACGAGCGGACGGACTTTCCGGCCGGCACGACCCGCTACACGGCGGGCTGGCGCGCCGTCGGAGCCTCGCTCTCGGACGTCGCCGCGATGGGTGCCGAAGCGACCGCCGCCGTCGCGGCCTACGCGGCCCCCGAGTTCGACGCCGAGGAGCTACTCGCGTTCGTACGCGGCGCGAGCGACGTCTGCGAACGCGTCGGCAGCGAGTACGTCGGCGGCGACCTCGACGGCCACGACGAGTTCACCGTGACGACGACCGCGATCGGCAGCACCGACGACCCCGTCTACCGCAGCGGTGCGACCCCCGGCGACCGCGTCTGCGTCACCGGCACGCTGGGCCGCAGCGCCGCCGCACTCGAGTTGTTCGAGCGCGGGACCCGTCGCGAGGATCCGGACGCGCTCGAGCGCGCGAACGACCTGTTCCGGTTCGAGCCGCGGGTCGCGGCCGGCCGAACGCTCGCGCCCCACGCGACCGCGATGATGGACTCCAGCGACGGACTCGCCCGCTCGTTGCACCAACTCGCCGACGCTAGCGACTGCGGATTCGAGATCGGCGCCGATCGGATTCCAATCGACGATGCGTTACTCGACGTCGCCGCGACCGACGACGAGGCGCTCGAGCGCGCGACGACCTTCGGCGAGGACTTCGAGCTGGTGGTCACGCTACCCGAGGACGCAGTCGAGACCGTACAGTCGGCACTCGCGGTCGATCTATCGGTGATCGGCACCGTCACCGCGCGCGAGAGCGGAATCACGATGGACGGCGAGGCGCTCGAGGATCGCGGCTACACGCACTGATAGCAGAGCTGGGGTTCGCTACTGGATGATCTCGAGGGGAACGGGCATGAAACAGAGCGCACCGAGTCCGAACGTGAGGATGCCGACGAGGAGTCGGCCGGTGTCCAGTCGCTCGTCGGTGACCGGACGGGCCGCCCCCGCCGAGGCGAAGAGGGCGGTCAGGATCCCCCACAAAATCCAGATGAACACCGACTGGAACCCGTAGCCGCCGACGAAGTAGAGGTAGCCCGCGAGCGCGATCAGTGCGGTCGGAACGATCGTGCTGACGAGCGCGTGGAACTCGCCGGCCATCGCTCGAAGGATGTGCCCGCCGTCGAGTTGGCCCACCGGAATTAGGTTGAGGAAGGTGACGAACATGCCGACCCAGGCGCCGATGACGACCGGGTTGACGTTTCGCGTCGGGTCGTCGGCGTACATCGGCTGGTCGACCGCCCACGCGAGCAACTCGAGCATCGGCGGGATCCCGAGTCGGAACCCGCTCCCGTCAGCCTCCTCGAGGAGCGGTTCCGGAACGGTGACGGGGGGCATGTGCAGCCCGATAATCGCGACGGCGACCGTCGCGACCAGTCCGGCGAGCGGGCCGGCGACGCCGATATCGAACAGCGCTTTCCGGTCGGGCATCTGTCCTTTCAGTTTGATCACCGCACCCATCGTCCCGATGATCGTCGGGATGGGGATGAAGTACGGTAACGAGGCGTCGACCTCGTGATAGCGGCTCATCACGTAGTGGCCCAGTTCGTGGACGCCGAGTACCCCAAGAATCGCGAGCGAGAAGGGCCACGCCTGGACCATTACCATCGGATCCGACAACGGATCGAGCTGGGGGTACCACCAAAGTGCGCCGACAAACAGCGTCGAGACGACCGTCGCCAGCAACAACAGGACGTTCGTCCACGGGATCCCGTTGATGCCGAGGTCGATCGGCTCGGCGACGAGCACATACTCGCCGTACCGGGTGGTCAGCTGCGGATCGTAGCCCGCCTTTCGGAACGCGGGCCACAGCTCGCGCATCGCTTCCTCGGGATGTACCCGCGGATCGCCGTAGTAGATCAGCTGATCGCCCTCGGTTCGGATCTCGTAGATCGTAAACACGGACTCGATGCGCTCGAGCGGCGGCCCGGCGTCGAGCGACGAGCCGTCCGTCCGCGCCGATCCGAACTCGGACGAGTCGACGTCGTCCATCATCGATGGTTCAGGGCCTCCTCGTATAAATCGCCTGTCGTCGGCAGCGCCGACTGGGATAGTAACAACTGAAACGATTCACACACCGATTGAAACGCCGTCGTGACTTTTAGTGGCTACTGTGGGTTGCACTACGGGTTCGAAACGAACGGGTCGGACGGAAGGGTGTGGCCGACCCGAAAGGGTGCTGCGGGGACTTCAGGGACCGTGCCGGTTCGCAGTCGAACCGCGTCGGCACGCAGGGTGTGGTTGGGGGTGGGCGTAGCGGGGATCGTGGGAGATCCGTCGCGTCGGGGGTCGGAGTGACCGATCGACACGATCTGCGTCAGGCGGGGGCGACACGCCAGGTGGTCGCGCTCGTGTAGGACCACTTCTCGATCTCGAGGTCGCTGACCGAGTCGGAGAGTTTGACCATCAGCGCGCCGATCTCTTTGGGGGACATGCCGACGTCGTCTGCGATGAACTTGCCTTTGAAGTACAGCTCGCCGTCTTCCGCGCGGTTGCGCAGGTAGTTCGTGAGGCGACGTTCTTTGCTTTCCGTGGAGGGTTGGGCTGTCGTGCTCATCGACATCAACCACTTGTGGGGGGAATATGTTATAAAGGGAGGATGGTTAGCGGCGTTTCGTTTGTGTTCAGGGATTTGGGGGGTAATCGACGTTTTATTCTCGGTAATGATAACTTCTCTCGAGCGTCTAGATCGTCCGAAACGTTTTAAAACCGCCGCTAATCTATTATCGCCGTCGAAACACTCACGGGTATTAGAATATCCTTTTTCGAGAGGCTTGACCTATTTTGAACGAATCATTCACGGAATCAATACTCTTACGATTGCTCGTGAACCCAGAACTCGTCGTCGACCGTCACTTCCTTCTTGAATAGCGGCACCTCGTCTTTCAGCCGGTTGATTCCGTCTTCGACGGTCCGAAACGCCTCGCCGCGGTGGCCGGCTAGCACCACGACGAAAACGATATCCTCGCCGTCCTCGACGACGCCGGTTCGGTGATAGAGTTCGACCTCGAGAACGCCGTCGCGGGACTCGAGATCGGTCTCGAGGGCGGCCATGCGCTCCTCGGCGATCCCCTCGTACTTCTCGAACTCGAGGTACTGGGTGCGCGCGTCGTCCGCGTCGTCTTTCGCCCGGACGCGACCGGTGAAGGTGGCGATCGCACCGGATAGCTCAGCTTTCGGCGAGCGTTTGACGCGGTCGACGAGCGATTCAAGCGTTTCGTGGGGATCACAGTCCTCGAGCGCGGCCAGGACGGCGTCCGGATCGAGGTCGCCGGGCGCCTCGACGGCGGCGATCACGCGGTCGCCGTCTTCGTCGTCCGCTGAAGTGGCCGCCGTCTCACCGTCCGTACCGACGACGACGGTGGGGTGGCGGAGCCCGTCGACGCCGACGACGACGGCGTAGTCGCAGTCGGTCGCGAGTTGATCGACGACACTGTCGATCGTCATTCCGGTTCCGGAGGCCGTCCAGTCCCCGTCAGCGCCGAGGTCGTAGCTGACGTCGCCGCCGAGGGTCAGCGAGTCGTGGGCCTGCATCCCGTCGGCGATCGTCGCGTCGTACCTGACGACGCCGACGCGTCCCTCCCGCTCGAGTCGATCGACGAGCCGGTTGACGACCCGCTCGCGTGCGTCGTCGCCGGCCCCGCGGTCGCAAATGCCGAGTACGTACATGTTCGAAACGAGGTGCCCTCTGACTTTGTAGCTGTCGACGCCGATTCACGTCGCGGGGAGGTGTGCCCGCTCGTGATCGGGTTGCCCCATTCACTTCGGGATTCGCTCCCGTGTTCGTGTGAGACACGCGCGCTGCCACCCAGTTGGCAACCCTTAAGATAGCAACCCGGTTACACCGGGATAGCATGAAAGTGGTCGTCTCTATCGGCGGAAGCGTTCTCGTGCCCGAACTCGGGACGGATCGGGTAGCCGAACACGCAGCCGTCGTCGAAGACCTCGTCGCGGACGGCTGTCGCGTCGGTGCCGTCGTCGGGGGCGGCGGCGTCGCACGCGAGTACATCAGCGCCGCTCGCGACCTGGGGGCAAACGAGATCGAGCTCGATCAGTTGGGGATCGATGTCACCCGACTCAACGCGCGCCTGCTTATCGCCGCGCTGGGCGGCGATTCGGTGACGGCGCCGGCGAAAGACTACGAGGAGGCCGGCGAGGCCCTCCAGCGAGGCGGCATCTCGGTCATGGGCGGGGTCGCACCGGCCCAGACGACCGACGCTGTCGGCGCCGCCCTCGCGGAGTACGTCGACGCCGATCTGCTCGTCTACGCGACGAGCGTCCCCGGCGTCTACAGCGACGATCCCAACGAGAACGCCGAGGCGACGAAGTACGACCACCTCTCCGCTGCGGACCTCGTTGACGTCATCGCCGGCCTCGAGATGAACGCCGGCGCGTCGGCACCCGTCGACCTGCTGGCGGCGAAGATCATCCAGCGCTCGGGTATGCGAACGATCGTTCTCGACGGTACCGATCCGGACCGCATCTCGCGTGCGGTCCGCTACGGCGAGCACGACGGCACCGACGTCATCCCCGAGGGTGCGGGCGAAGAACCGACCTACTGGGCGCAGGACGACCAATGAGCGACGAGAGTCCGTACACCCTCCAGCGTGAGGATGCAGAACGGCACGCCTTCTGGGCGGATGCGGTCGCGGATCGAGTGGAAGAGCGCGTGGCCGACCGTCCCGGTGATGACCCAATCGTCGTCAAGGGCGGCATCTCGCCGTCGGGCGTTCCCCACCTCGGCAACGTCAACGAACTCTTGCGGGGCTACTTCGTCGCCGAGGTGCTCCGCGATCGCGGCCACGAGGTCAGGCAGGTCTTTACCGCGGACGACCGCGACCCGCTGCGAAAGCTTCCCCGCACCCTCTGTGATCTCGAGGGGAACCTCGTCGACCTCGGCGATGTCGACGCGGGGGCGCTCGGACGCAATCTCGGCGCGCCGTACACCGACATCCCGGATCCATTCGGCTGCTGTGACTCCTACGGCGATCACTTTGCGGCGATCATCCAGGACAGCGCAGACGCCGTCGACGTCCCGATCGAACTGCTCTCGAACACCGAACTGTACGAGTCGGGCGATCTCGAGGATGTCACTCGATTCGTGCTCGAAAATCGCGAGCGCGCACGCGAAGTCCTCGCCGAGTACCAGGACAAGGTCGACGAGGACTACGTCCCGTTCAACCCGATCTGTGCGGAGTGTGGGAAGGTGACGGAGACCGTGACGAGCGTCGATTTGGACGCTGAGCCGCCGACCGTGGACTACACGTGTACCGACATGGACGCCGGCGACCGAACGATCGAGGGCTGTGGCCACGAGGGCACCGCGACGCTGCGTGAGGGCAAACTGCCCTGGCGCTTCGAGTGGCCAGCCCAGTGGCAGACCCTCAGCGTCGACTTCGAACCCTTCGGCAAGGACCACGCCGAAGGCTCCTGGCCCAGCGGACAGGACGTCGCGCGCAACGTCCTCGAGATCGAGCCGCCCGTCCCGATGGTCTACGAGTGGTTCACCCTCGAGGGTGAGCCCTTCTCCTCCTCGGAGGGGAACGTCATCCTCGTCTCGGACGTGCTCGAGCTACTCGAGCCCGAAGTGCTGCGCTACTTTTTCGCGAAGGACCCCGCGAAGGCGCGGGACTTCAGCATCGAACGGCTCGACCAGTTGGTCGACGAGTTCGACCGCCTCGAGGCGATCTACTTCGACGAGATCGACGCGGACGAAGACGAGACGGCCTTCGCGAAGCGCGTCTACCCGTTCGTCGTCGAGGAGCCGAGAGCGGAGCGCGTTCGACTCCCCTACACCTTCGCCGCCGTGCTCGGGATGACGGACGATCCCAACCTGCGCGAGGAGATCGCCCGCCGCGAAGGTCACATTCCGGACGACGCGCCCGAGTGGGCGATCGAGGGAGCACTCCAGCGCGTCGAGCAGGCCAGAAACTGGGCGCGACGCACCGAAAACGAGTTCGACTACGAACTCAAGCGAAGCGAAATCCCCGATCACGAGTTCGACGCGGCGACGGAAGCGGCACTCGAGGAACTCGCCGACTTCATCGAGGGGGGTCACGAACCCGACGAGATTCAGGGCGAGATCTACGAGACGGCGCGCCGTCACGACGTCGATGTTGGCGACTTCTTCACTGCGGGCTATCGGCTCTTTTTCGACGAGGAGCAGGGGCCGAAACTCGGCTCGTTCCTCGCGAAGGTCGACCGCGAGTTCGTCGTCGCCCGGTTGCGCCGGGAGCGGTGAGCCCGACCGACCCGGTTCGGTCGGTCGAATAGACAAAAGCCCTTTGAGAACCCCTCCCCGAAGTAGGACCAATGGATCACGGTTTCCCTGCTGTCGTCTCGGTTCCCGAACTCTACGGCTCGGAGACGCTCACGTGGGTCGTCGCCGGCCTGCTCGTCTACTGGTTCGGGATCATCGCCCTCCGACGAGCGGATCTGCTGCCGGAGTACGTCGGGACGCAGGGACCCATTCTCACGTTCCACACCAAACGCGGCCGGGAGTTCCTCGACCGACTGTCGAAGCCCAAGCGGTTCTGGCGGGCCTGGGCCAACCTCGGCGTCGGCATCGCTATCGTCGTGATGGTGGCGATGTTCGTCCTCCTCCTGCTTGCCGCTATCTCCGCGATCACGTCACCTCAGCCAACCGGCGGCGTCCAGCAGCCCCGAAACGTCGTTCCGTTCCCCGGCGTCAACGACTTCCTGCCGCTCTCGGCGACGCCCGGCATCGTCATCGGGCTCCTCGTCGGGCTGGTCGTCCACGAGGGCGGCCACGGCCTGCTCTGTCGCGTCGAGGACATCGGCATCAAGTCGATGGGCGTCGCCATGCTCGCGATCATCCCCTTCGGTGCGTTCGTCGAACCCGAACAGGAGAGTAGCAAGAAGGCCTCGAGAGGGGCCCAGACGCGGATGTTCGCGGCGGGCGTCACGAACAACTTCGCGGTCACGATCATCGTCTTCGCGCTTCTTTTCGGTCCGATCGTCGGGGCCATCGCCGTCGCCCCCGGTGCCGCGGTCGGCGGCGTCGCGCCGAACTCGCCCGCCGCCGACGCGGGCGTCGAACCGAACGACCGAATCACCGCCGTCGACGGCGACCCCGTCGAGACGAACGACGACCTCGCCGACCGACTCGAGGCCCACGACGGGCAACAGGTCGAACTTGAACTCGACGGGGAGCGGACCGTCATGGTCGATCGGTCACTGCTCGTGACCGCCGCGATGGAGAACGGTCCCGCCGGCGTCGACGCCGGCGACGCAATCGTCGAGGTAAACGGCGAGACGGTCGTGACCGAGCGCGAGTTCCTCGACACTGTCGGCGACGACGAGGTCGTGACGCTGACGATCGCCACTGCGGACGGCGACCGAAGCGAGCGCGAGGTGCCGATCGGCGCCGCGGTCGGGGTCGTCGAGGACGGCCCGCTCGAGGAGGCACTCGGCCCGACCGACGAGACGTTCGTCATCACGTCCTTCGAAGGGGAGCGAACGCACTCCTACGACGACCTCGACGCGTTGCTCTCGGAAACCGAGGCGGGTGACGAGGCGACCGTCGTCGGCTATCTGGACGGCGAGCGCGAGGAGGTCGACGTAACCCTCGGCGACCATCCCCGCGAGGACTCCGGGTTCCTCGGCGTCAGCCCCACACCCGGCACGTCCGGCTTCGAAGTGAGCGATATCGGCGTCCAGCTCTATCCCGCCGAGGAGTATCTCTCGATTCTCGGCAGCGACGAGGGAAGCAGCTACGGCGGCGTCGCCGACTCCTTCTTCGGAAAGATCGGGCTCTCGATACTGCTCCCGGTCATCGGAGTCGTCGGCTTGCTGCCGTTCAATTTCGCCGGCTTCACCGGCGGCGTCGAGAACTTCTACGAGGTGCAGGGATCGCTCGCGGTACTCGGAGATAGCACCGTGTTCATCCTCGCGAACATCCTGTTCTGGACCGGCTGGATCAACGTCCAGCTCGGCTTCTTCAACTGCATTCCGGCGTTCCCGCTCGACGGCGGGCACATCCTGCGGACGAGCACTGAGGCCGTCGTCTCGAGACTCCCGGTCGAGACGACTCGCGGGCATGTGCGGACGGTGACGACGACCGTCGGACTGACGATGCTCATCAGCTTCCTCACGATGTTGTTCCTGCCGTTCCTCCTCTAGAATCGGTCGGCCGGCTTCGGTTCGAACCACGCCCAGTCGTGCTCACTCCGGTGCGCGCGTCTGGTCTACTTCGAATCTCCGCGGCTGCATTTCCCTGCACCGCAGACTCGTCACTCCGTTCCTCGTATTGCGGTGCGGGAAAAGTGGGCCGGCTTCGGTTCGAACTGACGATCGGTCGTCACGATATTGTACTGTCGACAAGACGGTTCGATTCGACCTCGTCGAACGCTAATCGTCTTCGTCGTCGTCCGTCTCCGTGTCGTCGTCCGCGTCCGATTTCGCCGCCTCGACGTCTTCGTCGTCGTCCGTCTCCGTGTCGTCGTCCGCGTCCGATTTCGCCGCCTCGACGTCTTCGTCGATGCCGTGGCGCTCGTAAAACTCGTCTGGCGTCGCCTCGACCCGTTCGAACTCGGTGTCGAAGTAGTGTTCGTGGTGGCGGACGACCTGCTCGACGATCCACTCGCTGAACGTTTCGTCGAACCGCCACTCGCCGTCGGGTTCGGGAATCTCGAACCGCTCGTCGGTCGAGAACGCCGCGTAGACGTGGAAAAAGCCGAGGATGACGTCGGCGAAGTCCCGGGCCTTCTCGGTACAGCTCTCGCGGCGCGTCTCGAGCTCCGCGTACCCCTCCTCTGTCAGCTCGAAATACTTCCGGTCGGGTTCGTCCGCACGCTCGATCCGTTCGGTCCACCCCTTCTCCTCGAACTTGTAGAGGATGGGGTAGACGGAGCCGTAGGACGGCTCCCAGTGACCGCCGCTGATATCGCGAATCTCCTTTAAGATCTCGTAGCCATAACGCGGTTTCTCCTCGAGGAGTTCGAGAACGAGATAGGCGATGAGTCCTTTCGGCGGCCCACTTTTCCGCATGTAGCCCGTGATTTAAACCGCCGTACGTAAAGGGTTTCGGTCGGATCCACTGCTGCCGAGCGGCGGCTGAGACGGACGGTCTCGGCGTTCGGTGGCTCGACTCCGAGCGGCGAGAATCCCCTCGTCGCGAAACCCGGTCCTTCTTAGCGTCGCCGGCCCAACCCGCGCACATGGAACGACGGCAGCCGCCACAGACCGAAGAGGGCTGGTACGTCCTGCACGATTTCCGGTCGATCGACTGGGACGCCTGGCGCGACGCGCCGGAACGGCGTCGCTCGCGGGCGATCGACGAGGGTATCGACTACCTCACCGCCGCCGAGAGCGTCGCCGACGCCGACGAGGGCGACTCGGCGACGTTCGCCGTTCTCGGCCACAAAGCCGACCTGCTCGTGCTCCACCTGCGGCCGACGCTCGGCGATATCGACGCCCTCGAGCGTCAGTTCGAGCACACGGCGCTCGCCGAGTTCACCGAGCGAGCCGACTCCTACCTCTCGGTGACGGAAGTCTCGGGCTACATGTCCCAGGACTACTTCGACGACGACGCCGAGATGGACGACACCGGGATGGCCCGCTACATCGAATCACGGCTCAAACCCGAGATTCCGGACGCGGAGTTCCTCAGCTTCTACCCGATGAGCAAGCGCCGCGGTCCCGACCACAACTGGTACGAACTGCCGTTCGACGAGCGCGCGGAGTACCTCTCGAACCACGGCGAAATCGGCAAGGGGTACGCCGGCCGCGTCACCCAGATCATCTCCGGCAGCCTCGGACTGGACGACTTCGAGTGGGGCATCACCCTGTTCGGCGACGATCCGACCGACGTGAAAGAACTGCTCTACGAGATGCGGTTCGATCCCTCGAGTTCCCGCTTCGCCGAGTTCGGTCGGTTCCTCTCGGCTCGGCGCTTCCCGCCCGAGAACCTCGGCGCGTACCTCGCGGGCGACCGGGTTCCACAGGAGGGTGGCGACGCTCACGGCGGTCATCACCACGGCGGATCGGACTCGAGCGGCCACCACCACGGTGACTCGGAATCCGGCGGTCACCACGGGGATTCGGGTGGTCACCACGGGGACTCGAGCGGCGGCGGCCGACCTGGCTCCGACGACGAGGACGTCCGCAGCGAACTCGAGGAGATCGGCGTCTACGCGGGCCAGCCACACGGCGAGGACGTCCACGCGGTCGTCCTCTACTCCGAGGCCGACGCCGACGAACTGTTCGACGAGGTCGACGGGCTTCGAACGAACTTCGATCACTACGATACGCACGTGAAGACGGCGGTGTACGAGCCGAGTACCGTTGGCAGCGGAGACACCGAGAACGCCATCGTCAGCCTCTGGGAGACCGAACGCGCCGCGAACACGGCTGCCGGCTTCCTCGCGGATCTGCCGGATATCGTCCGGCAGGCCGGCGATGACGACAGCGATTCCTGGGGGACGATGGGGATGTTCTACACCGTCAAACCCGACCACCGCGAGGACTTCGTCGGGACCTTCGGCGACGTCGGTGGGCTGCTTGCAGAGATGGACGGCCACCGCAAGACCGATCTGCTGGTCAATCAAGAGGACGAAAACGACATGTTCATCGCCAGCCGCTGGGACTCCCGCGAGGACGCCATGGCGTTCTTCCGCAGCGACGCGTTCGGCGAGACGGTCGAGTTCGGTCGCGACATCCTCGCCGACCGGCCTCGGCACGTCTTCCTGGCCTGATCGGGTCGACTGTTGTCACGGGAGGGGACCACGAAGACGCACCAACTCCTGTGGCCGATTCAATTCGAGCCGCCCATAGGATTCACCAATACTGCGGTGGTCAGAAACTATTTAGTTGCAGTTCCGAATGATTTTGTAATGAATCGCCGGTGCGTGTTAGCCTCAGCATCCGTCGGAATCACAACGAGTATTGCAGGATGTCAACGGCTTCAGGATACTTCAGCACGACCTACTTCTGTAGCAATTGTTGAGTTGATAAATCAACGTTCTCGCACAGTCCGATTTCAAGTATATTTCGAGACCGACAATGAAGTCGTATTCTGGGATTCGTACGAGCTCGACGGGACTGATACGGATAGGGCAACTACCTTGGTCATAGACGAGGGGTTGCCGGCAAATATTGGTGATGAATTGACTATCCGTGTTTGGATAGACGGCACTTGGGAGTCGGTCGTAGTACCTGATTATGAATGTATATACGCTGGTGCGTGGGCCAAGCACACTTCAGAAGATACCATCTCAGTGAGCACCCGAGAACATCATGATTGTCCAGATGACTAATCGAAATACACTACCGCCACCTATCGAACCATCTTCGACAGTCAGTGTTCAGCCCGTGATCGTGCCTCGAGGGCAGAGTAGCGTCAAAACGGATCGATAGCGGTGTGTAATCGACCCCACAGCCGTCTCCGCCCGTCGCGTTCAACTCCTCTCATTCGTCGTAGAAGAAGTAGCCGGCGAGACCCGCCAGACCCAGTGCGAGCGTGATGTACGGCCAGTTTCCGGCGTCAGTGTCCGTCAGGTGGGCGTGGCCGGCGACGAAGACAGCGAAGCCGATGTGGGCGACCAGCGTCGCGAGCAGGAACGCAGCGATATCCATCGTTCGGGTGATTTGACGGTCCGGTATTAGCCGTTTCGGAGTCTCGAGGAAAAGGTTCTCGAGGCCGGTCCACGATAGTCACCGTGTGAACCGACGCGCGTTCGTCGCCCTCGTCCCGTCGATCGCCCTCGCGGGCTGTCTGACGCGGCTCGGTCTCGCCGACCGCGTCGAGATCGCCCGGAAGTCCGTTCGCCTCCAGCCGACGGAGACGGACGATCCGATCGACGCGGCCGTGCGGCGATACGATCCCGACGAAGGGGCGTTCTACGACGGCGAGATCCACGACGCTCTCGCTGACGAGATCGGCGAGGATGACCCGCTCAAGCTTTCGGATGCTCTCGTCACGGAACTCGAGCGCGAGTTCGAGACCATCGAGTATCGGATCCGCGCCTGCGAGATGGACGAGAGCGACGACTGTCGACGGACGGCGGTCGTCCGCGAAGATTTCAACGAGATCGAGGTCGGCGACGTCGCCGATTTTGTCTTCCGCAGCTCCGGCGGACTGGTCTCCGTCCACGAGCGACGTGACCACCGCGAGTGATCGACGGACGAGTGCTCGCTGGGTGTCGAAAACGGACCGCTCGCTGATTATCGAGCAACGAGACACTCGCCGGCTATCGACCGGCGGGACTCGCAGGTCGTCGGACCGGACGATACGCTATTCGGCTGCTGTTCGTCGCAGAAGCGCGTGACTGCGGTTCTCGTCCGATCAGGCGTCGACGTCGTGGTCCGGGTCGTCCTCGACGGATCGTTTCATCGAGTCGCGGCGGGATTTGGCGTCCCGGCCGGTCGCCTCGAGTAGGAAGTCGTTCTTCGCGTCGACGGCGTCGGCTGCGGCCTCGAGTTCGTCGGGACCGAGTTCGGTCGGATCGCGTTCGTAAAACTCGACGCCGAGTTTGTCCTTTTTGCCGGAGTACTCGATCGTCCCGGCGACGACCTTTTCGAAGACTGGGTTGTCGGGTTCGCCGATCACGAAGAGGTCGCTTCCCTTGTACTCTTCCGTGTCGGTGATGGGGCCGAAGTAGTCCACGACTGTCGACTCCATATCGGGGATTCGCTCCTCGAGGTACTCACCGCGACGCATCTTGTACTCCTTCATGAATCGGAAATACACGGCGGACTGTTTACCTCTTTTCATAGCCGATCTCTCATCGATTCGACAGACGACGCGAGCAGCGGCTGGTGAGGGGGAGTATCGGCGCAGTTCTGCTGTCGTACGAAGTCAGTCGGTCCCTCCCGATGAGTCCGGCGACCGCTCGGTCGCGCGTGTCGGCTGCGCTACTGCTCGCGTTCGCCGAGGTAGCCCTTTCGGCACTCGGGACAGATGTCGCCGGCGCGAAGCGAGCTCCGGTCGCTGCCAGCAACGTACTCACATCGCGGACAGTAGAACTCGGAGGGGATGTCGTCGCGAGCCGTCCCGCCGCTCTGGCCGGGCGTCGGCGCGGTCGCTGCTCGCTCGATGCCGGAACCCGAATTGCCGCTGGTGTCAGCCTGCGCCGTCGCTTCGTCCGCGCCCTGAGCGTCAGACGGGTTCGGTTCCGTCGTGGTCACCGACCGAGCGTCGGCCGCCGCGGGTGACTCGGCTCCGTCGCTGGTCGCGTCGGTGTCGTCCTCGAGGATCATAGCGTCGTCGGTGACCTCAGTGTCCGCGTCGACGAGTTCGGCGTCGTCGTCGGTCTCGGCGGGTGCCACCGCATCAGCGTCGTCCGCCTCCGCGTCGTCGCTGTCCGGCCACTCGGTTGGCTCGTTTGCCGCGCCGACGGGCGGCCCGACGTCCTCCGAGTCGGGCCACTCGCCGTGTTCGCGGTCGCGATCGGCCGGCGGTTCGTCGTCCTCGAGGATTTCGCCGTCGTCGGTGACGGGATCGCCGTTCTCATCGGTCGGAACGTCGAACTCGTCCTCGGCCTCGTCGGAGCCGGCCGCCGGCTCGGTTTCGGGTGCACCGGCAGCCGGCGCGGCCGGATCGGCATCACCGTCGTCGGCGTCGATCAACGCAGCGTCGTCATCGCCTTCGGAGAACTCGACCTCGGTGCCGGCCTCCGCGGTCGCGTCTGGTGGTGTTTCGACGGCCTCGCCGTCGGTCGGTGCAGTCGAGTCGGACTCGAGATCGTACTCGTCGGGAAGCGCGTCGGCGGCCGTCTCGGCGGAGAGGCTCGTTACCTCGGTGTTCTCGCTAATGACGTTCCGATCGCCACAGCGCTCACACTCCTCGTACTCCTGGACGGTTACGACGACCTCACTGCCCCGTTCTTCGCGCTCGCGTTCGACGTCGGTGTCACCGTAGTCGTGACCGAGCAGCGAACATCGCAGGACCATTGTCCCACCGTACCCAGTCACACCATAAAAAACGTACTGCCTCTCGAGACACGAGTTATATCACGAACGTCACGATCGGTCGCTGCCTGCCCGGTGAACGACAAACGTCAAATCCCCGGTCGTCGAATACGGAAACGGATGAGAGCAAAGCGGGAGTACCGGGACCGGGAGTCGACGGAGGTGGCGGTACTCGACGCGCTCGTCGATCGCACCGACGACGGGATGACCGTCTTCGAACTGCGCGCCGCCGTCGAGGTCGATATCGACGAACTCGAGATGGCGCTGTCGACGCTCAAGGAGGACGGCCTGATCACCGTCGAATCCGGAACCAGCGAGACCGTCATCAAGCCCGACGACCGGGTCGTTCCGGAAACGCCGACCGACGAAGACGAGGCGCAAACGATCGGGGACTGGATTCGCGAGCGCCTCCCCTTCTGAATCGAAACGCCTGTGGGGTGCAGGCTCCTGAGAGTAGGCATGAGCGTCATCGAGTCTATTCATACCGATCACGGCGCGACGTTCGGCGAGCGTGACGGCCGAACGATCGTCGAACACTTCGGCCGGCCCGAGCGAACCCACCGCGCGGTCCGCAACGGCGTCGGCCTGCTCGAACTGGCCTACGGCGTCGTCGTCGTCGAGGGTGACGATCGACTCGAGTACGTCGACAACGTCGTCTCGAACCGCGTACCGGCGGAAAACGGGCAGGGCTGTTACGCGCTCGTCCTCGACCCCCAAGGCGGCATCGCCGTCGAACTCTACATCTACAACGCAGGCGAGCGCCTCTTGCTCTTTACGCCGCCCGCCGAGGCGGAGCCGCTGGCCGAGGACTGGTCCGAGAAGGTGTTTATCCAGGACGTCGACATCCGCGTCGCGACCGACGAGTACGCGATCTTCGGGATCCACGGACCCCACGCCACCGAGAAGATCGCCAGCGTTCTCAACGGCGCGGCGTCGCCCGACGAGCGCTACTCGTTCGTCCGCGGGACGATGGGTGACGAAGGCGTGACCGTCATCCGCACCGACGCGCTCACCGGCGAGGAGAGCTACGAAGTGATCTGTGCGGCCGACGACGCCGAGGGCGTCTACGACACGCTCCTCAATCAGGGGCTCAACGCCGCGCCCTTTGGCTACCGAACGTTCGAGAGTCTCGCGCTCGAGGCCGGTTCGCCGCTGTTCGAGACCGAACTCGAGGGTACGCTCCCGAACGTGCTCGGCCTGCGAAACGCGCTCGACTTCGAGAAGGGCTGTTACGTCGGCCAGGAGGTCGTCTCCCGCGTCGAGAACCGCGGCCAGCCGAGCCGGCGGCTGGTGGGACTGACGCTCGAGGATGAGGCAGTTCCGGACTCCGGCGCGGCCGTCTTCGACGGCGATAGCTCGGTCGGTGAGGTCACTCGCGCGGGAGAGAGTCCGCTGCTCGAGCAGACTATCGCGCTCGCGCTCCTCGACTACGGGCTCGAGAACCACGAACTGACGGTTCGCGTCGCCGGTGAGGAAGTGCCCGCGACCGTGACCGAGTTGCCATTCCTCGAGGGATCGGACTCGTCCGACCGGTTACCGGCGTATCAGTAACGCCCGCGTTCGGCATCCGGCAGTCGAACGGCGCACCGACACGCGCTGTCTCACACTCACAATCTTCGGCATAGTTACGTCAATTGATAGCAAACGACCGGGTATGTCAGATCTGGTCCTCGCCCTCCTGGTCGGTCTCTTCGTCATCCAGATCCCGATGGCCGTGCTCGTCTACATCGATGCGAGGCGACTCGGACTCGAGAACCCCGAACAGTACGATCTGGGGATCATACTACCGGCAGCCGGATTTCTCGTCTTCGCTTACTACGTGTCCAAGCGAGGGATGCTCGCACGGCGAGCCGCGGAGTCGGACGACGGGCGACCATCCGAAACCGAACGCGCCTGATGGCCTCGAGCCCGTTGCTGGAACCCGCCAGCCGGTATCACGGATAGCGCTACTGGAGGTCGCTACGGGCTCGAATCGGTCGGATCGACTGTCCGACTGCCTGTAGTCCACCCCAGAAGAGTAGATGGATTTTTGATGTTTCCGTCCGAGAGAGCCGTATGTTCGAAACGATGACGATCGTTCTCTCGGTCGTCTTTCTGGTCGGCGGACCGCTCGGCGTCGCCAACGGTTATCGGATCTATACGGCGGAACAGCGGGCCAGAGCGAACCGGCTCTGGCGGGTCTGGATCGCGCTGTCGGTCCTCGAAAGCGTCGTCGGACTCGTCTGTTTGATTTGGGTCCTGACGCGGGGACTGCCAACGGTCTGGCTCTTTACCGCGCTGACGGCCGTCCCGCTGCCCGTGGCCCTCGTTCAGTGGCGCATGCAAGAGCGCATGGAGTTTGCGGGCTGGATGGACGAGTGGCTCTCCGGTCGCGGCTCGAGTGATTCGTAGCTCTCGGTCTGATTCGGGTTCGTCGAGGATAGGAGACCTCTCCGCTCGACGAGCGCTGGCGACCGCCCTCCGTTGCTATCCGCGCGCAGTGAAGCAGTACGATTCCATCGGGAAGACGACTCCCTCGTCGTCGATATACGCGTCGATCCCGTCCCCAACCGCTTGAATCAGCTCGTCTCGAACCGTCCGCTCGGCGGCTGCGATGGGCTCGGCCAGCGGTGAGCTTGCAGCTTCCCGACGCACGAACTCCGCCACCGATGGATAGCGCATCGAGCCGATCTCGATGGTGACCGATACGTCGTCGAACCCCGCCTCGCGGGCGAGTGTTCGGAGGGTATCCCCGTCCCACGCGGGGAACGGAGAGCGCATCATCGCCCCGGCCTCATCACCGATGTGGCTCTCCAGCGCGTCGGCCGCGACGACGTAGCCGGGCTGGTACTCCAACGGTCGCCAGACGCTGAGCGCCACGCGTCCGCCCGGTTCGAGGACGCGGTGCATCTCCTCGAGTGCAACGGACGGTTCGTCGACGAACTGGAGGGCCTGTTGGCAGCAGGCAACATCGAATCGTCCCTCGGGAAACGGGAGATCTGTCGCGTCCCCCCGTCGCCACTCGATCGTGGGTCGGCGTTCGTCGTCGGTCGTCTCCGCCGCCACCGCGAGCATTCCCTCGTTGGTGTCGAGGCCCACGACGGCTCCGTGCTCATCAACCCGAGAGGCGGCTCTGCGCGCCACGATGCCGGTCCCGCACGCGACATCTAGGAGACGATCACCCTCACGCGGATCGGCGGCATCGAGGAGCCGTTCGGCCCACGGGGCGAACAGCGGTGGGACCAAGTACCGTTCGTAGGCCTCGGAAGCGGATTGTTCGAGCTGCCAGCCGGCGGATTGGTATTCCTGATCGCTCATGACAGTTCACCACGAACGCGAGTACGCGGCAGGCGAATGTATAATTTCCTAGTGAAATATTTCACGACGTGAACGCAGCGGTCGACAGAGGGAGGTTCGAACCGGATAGACCGCTCACGGAAACGATTCGACCGAAAGGAGGTCGTCTGCCGCCTCGAGCGGGCTGGCTTCCGCCCGGAACCGCTCGTAGTACGACGCCGCCCACCCGTGCATCTCGTCGCTCCCCGTGTCGACGAGCGAGCGGAGCGTTCCGGTTTCGTGATCGAAACAACAGATGCTGACCCGGTCGTCGAAGAGGCAGATCCCACACCGTTCGTCCACCGGGAGGTCGTCGTGCAACAGGACGGTGTAGTTGGGTCGCGTGGTCGCCTCCGCGACGGTTTTGCCGTCCCACGACAGGAGTTCCTCGAAGACGGCAGGCGGATAGATATATTCACACACCAGATCGTCCAGGGCGCGGTCGAAGAAGGGTTCCAAATTACTCGACTTGAGCATCGCCATCCCGAATCCGTACATTGTCGTCGTCTCTGCGAGTAGATCCGTGAGGCGTTCGACGGGCTGATAGGGGTATCCGGGACCCGGAACGGAGACGACTACGTCGGTGAACAGGTCGACGCTGAACCCGTCGACCTCGTGTGGCAGCCACGGCCAGACCGTTCGGAGTCGTCGCTCGAGCGCCATCGCGTCGACGAAGGTCCCGAATCGATCCGCGACGAATTCGCCCAGTTCGGTCAGCCGGTACGTTCGTCCGTCCCGTTCGATCCAGTGGCGATCCTGAAAGTCGGTGAGGATTCGCCCCAACGTCGGCGAGGAGGCCCCGGTCGCGGCGCGCAGGTCGCCCCGGTCACACGGGCGTTCGGCCAGCGTCTCGAGTACCCCGACGCGGTGGTCGGAGCGGGCGAGAAAGTCGATATCGTCGAGTGTCTCTCCCATAGTCGTGGTACGAAGTGGCACACAATAATCGTGCAGGTAGAGCGCCGTCGCACGGTCCCATCCCGGAACTGGCCGGCCGTAGCGTCAAGCACACCGACGGTCGACTCCCGCCATGGGTTCGAGTCACGACACCCCGATCGAGACCACCACGGATTTCGAGGAACTGTCCGCGCGACTGCGCACGCAGTCGAGCGACGCCCCCGGCTCCGATACCGCGCGCGTGACGATTCGCTCGTTCGACGAGATCAGCGCCGACTCGCTCTCCGAGTTGCTCGAGGCGGGTGCAAACGACGCCGCCGATCCGTCAGGCCTCGTTTTCGTGCTCTCGCGAGCGAACGCCGAGCTCCTGCTCGAGCGGGCGTTCGACATCGACGACGCGGACGAACTCGAGGACGTTCTGGGTCGGCCGGTACAGATCGAAGCCGAGATGCCCGACGACACGGTCCTGCTATTGGATCCCGACGCCGTCGACGGCGAGGAGATTCGCAACCCCGACGCCATCGCCTGCGGGATCGTCGGCACCGACGACTGACGCTGTTCGCGCGCCCTCGTCTCGTTACTACCCGTCTCCTGCCGACCCCGAAATTATCCACGGCTCGATTGTGGGTCCCGTATGCGCTATCTCGAGATTACGGTCCCGGATGGAAAACGTCGGGCCGTGCTCGACATCTTAGAGGAGGAGGGAGTCGACTACGTCGTCAGCGACGAAACCAGCGGCCGGGGGTACACGGCCGTCGTCCGGTTCCCGCTGCCGACGCGGGCCGTCGAACCGGTGCTCGACCGACTGCGCCGAGCCGGTATCAGCGACGACTCCAGCGTCGTCGTAATCAACGCCGAGACGGTCCTCTCAGAACAGTTCTCGACGCTTCGTGACCAGTACAGCCAGGGTGGGAAGGGGGCTCGCACCTCGAGGCAAGTCCTCCGGACGAAAGCCGACGAACTCACGCCGCCGTTTACCATCTACGCCGTCATGTTGCTCATCAGCGCCGTCGTCGCCACCGCGGGCCTGCTGGCCGACTCGCCGGCGGTCGTCATCGGCGCGATGGTCATCGCCCCGCTTCTCGGGCCCGCGCTCGCGGCCAACGTCGGCATCGTCACCGGTGACAACCGGCTCAAGGCGACCGGTTTTCGCTACCAGTTCGTCGGCGTGACGATCGTCGTCGGGGCGTCGATCGTCCTCGCCACCCTCGCTCGGTTCGCCGGCCTCGAGCCCGCGGGGGTCGACATCGTCGTCGCGACCGAACTCGAGGAGCGCGTCTCGCCGAACCTGTTCTCGCTCGCGGTGGCGTTGGGAGCCGGGATCGCCGGCATCCTGAGTCTGACGCGGGGCTTCTCGGAGGCCATCGTCGGCGTGATGATCGCCGCGGCGCTGATCCCGCCCTCCGCCGCGGTCGGCATCACCGTCGCCTGGGGGATGTACGGCGCGGCGATCGGTGCTGCCGTCCTCGTCGTCGTCAACCTCCTCTCGATCAACCTCGCCGCGCTGGCGACGCTGTGGATCGCCGGCTACCGCCCGCAGGGGCTGTTCGAGGTCTCACCGACCCGCAAACCGACGTACACCTACGCGACGATATTCGGCGTCGGACTGCTGGTGCTCGCCGCGCCGCTGGCCGGCGTCACGCTCCTCGATTTCCACACGACCGAACTCGAATCGTCGGCCGAGAACGAGGTCGAGGCGGTGCTCAACGAGTCCGAGTACGAGCACCTCCAAAACGAAGACGTCGCGGTCGAACTCGACGGCAACTACCCGATTCAGTCGATCGATCGAGTCATTGTTACCGTCGGCGGCGAAGAGCCGGGACCCGAGTCGGGGCTCGCCGATCGGCTCTACGAGGCGATCGAACCGCACGGCGACGAGTCGCTGGTCGTCGAAGTGCAGTACGTGGTCGCCGAACAACGCGGTGAGGAAACCGAGACGCAGCGGGTGACGGTTCGACCCTCGAACGGGACCTAAGCGACGCTCACTGATTTATTCCGGCGCCGAGAGCAACGCCGATAGCCACGCCGATCGGGAGCCACAGCGCCAGGTTGTCCGTCCCGATACCGATCGAAACGCCGATCGCCATTCCGATCGCGATTCCGGCGCCGAGGCCCGTCTCGTCGAACCCGTCGCTATCGTCCGATTCGGATTTCGGCGCTGCTGGGTCAGCCATACCGGATTATAGTGCTCGGAGTGATAACTATCTCCGGCGCTCGAGTCGGCCGACGACTGGACGCTCCGACCACTGGACCGAGTGCCGTCGTCGCTCGCCGACTTGGCCGATTCCGGACGCTCGATCGTCGACGCCGTCGTATCTACACGGTTGATCATCGTATAAATCGCCAAACTAGTCTATCGCCGCTGGTGGCGTAGTTCGATCCATGGCAACGGTAGGCAGACAGCAGGTGAGAAGGCGCTCGCCGACCTTCCGAGCAGCGACGTTCGGGCGTTCGAAGCCGACGTCTCCGGCGACGTCGTCCGTCCGTCGGATCCGGAGTACGAACGGGTTCGGCAGGTCTGGAACGGAATGATAGACCGGTATCCGGCGATCGTCGCCCGCTGTGCCGGCGTCGCCGACGTCGTCGCGTCGGTGACGTTCGCTCGAGAGCACGACCTGCCGCTCGCGGTTCGGAGCGGCGGACACAACGTCGCCGGGACGGCCGTCTGCGACGGCGGCCTCGTCGTCGACCTCTCGGCGATGCGGAGCGTCCGGGTCGATCCGGACCGACGAACCGCTCGCGTCGAGGGCGGCGCGACCCTCGGGGACGTCGACCGCGAAACGCAACTGTTCGGCCTCGCGACGGCCCTCGGCGTGGTTTCTGAGACGGGCGTCGCCGGGTTGACCCTCAACGGGGGCTACGGTCACCTGAGTCGGCAGTACGGACTCGCGCTGGACAACCTTCGGAGCGTCGACGTCGTCACCGCGGACGAGAAGGTCCACACCGCAAGCGCTGACCGGAACGCGGACCTGTTCTGGGGGATCCGCGGCGGCGGCTCCCTCGGCATCGTCACGTCGTTCGAGTTCGACCTCCACGAGGTCGAGGTGTATGCGTTCTTCGCGTGGTTCCGCGCCGACGATGCGGCCGCGGTGATGGAGCGGACCCTCGAGTGGACCGTCGACGCGCCGCGAGAGGCGGGCGTGCTCGCCTTCGCCGCGCACGTTCCCGACCTCGAGGAGTTTCCCGCGGAGGCGTGGGGCGACCCCGCCGTCGCGATGCTCGGCTCCTACCGGGGTGATCTCGAGACGGCCGCCGACGTGTTCGACCCGCTACGGACGAGTGCGACGCCGATCGTGGATCTCAGCGGATCGATGGACTACGTCTCCCTGCAGTCGATGCTCGACGAGGACTACCCCGACGGACTCCGGTACTACTGGAAGGCGGTCTACCTCACCGAGGTCACCGACGACGTCGTCGATATCATGGTTCGGTACACCGAGTCGGCCCCCTCGAAGCTCTCTACGATCGACCTCTGGTGTCTCGGCGGCGCGGTCGAGGAGGTCCCGAACGACGCGACCGCGTTCTTTCACCGGGACAAGCCCTACATGCTCACCGTCGAAGCCAACTGGGAGGATCGCGACGACGACGACGCGAACGTAACCTGGGCTCGCGAAGCGATCGCTGACGCGAGCGAACTGGCGGTCGGTGGAGGGAGCTACGGTAACTTCCCGGGACTGAACGAGGATCCCGCGAAACTCCGCTTCGGCGACAACTACGAGCGGATGGTCGATCTCAAAACCGAGTTCGATCCGGAGAACCTGTTCGGCTCGACCGGGCCAGTCGCTCCGCGCTCCGATAGCAACTGATCGGGAGTCCACGGACGGCGGATATCGGTCGCACTGCTCGCCCCTTCACGAGGGCGAATGCCATCCGGAACGACTCGTCCGGGACTCCGTTCCGGCGTCTGAAAGGACTGCACCCTCGAGCCGTTCGACACGGCCGCGATTGCGCAATCGGTACGCGTCGCGTGCACACTTTCGAGCCTTGCCGGCCGCATGCCGCGAGTCAGGCGGCCGGGGCCTATTATTTGGATCGGCGCTGTAGTTCGACCGTCGAATGGCAGAGTACGATATCGTCGTCGCCGGAGGTGGACCGGCGGGGCTCCAGTTCGCGAGGGAGATCAGCCACCGCTCAGCGCATTCGGTCGCGGTCCTCGAGAGAAACGAAACCCTCCGCGACAACGACAAATCGACCGGCGGTACCTTCCACCAGGTCGTAGCGGGATACGATATTCCGGAACGCGTGATAATGAGTTCCAATCCCGGTGTCATTTTCGAGGGACCCGAAGCGAGCGAGCGGCTCGAGATTCCGAATTACGTTCTCGACTTTCCCGCGTTCCTGGCGTATCTCGGCGAAGATGCCGCAGAACGCGGTGTCGATGTTTTCACCGGGTCGCGCGTCTCCGGGCCGATTTTGGAGGACGAAACCGTAGCCGGCGTTGTCGCACGGCAGAACGGTGGCGTCAGGGAGTTCTACGCTGATGTCGTCGTCGATGCAACCGGACCCGCCGGCGTACTGACGAGCGAACTCGGGATGTGGGATCCGGAGGCCGCACAACGAGGGATCGGAAAGGAGTTCGAGGTGTGCGGGTCGTTCGACCGTAACTCGATGCTGTTCCGGTTCGATCACGAGTACGCCCCCGGTGGCTACGCCTGGGTCTTCCCGGCGGGCGACGGGGTGTTCAAAATCGGCGTCTGCTGGGTGGACGATTTCTACGAGCGCCACCGGCGTCCGAGCGGTGACAACATAGACGCGTACGTCCGCCGGTGGATCGAAAGCGATTCGCGATGGGACGTCGAGGAGATTCGCGGTGTGCACGCGGGCGAAGTCGCGTCCGACAATTCGATCAATCAGCGAGTCGGGGACGGCATCGTTGCGGTCGGCGATGCAGTTTCGAGCCTCAATCCGATGTTCGGAGAAGGAATTCGACCCGGAATGGAGTCCGCCGAAATGGCGGCCGACGTCGTACTGGATGCGCTTCGGAAGGGGAACATCTCTCGAAGGATTCTTTCAGCGTACGAGGACCGATGGAACCGGAAACGGGGTTCGAGATGGAAGATCCAACGGATAGTAGGGGAGTTGTTGTACGACTTCGACGCCAGCCAGCAGAATCGGTTCGTTCGGAACGTAGGTCAACTATCAGGCGAGCAAGCAGCGCGACTGCAACGGTACGAACTAACGCTTTTCGACCTGCTGTCTCTGTACCCGTTTGCGCCGAAAGATATTACGAAGGCGCCGACCCTGCTTCGGCACATCCGAGTGGGGTAGTTAGCCCGATTCCGAATCCGACGACGGGCGATACCGCCGACTCACGACCTTCCAGCGGCCGCTTCGAAACAGCCAGTAGTTGATCCCGCCCGGGACGAACGTCTCGAGCAACAGGGCGAGGTAGAGCGCGGCAACGCCGAGCGGCGTGACCAGCCCCAGCGCAGCCGCCGGAACCGCGAAGCCGTAGCGGCCGACCAGCGAGGCGACGAACGGCCAGCGGGTGTCGCCCGCGCCGAGCAGCGCTCCCGCCGCGGCCCCGTCGATTCCGAACCCGATCGAACTGATTGCGCCGACGGCGACGAACGTGGCCGCCAGCGCGACCTCCTCGCCCCCGACGAACAGGCCCGCGATCGGCTCCGCGAAGACGACGACGAGCGCGGCCAGTCCGGTGAAACACACCACTGAGAGCCGGATGATCGCCGCGCCGTAGGCGCCCGCCTCGTCCTCCTCGTTCGAGCCGAGCCGCTGGCCCACGAGCGAACTCGAGGCCAGCGACAGCCCCCAGTTGACGCTGTTAATCAGGCTGCGGACGCGGCGGCCGACCTCGAGGGCCGTGACGACCACGGGGCCGAACGTCGCGGCGATCCACAGCAGCGGAAAGACGACGATCCCCTGGGCGAGTTTCCGACCGATCTCGGGCGTCGAGATCTCGATTACCTGCCGAAGCATCGTCGGCTCGAGCCAGCCCCCGGAGAGCGTGATCGGGACGGGACTCGGCTCCATGCCGAGCGCGCCGTAGGATCGACCCACCATGCCCCAGCCGAGGACGACGGTGACGAAGCCGGTCGAAAGCGTCGTGCCGATCGCCGCACCGGCGACGCCGAGATCGAAGCCGAAGATCAGAACCGCGCTCAGGACGATGTTGAGGACCGCGCCGCCCGCGCGAGCGATCATCTCCGTGAACGTGTCACCGACGCCGGTGTAGGTTCGGCTGGCGATCAGGTTCAGCAGTTCGAACAGGACGGCCGGCGCGACGAAAACGAGGTAGGTGCTCCCGTGCTCGAGCGACGCCGGTCGGGCGCCGAAGAGGCCGATCAGCGAGTCGGCAAAGAGCAGGAAAACGGCGACAATCGGCAGGGCGATCGCAGTCGCGAGCAGAACGCTCTGTTTCACCACGAGCGAGGCGCGGTCGGTCTCCTCGCCGCCGTAGTTCTGGGAGACCAGACTGACGGTGCCGCCGGCCAGCCCCAGCCCGATCATCGTGACGATCTCCCAGAATGCGAGCGCGTACGCCAGCCCCGCGGTTCCCGCCGTCCCGACCGCGATGCCGACCATCGCGAGATCGGCCGTCTGCTTGGACATGATCGCAAACCCCGTCACGATCCGTGGCCACGCCAGATCTGCGGTCGGATGGAACCGCTCGGCGTCGATGATCCCGAGGCGCTCGAGGCTCCGCGCGACGAACTCGACTGCAGCGCGCTGCCGGCCAGTCATCTACTGTCCGTTTCGGGACTGACGCCTTCGGTCTGTCGGCTGCGGGTTCCGTCGGTGGACGGGACTCCGGTGGCGGGGAAACATCGCCGGGGCGACGACGGACGGCTATCGGAGTCTCGAGAGCAGCGTTTTGAGGTGCGACGGCGAAACGAGCGAGGTCGGTCGATCCATGTGGACACCAATCTCGCCCGAGAGCGCGCCGAGTCCGACGTGCTGAACGGGCTCAGGAAGCGAATAGGCTCGACGGAGGTAGTGACCGAGCGTTTGCTCCCGCTCGAGATCGTTGCGCCAGGCGTGTTCGTAGGCCGCGAGCGTGGTCGGCCGGTCGGGATCGATCTCGCGGGCGGCGTGATCGGCACTGGTCATGCTATAGAGGATCCCCCCGCCGGTGAACGGCTTGGTCTGGGCGGCCGCATCGCCGATCAGGAACGCGCGGCGGGTTGTGACGCGGTCCGGCGGCCCGATCGGGATCGGGCCCGAGCAGCGGTGCGAGACGTCGATCTCGTAGCCGTCGATCAGTTCCTCGAAGTGTTTGGTGACCTGGACGCCCGGCGGCGCCGCGAGCCCGTACTCGACGCCGGCATCGCCGCGGGGAATCCGCCAGGCAAAAAAGGTCGGTGCGGTGAGGTGGACGTCGACGAAGTTCTCGTGGTCCTCCTCCTCGGAGAACGCGAGCACACCGTGGAGGAGTTCGTCAGGCTCGGGGAGGTCGAGTTCGTCCCGCACTCGCGATCGAGCCCCGTCGCAGCCGGCGAGCATCTTCGCTTCGAACTCGACGACTCCGTCGGGACCGTTCGCGACGACCTCGACGCGGTCGCGGCGTTCGGTAACCGCCGTGACGGTGTGTTCCTCGCGGACGTCCGCGCCTGCCTCGCGTGCGAGATCAGCGAGGTGGCGATCCAGTCCGACGCGGTCGATGACGTTCGACGCGACCTCGCTCTTGTAGAAGGGGTAGGCCTCGCTGTGTGGTCCGCCGACGTGGAATCGCGCGCCGTAAATTTCGTTCTGGAACAGCTCCTCGCGAGCGCCCTCGCCGGTGAACTCCCAGATGTCCGTGCTCACGTGCCCCGAGCAGGCCAGCGGCTCGCCGATCGTCCCCTTTTCTACGGCGAGCACGTCGTAGCCGTCTTCGGCGGCCCGGCGGGCAAAGCGCGCTCCCGGCGGTCCGACGCCGACAACAACGAAATCGTACATGTACATGGAGTTCTCGTGAGCGTGTAAATACCTTCTCGAGATTCTCTCTAACATGACGGCGATGGCTCTCGAAGCGACGCCGGGAGACTCGAATTCTTACCGCCCACAGGGACGGCACGTCACTCTGTCGGGTAGCAGTTCCGGAACGTCGGCTCGGCAACGCCGCGTTCGAAACGGCGCTCCGATGCCGTAGCTACCGATACAGAAGGGTTTTCGGCCGCCCTATCGGGGTCTGACGCGCGAAAACGATCTACTCCCGGTTGAGAGCGATCTCGTTCAGTCGTCGTCGGTCTCGAGTTCGAACTGTTCGTTCTCGGCGACGGTGTTGAGAACGATGCTCGTGTTTGACTGGTTGATGTCCGGATCGGTGATCAGGGTCTTGATCTGATCGTTCATGTCGTCGGTGTCTTCGAACTTGCCGATAGCGATCACGTCGTAGTCGCCCGTGACCTCGTAGACCGAGATCATCTGTCGGTGGTCCTGAAGCGTCTCGGTGATTTCGGGCAGCGCATGGCCCTCGGCTTTGAGCTGCATGATCGCGGTGACGTCGTAGCCGAGTTCGTCGTAGTTGACTTTCGGCGTGTAGCCCTCGATGACGCCCTCCTCCTCGAGGTCCGAAAGGTGGTTGGAGACCGTCGTCACCGAGACGTCGAGCTCTTCGGCGAGGCTGCGGAGACTCGCGCGACCGTTGTCGAGAAGTTCGTTTACCAGATCGTCATCCAGTGTTTCGTAGGTCATTGTACAATATCAATCACTCTTTGTATTAGGAGGTTACGAATATCCAGTTCTATTCGCAACGGTGTGTCGTCGTCACAGCCAGCCCCCGCAGTCAGTTTCAAATGGATGCCCCGAAACGTAGCCCCTATGAGCGGACTGTTGACAGCCGACGATGCGACGCTGATCGACCTGAGCATCGGTCTCGAGGACGACCCGCCGAGCGAGCCGATGCCGCCGTCGATCGACGCGTTCGACCATGAAGCCGGTGCCGAGCGCCTCGCGGAGAACCTCAGCGGACTCGGCCACGACGTCGAGGCGAGCGACTTCCCCGACGAAATGGGACTCGCCTGGGAGGACCTCGCAGTCATCCCCCACGCCGGCACCCACATGGACGCCCCCTGGCACTACGGACCCGAGGTCGACGGCGAACCGGCGAAGACGATCGAGGAGGTGCCACTCGAGTGGTGTCGCGGCAACGCAGTCGTGCTCGACTTCCGGTGGATGGATCCCGGCGAGGAGATTTCGGTGGCGGATATAGAGGACGCTCTCGACGACCTGGACCACGAGCTCTCGCCCGGCGAGATCGTCCTGATCCAGACGGGGGCCGACGAGCTGTGGGGTCAGCCGGAGTATCTCACCCAGTTCCCCGGCATGAGCGCCGAAGGGACCAAATTCCTCGTCGAGCAGGGCGTGAAAGTGATCGGCACGGACGCCTACGGCTTCGACAAGCCCTTTACCGCGATGGGTGAGCGGTACGTCGAATCGGGCGAGTCGGAGGAGCTGTGGCCGGCCCACTTCGCCGGTCGCGAGGTCGAGTACTGCCAGATCGAGAAGATGGCGAACCTCGACGAACTGCCACGCAGGACCGATATCCCGATCGTCGCGTTCCCGATCACGATCGAGAACGGCAGCGCGGGCTGGGTTCGACCGGTTGCGTTTATCGAGGCGGACGCCGGAGGTGACACCGCATGAAACTCGCTACCTTCGAAGTCAAAACGGCGGTCGGACCCGTCGAACGTATCGGAGCCGTCGCTGAGACGGCCGAGGACGAGGACACATCCGCTGGACAGGCCACCCTCGTCGATCTCACCGCAGCCTACGGCGCGGCCCTCGAGGCCGAGGGCGAACCCGAACCCGCCGACCTCGCCCGCGCCCGCGTCCCGCCGGAGATGATCGCCTTCCTCGAGCGCGGCGATAGAGCGATCGATGACGCGAGAGACGCCCTCGAGTACGCGGCCGAAACCGACGCCAAGCGCGGTCCCGGCGGGGCCATTATTCGGTACGAACCCGGGGAGTACGACCTGCTCGCGCCGCTTCCCCGACCGAACTCGCTGCGCGACTTCATGGCTATCGAAGAGCACGTCCAGAACAGCATGGACGGCGAGATCGACGACGTCTGGTACGAGTTGCCAGTGTACTACAAGGGCAACGCCGACAGCGTCGTCGCGCCCGGCGAGACGATCCAGTGGCCCGCGTATTCGTCGATCATGGACTACGAACTCGAGATCGCGGCCGTGATCGGGAAACGGGGTCGGGACATTCCCGCTGACGAGGCCGAAGAGTACATCGCCGGCTACACCGTCTTCAACGACTTCAGCGCCCGCGACATCCAGGGCCGGGAGATGAAGGGACGACTCGGGCCGGCAAAGGGGAAAGACTTCGCGAACGGACTGGGGCCCTACTTCGTCCCCGCGGACGATATCGACGTCCTCGAGGCACCCATGACCGCCCGGATCGACGGCGAGGTCTGGTCCGAAGGAACGGTCGACGAGATGTACCATTCCTTTGCGGACATCATCGAACACGTTTCTCAGTCCGAGACACTCCATCCCGGCGACGTTATCGGAAGCGGGACCGTCGGCGAGGGCTGTGGGTTGGAACTGGGCAAGTGGCTCGAGGACGGTTCGACCGTGGAACTCGAAATCGAGGGGATCGGCACCCTCGAGCACACGGTCGTCGAGTAACGAGGGTCGATTCAGGCCACCCCTTCCGGTGGCCGAGGGCATTATAGTAACAACTGCAACTATTTACACACCGATCGCATAGCGGTCGTGCGATCGGGTGTGCACTGACTTCCAGTGGCTACTATACCTCCTCGAGTCGCTAGCCGAGACATGAATCTGTTCTGGCACCGGCGCGACCGACGGCTCGCCGACAACTGCGGGCTGGCCGCCGCGGCCAGTCGAGACGACGGCCCCGTGGTCCCCGTGTTCGTTATCGACCCGATAGTAACCGCGACCCTCGGCGAGCGCAAGCGAGCGTTCGTCGATCGCGCGCTTCGAACGCTCAGAGAGCAGTACCGGGACCGTGGAAGCGACCTCGTTGTTCGAACCGGCTCCGCTGCCGAGGTCCTCCCCTCCCTCAGTGCGGCGTACGATGCCGACCACGTTGTCTCCAACGAGTGTTTCGAACCGACCCGCCGAGAACAGGCGCGCGCCGTCGAATCCGCCCTGAACGTCGGCTCGTCCTCGCACGTCGATTCCGTCCTCGTCGATCCAACGACGCTCGAGTCGCGCTATCCGACCTACAGCCAGTTCCACGCCGACTGGCAGCGACGGCCGAAACCGGAGCCGGCAGCCGAGCCGACGGCTGAGGACCTCGCCTCGATTAGCGACGACGAACCGATCTCGGTGACCGACACAGCTATCGACCTCCCCGAAGCCAGCACCGCGGCAGCACGGGACCGACTCGACGCCTTCTGTGCGTCCGGCATCACGCAATACAAGGACCGACGAGACGATCTCGAGGCGGCCGTAGCAGAGCCAACCGACGCTGTCTCCCGACTCTCGCCGCATCTGGCCGGCGGGACGATCGGCATCCGGGAGGTCTGGGCGGCCGTCACCGACGTCTTCGAGTCGGTCGACGGCCGCGAGCGACGGAACGTCGAAAAATACGGCTCCGAACTCTCCTGGCGAGAGTGGAACTACCTCCTCCTGTACGAATTCCCCGAGCTGGCGAGCGAGAACTACAACGACCCGCCGAACGAGATTGCGTGGCGCAACGATGACGCGGAGCTGGCGGCCTGGAAGCGCGGCGAAACAGGGTACCCGCTCGTCGACGCCGGAATGCGCCAGCTCGAGCGCGAGGGATACGTCCACAACCGGCCCCGACAGGTCGTCGCGAGCTTCCTGACGAAACACCTCCTGATCGACTGGCGGATCGGTGCTGCCCACTTCCGTGACCGACTCGTCGACCACGATCCGGCGACGAACGCCGGCAGCTGGCAATGGATCGCTTCCACGGGCACGGACTCCGTCGACGTTCGCATCTTCGATCCGGTCGCCCAACTCGCCAAGTACGACGACGAAGGCGCGTTCATCCGCGAGTACGTGCCGGAACTCGAGTCGGTGCCAGCCGACCAACTGATCGAGTGGCCGACGCTTCCTGCCGACGTTCGGGCCGACCTCGCGCCCGACTACCCGGACCCGATCGTGGATCGGAACGCGGCCTACGGCCGGGCTCAGCGCGTGTTCGAGGCGGCGCTCGGCAACGGCGGATAAGCCGTAAGAATCGGGACGCCGAAAATCAGTCGGTCAGTCGCCCTCGAGCAACGTCCAGAATCGCTCCGTATCGCCCTCGAAACGCTCGAGCAACGCGCGCATCTCGGTTCGGTGCTCGTCGCTCACTTTCACGTGGACCATCCCCTCGTCGGGCTGGCCGTAGACGACGCTCGCACCCTCAGGCGCGGCGACGATCGCGGGCAAGGCGACCAGATCCTCTTCACCGTCGACCAAAATGGTCGTCGGCTCGTCGCTCGTCATGGCCTCGCGAAGTGCCTCGATCATCTCGGCCGAGAGCTCCGCGGGCGGGTTTACGGCCTCGAGGCTGGTCGATTCGGTGACGGTCTCCCGGATCTCCTCGTCGACGGCCGATCGTTTGGTTCGTTCGTCGACCACCGCGACATCTGGCGCGCGGCCGGCCTGCAGGAAGTGATAGGTGACGACGTCGCCGACGGCGATCAACGGGCCGTCGACGGCCTCGAGCAGCACGTCGGCGTCGGTTTCGACCGGACCCATCGGCTCTTTGAGTTCGTGCCGAAGGTCGTCGGGGAGAACCAGTAGCTGGTCGCCGGTATCATCTGACTCCGGGCCGGTACCGGCGGACCCGGAGTCTGCGGTGTCGTCGCGAGTCACGGTTACCGAACTTTCAGCGCGTACGCGCCGGATTCGGTGACCTGCATCTCGGTCGCGATCTGACTCTCCTCGGGGTGGGCGATAACGACGTAGCCGGCCCAGTCCTCGGTCAGCGACGAGGAGTTACAGGCGTCGCAGGTCTCGTTGTCCGGTTCGTTGACCCGGTGGCACTCGCGACAGACGAGCCGATCCGATGCCATGGTTATTCACCCGCAGCCGCTTCTTGCTTCTCGTGGTCGTCCTCGAGCCAGCCGTGCTTGCCGAGCCCCGGCTGTTTGGCCGTCAGGCCGATCTTCGAGTCGCGCGGGTTGCGCTCGTCGATGCTCTTGGTGACGATCCGTGCGCGGACGGCGTCGTCGACGCCCAGCGTCCGATTAGATTCGTTCGAGGCGAGCTGCTGGTTCTCGCCGTCGTAGGCGAGGTACTCGTCGCTGATCTGGGAGACGTGGAGGAGTCCGTCGACGGGACCGATCCCGACGAAAGCACCGAACTCGACGACTTCGACGACGGTGCCGTCGACCACTTCCTGCATCTGTGGATCGAACGTGACGGCGTCGAACTCCGCTTCGTAGTAGACGCCCGGCCGGTTCGGCAACACCGTCCCTTCACCGATGTCGTGGACGTTGGTGACCGAGACGACGCTGCCGACCTGTTCGTCCATGCGTCCCTCGAGTTTGTCCTGCAGCAGTCGCTTCACGAGGTTCGGCGAGACGTCGCCGAGCTCCTCGGGCGGTACTTCTACCGTGTCCGTTAAGGTGACCCGCTTGTACATCTATGGTTGAGTGATCGCTAACTTGTTTCTCCCGCGTAATGCAATTACCGGTACGCTCGCCGCGAGTATCCGGTCGCCCAGCGGGCGGTCGTTCGTGACGACGTAGTCGACTCCTCCCTCGCGGGCGAGTTCGACCAGCGCGTCGTCGGCGTACGACGCCTCCGTGTCGACGACGAGACAGCGTTCGGTCGCCAGGTCGTGCCCGACGTTCGCGGCCGTTCCCTCGGTGCCGCCCTTCTCGGAGAGGCGGCGGAGTTCTTCGACGACGGCCTGTGGGATCGTCGGCTCGTAGGCGTCGACGAGTCGATCGAGTTCGTCGAACAACCGGACGTCGAGTTCGACCGGCATCATGAGGGCACTCGTATCGAGTGCGACCCGCGTCGGCGTGCTCATTCGTCTTCCGTCGGCGTTACTCCGTGAGCGTTCCGAGCCCGATCAGCCGCCAGCGCGCGCCGATGCGGCGGTTGATCGCGATCTTTGCCCCTGGTTCGGCGGCGACGGGTCGTTTGAGGTTGACCTCGCACTCACCCTCGCGAGCGCTGGTGACCGCGCCGACGGTCGTCGCCGTCCCGACGGTCATCATCAGGGGCTCGCCGGTGCTGATCTCGTCGACCGTCTCGCCGCTTTCCGCGCCGACGACGCGCTCGAGCAGGTCGACCTCCATCGTGAACTCCTGCCACGTCGGCGGGAGCGAGCCCGGCGGACCGGCCAGTCGGCCGGCCAGCGCGTCGCCTTTCGTCAGCGCCGGATCGAGTCCGGTACCGACGCCGAGTAAGCCGCCCGGGCTGACCGTGTCGACCGTCTCGCCGCCGGCTTGCAACGAGCGGATCGTCGTCTCGATCGGGACGTACTCGGTTTGGCCACCCTCTTCGACCTCGCGACCGGGCTTGATCTCGATCTCGTCGTCGACCGAGAGCTCGCCCTGCACCAGGCTGCCGCCGAGGACACCACCGGCGAGATCCTCGTAGGTCGTCCCCGGTTTGTTGATGTCGAAACTGCGGGCGACGTGCATCCGTGGGTCGGCGTTGGGATCCCGCTCCGGCGTCGGAATCTCCTCCTCGATCGCCTGAATCAGCAGGTCTATGTTGACCTCCTGGCCGGCCGAGACAGGAACGACTGGCGCGCCTTCGGCGACCGTCCCTTCGACGAACTCCTGGATCTGTTCGTAGTTGTCTCGAGCCGTCTCGCTATCGACGAGGTCGACCTTGTTCTGAGCGATGACGATGTTGTCGATGCCGATGATGTCGAGCGCCATCAGGTGCTCTTCGGTCTGGGGCTGGGGGACGGACTCGCTGGCGCTGACGACCAGGACGGCGCCGTCCATCAGCGATGCACCCGAGAGCATCGTCGCCATCAGGGTCTCGTGACCCGGGGCGTCGACGAACGACACGGTCCGAAGCGGCTCGCTTTCGGAGCCGTCCGGACACTCCTCCTCGACGGTGTAACATTCGGGTTCCTCGGCTCCCTCGCAGTGACGAAACGTCGCGTCCGCGTAGCCCAGCCTGATGGAGATCCCGCGTTTCATCTCCTCTGAGTGCTGGTCGGTCCAGGAGCCGCTGAGCGCCTGGACTAGCGTCGTCTTGCCGTGGTCGACGTGACCGACGAGCCCGATGTTCACCTCCGGTTGTTGAGTTCCTGCCATAAGACGGTAAGTAATCTTAGGTAGAGGTTCCGTCGTGCGCTTGATAAAGGTTGCGAGCTATACTCGCGCTCCGACCCCCGAATACGCAGCGAGAGAGTGTACCACACGGTGTCCGGATCTGCGTCTCGGTGTCCGAATCGTGGTACCTCTCAGCGGCCCGTCTCGAGGTCGTCGAACAACTCCCGGGCGCGGCGTTCGACCGCCGAGCGACTCTCTCAGGCCGGACCGAAAAATGACTCGAGCCCTACCGGAACGCGTTTTCACCGGGTGCGTCTCCCATACCACATGAACGTCGCGTTTGTCTGCGTCCAGCACGCTGAACGAAGTCAGATGGCTGCTGCCTTCGGCGAACGCGAACGCGCAAACCGGAATCTCGAGGATACGATCACCGTCGTAACCGGCGGTATACAGCCAGCCGAGCGGGTCCACGAAGAAGTCGTCAATGTCATGGCCGCGCGTGAGATCGACCTCGGGGATCGGACACCCCGTGAGATCACCCAGAAGGAACTGCAAGACTGCGAGTACGTCGTGACGATGGGCTGTTCGGCCGAGTGGGTCTGTCCGGCGACCTGGAGCGGCGAGAACCGCGACCGGGGCTCGAGGACCCACACGGAAGCGATCACGAGACGGTGCGCGAGGTCCGCGACGAGATCGAGACTCGAGTGTGCGAGTTGTTCGACGAACTCGAGTCGACGCGGAAGCCTACACCGTAAGCGCTCGCTTTCGGAGCGTGTTGGTACCGACCGCCCGGTTGTCAACAGCAGCCACCGTCCATCAACTAGGCTGACTGCTGACCGCTCCGACCGCTGTAACGGGCTAGCCGCGATCGGAGACGTCCAGCCCGCCGAGTGAAGGTTCCGCTCCATCCGAATCGTCCTCAGTGTCCCGTTCGTCCGCGTTCGTCGTCTCGGCGCTCGACGCGTCGCCGTCGACCGAGATGTCCGGGTCGGCCTCGGCTGATGTCCCGTCGGGATCAGTCGTCGAGTCGGTCCCGGCCTCGTTCTCGAGCCCGCCGTAGCTCGCCGGCGTCGAGAGATCGTCGGGATCGGGATCGTCAGGATCGATACCGGCGACGGCGGCCCGATTGACCGCTCCGACCCGGTTGGCGACCGACTCGACGAGGGCCTCGAACGGCTCCGAAGCATCGGTATCCCAACAGACGACCGGGGCGCCGTCATCGCTCCGGGTCCTGATTTCGGGGTTCATCGGAATCTCCTCGAGCAGCGGGACGCCGTACGTCTCGGCGACCTCTCGGCCGCCGCCGCTGCCGAACAGGGCGTGTTCGCCGCCGCAGTCAGGACAGTGGTACGCACTCATGTTCTCGGCGATTCCGAGGACGGGCGTGTCGTGGTTCCGGAACATCTCGATCCCCTTTCGGACGTCGTCGAGGGCGACGTCTTCGGGCGTCGTTACGACGACGGAGCCGGCCACCGGCAGCGTCTGAACCAGCGTGAGCTGGGCGTCGCCGGTCCCCGGCGGGAGATCGACCACGAGGTAATCGAGCCGGCCCCACTCGACGTCCTCGATGAGTCGGATGAGGATCTTGTCGACCATCGGCCCCCGCAACACGGCCGGATCGTCGCCGTCTCGAGTCAGAAATGCCATGCTGATCACCTTCACGCCGTAGGCCTCCGGCGGTACCAGGCTCCCGTCGTCGGTCATCCCCGGTTCGCCGTCGATCCCGATCATCTTCGGGACGTTTGGGCCGTAAATGTCGCCGTCGAGCAGGCCGACACGTGCTCCCTCGTCGGCGAGTCCGGCCGCGAGGTTCGTCGCGACGGTCGTCTTGCCGACGCCACCCTTCCCGGAGGAGACGGCGATAACGTTTCGCACACCGGGAAGCGGGTTCGCGGAATCGCGCTGAGGAACGGTCACGGATAGTCTGGTCTCGAGGCCGAGGTCGGCGGCGACCTCTCGGATTCGGTCACCCATCTCCATCTCGTCGGTCGCGTAGGGCGCGTTGAACGCGAGGGTGATCTCGGCGACGCCGTCGTCGATGCGGAGGTCGGTGACCAGCCCCAACGAGACGATGTCGATACCGAGAGCAGGGTCCTCGACGTCTCGGAGTCGCTCGCGAAGCCGTGATTCGGTGACGGTCATGGTCGTGTCACCCCGGGAAGATTTCTCGGTCGGTTGTCGGCCATCGGTCGGTCCGTCGTGAGTCGTGTCGTCGAGTCGGTCGTGTTCATAATTTGAACGCAAGATCGCCCTTACAGTCGCTACAGTACTCCGCCATGTGGCCCTCGACGCCGTCCATCTGCCCGTCCGGAAGTTGGGCTTTCAGGTCCTCGACGGTCGAGACGCTGGCGACGACCGCGCCACAGCTTCGACACTCGAACAGCTCCGCTTCGTGGACGGTCGTCCAGGCGTCGCCGCCGTTTTCCTCCGGCAAGAGTTCGATGTCGAGGCCCGTCTCCATCGTGATCGCGCTCTCGGGACAGCCGGTCTCACAGAGCCCGCAGTCGACGCACCGCTCGTGGCTGAACTCGAGCGTTCCCTCGCCGTCCTCCCGGCGGATCGCGCCGGTCGGACAGAGGTTCGCGCAGGTCGGAGTCAGGCCGCAGGCGTCGCTGACCGACATCGTCCCGAAGTTTTCGAGGCCGCGGATCCGCTCCCGTCCGGGGTCGACGTACTCGAGGATCGTCCGGATGCTCTCGAGGGACCAAACACGGTTGCCGTAGGCGGGCAGGTCGTCCTCGGCGGTGAGGGACGTCCCCGAAGCCTCGTGTTCGCCCGGCGGGATCGGCGTTTCCGTCAGTTCCTCGACGAACGCCGACAGCGAGTGGGCGAACTCGCCAGACGTCTCGGAATTGGGTGCGAGGAACCTGACGCGCTCGCCTAGTCCGAGATCGGTCGTCGCGGCGTTCAACCGCTCGACAAGTTCGGCTTTCGGATCGGGACCGGAGTGCGCACAGTCGTTGCCACAGCCGACGATCGTCACGCCGTCGGCACCGGCAGCGAGCGCGTGCAGGACGTGGGCCTGCCCGACCGTGTCGGTACAGTTCACGCGAACGGGAAGGATCGGCGGGTAGGAAACGTCTTCCCGGCCGCTTGCGGCCATCTGACCGTATCTCGACAGCGCCGTCTCGGCCCGCTCCGAACAGACAAACGCGACGACTTGCGGGTCGATTGCGGTCGTCGACGACCAGTCGAGCAGCCCCCCGCTCGGTTCCTCGTCGACGAGCGCTTCGACCTCGCGAGCGATCCGCTCGTTGGATCGGTCCGCGAGGTCGACCGCCCCGGTTGGACAGGAACTCGTACAGGCCCCGCAGTTCTGGCAGGCCGAAAGATCGAACTCCACTTCGTGCGGTGCGGGCTTCGACACCGCATCGTGGGGACAGGCGTCGTAACAGGCCCGACACCCCTCCTGTCCGGAGTCACCCGAGGCACAGACGTCCATCTCGAGATCGAGGAACGACGACCGATCGGGCTCTAGCAGGTCGCTGACGGCCGCGATCGTCCCGAGATCGGCGTCGGTGTGGTAGCCGGTGGTTCCTCCGGGGGTGTTGTCCTCGCCCCCCGGGTGGACGACCTGGTCGAACGAAACGGTTCGCCGGACGCCCTCGAGATCGATCGCATCGGTCGGGCAGACGTCGGTCCACTCGCCGCCCGAGGCGTCCGGACTGATGTCGATCGGTGTCCGCGTGACCACGTCATCGGGATCGACGCGGACGCAGTCCATGCAGTCGATACAGTCCTCTGTAACTCGCGCCTCGAGCGTGACTTCGATCTCCCCGAGCGAGCCCGAGACATCGAGGACGCGGCCGCGCTCGAATCGGACGTCCGAGAGATCGGTACTAACGTCGTCGAACTCCCGTCCGTCTGCGATCAGCGAGACCTCGGCGGATTCCGGCATGGCGGCGGCCAGTTGTGCGTCGCCGACGACGGCGACGGATCGCCCGACGGTTTCGCCGATCGGGGTGGGCTCGCTGCCGACGTCGAGTCCCGCACGGGCGGCGTTGACTAGCCGTGCCGTCTTCTCCGTGGCCGCCGGCTCGTCGTGGACCCAGCCAGCCCCCTCGCGCTGGTCGACGAAGTGGACGGTCGCCCCGGTCTCCCGTTCGATGCGCTCGAGTCGTTCCTGTCCCGCTGCGGCGGGACAGGTGAGGATGAGCTCCTCGAGGTCGCGATCCTCGACGACGCTGCAGACGTCACGGACGGTGTCTCCCTCACAGAGGAGATCGGAGCTCGCCGCCATCGAGACGCCGTCGACCCGCTCGCGAGCCGTCTCGAGGTCGATGTCGCAGGTGTCGGCACACGAGCAGACGAACGCGCCAACATCGGCGTCGTCAGTCATCGTCTTCCTCCAGCATTTCGGCGTGTAACTCGAGCAGCGATTCGGTCAGCGAGAAGACGCCGCGGTAGAACGCCGGCGGCTCGCCGCCCCCGCGTTCATCCATCGCGACCTCGTGAAATTCGGGTAACCAGTCCCCGAGATGCGTTCTGATGAACCCGAGTTGGGCCTCCCGGTCGCCGCGTTCACAGAGTTCGGCGAGGAACGACAGCTCGTAACCCGCGTGATCGATCAGTTCGTCCTCGACGGCGAGGTCGACTCCCATCTCGAAGTAAAACGCCTCGACTTCGGTCGTGCTCGGGCCGTTGAGCATCTCGTCGACGTACATCGATTCGTACGGCGGCGGCGTCGACTCGCCGTAGCTGACGCCCTGTAACAGTCTCGTAAACGCAGACCGGAGGGTATCGGGGTCGGTTTCGGCTGTTCCGATGGTATCGACGGCCTCCTCTATGTCCGGTGGAAGCGATCCGTCAGTGACTCGTTCACACCACGTTCGGATCGCGTCGACCGTTGGCTCCGCGGGTGGCTCGAGGTAGAGCTGTCCGAGCGTTCGGTAGGCCGGTGCCAGCAGCGCACCGATCTCAGTCAGGTCCGCCTCTTCAGTTGTCTGCGGGTCTCGGTTCATAGATCGTGTGGTCGTTCGGAAGGGTGCAGTTTCATAACGGAACGATGGCGTCGCATCCGGTACTCCGACGAAACGGCGGTTGCATGTCGATACGGGATCGGCGGTGTGATCATCCGGGGATGATCACCTGGAAGCCGATCGGGATGAGCGCGCCGAGGATCATCAACAGGAGCAGACCTGCCAGGATCCCGACGCCGATGCCGGCAGTTCGGTGATCTCGCGGCTCCCCGAGGAACCAGCCGAGCAGCGTCACGTACAGCGGCACGAGCACAAGGCCGAACATTACCCACAGACCGAGGCTCATGCGTCGGTCACCTCCGCGTCGGCGTCTTCGGTCTCATCAGGTGGCGCTCTGGCGTGCTCGAGTTCGACGATCGGGATCATTTTCGTGACCACGAGGAAGATGAGCACGGCAACGGCGATCGTTCCGAACGCCATCGTCAATTCGGTGAGTGTCGGCCAGTAACTGTTTTCGGTAAACATACTTGCGAGTGGCTCTTGCGTCGGGTAAAGCAGCCCTTCGACGACGAAGACGATCTTCTTCAGCAGGATCGCCGTGGTCACGAGGACGGCGGCGACCACCGAGGCTGCGACGCTGAACAGCGACGGTTGGAGCGCCTGCGCGACGAAGTACCCCAGTCCGATGAGCAGGCCGCCGACGGAGAGCCAGAACGGCACCGCCATACCGCCGCTCACGAGCGACTCGGTGATCTGACCTGTGTCGGCGGGTGCAGCCGGGTAGGAGCCGGTGACGAGACTCTGAGCGAGGAACCACAGAGTCACAAGCACGAGCACGATCAGCGCCTTGTTCAGGCCGCGGAAAATATCGTCGCTGATCACGTCGTCCCAGCCGTAGGCCCACCGGAACACGGCCGCAGTGATCACCACGGCGGCGATGGCGGAGGTCATCGACTCCGCGAACATCGCGGGTCCGTGGGAGGCACCGAACCAGCCGGGGTGCATTCCCATCGTTGCAAACAGCCACGGGACCACGCCACCGCTCATCAACGGGACGAGTAACAGGATACCGATCGCCATCCACCACGCCATCTGGTGGGTCTTTTCGCGCTCACTGGGTCGGTAGCCGACCAGCAACAGTTTGTAGAGTGGCTCAAAGGCCGACGGTAGCGTATCGCGTTGCCGACAGTCGTAGATATCGTTTCGCAGCGTGATGATGAGGTACGTTCCTGCCATAATGAAATAGAGGAACGTCGCCGTCATATCCCAGGTCAGCGGCGAACTCTGGACCGTCGAGGGCCAGTTGGCGATCATCACCCAGAGCGTGTCGGGGCGGCCGATGTCGAACAGGATGTTCGTCGCTGCCATCGGGAGCGCGATCAGGGTGAGGATTTCGGCGATTCGGGCGATCGGCAGGAACTCCTCGAAATCGAACAACCTGACTGCAGCGGAGATCGCAACGCCGCCGTGGGCGATCCCGATCCACCAGATGAACGTCCCGATGTACAGCCCCCACGGGACGCCACCCTGGGTTCCCCAGCCGCGAAGGCCGGTGACGGCCATCCCGAACCGGAGCTGGGTGAAATACGCGGCCGCCGTCGCGAACGAGAGGATCGCTGCAATGGCGAGTGCGACGTAGAACTTGGTCGAGGTTCCGCGGAGCGGTTCCGTGAGTCGCTCGATATCCGCATCGATCGCACTCATTGGATCTCACCTCCGTCGGCCGCGAGGTACTGGGGTTCGCGCTCGGTCTCGGCGTCGATCGCCTCGTCCGGATCCTTGTAGTCGTCTTCCATGTTTCGAGCGTCGCTGGTCGGCTGATCGCCGAGATAGACGACGTTCGGCTCGTTGCCGGTCTCTTTGAGCATCTTCCACTGCTGTGTACGTCCCTTGGCCTCGAGGTGCTGGCGGGGCTTGCTCTCCGGATCCTCCATATCTCCGAAGTGAATGACGTTGGTCGGACAGACTTCCTCGCAGGCGGTCGTCCCCCGGAGCTCCTCGTCGTCGCCGTCCTGTCGGTGAACACAGAACGTACACTTGCCCATCGTGCCGACCTTGTGGTCGCCGCCGCCCAGCTTGTTTCCGCGTGGCTCCTGGGTCTCGCTCAGGCTGTGGTCGGCCCACGGTCGATCGCTGCCCTCGAACTCGTCGTCGAGTTCCTGTAGGTTCTGATGGACCTCGTCGACGAGTTCGTCGCCAGTTGCGAAGCCGTACTGTCCCTCCGGGGAGTCACGCCACTGGAAGTAGTTGACGCCGTACGGACAGCCGACCTCGCAGTACCGACAGCCGATACAGGTGTCGTAATCCGTGAGGACGATCCCGTCCGACTCCCGCTTGAAGCGGGCCGTCGTCGGACAGACCTCCGCACAGGACGGCTCCGAACAGTGATGACACGGGTTCGGCGTAAAGCCCTGGTCTACGTCCGGGAACTCGCCTTCCTCGTGGCGGAAGACGTTCATCCAGAACGCGCCGCGGGGCGTGTCGTTTTCCGTCTTGCAGGCCAGTACGCAGGCCCGACAGCCCTGACAGCGCTCTAAGTCGATAGCCATCCCCATCTGGGTCATGCGCCATCACCCCCGGCGGGCTCGACGGTGACGCGGATATGGAACGACTGATCGGCCGACCACGAACAGTACCCCTCCGTCGAATCGAAGAGATCGTTCGGATTCGCGCCCTCGTCGAGCGCCTTGACGTTCGGGTGTTGCGTGTGGGTGTCGTTGCCGTACGGGATTGCGATCGTTCCGGGTTTGATCCCCTCGAGTACCATCAGGTCGCCCTCGAGTTGGTAGGTGTCGCCGGTGACCGCGTTGTGGCTCTCGACGACGACCCGGTCGCCGTCGGAGACGCCGATCTCGGCTGCGTCGCGCGAGTTCATTCGGATGTAGTTGTTCGGCGCGAGTTCGTTGAGAAGCGGGTTCTGTGCGGTTCGGGACTGCTTGTGTTCGATCTGTTTGTAGTCGAACAGCGTCAGATCGTACTCGTCGGGCGAGTTCCACATCGTCGGCTCGCGCCACTGTGCGAACCCGTTGATGTCCTGTATGTACGGGAACTGCTCGGTGGGGTCGTCGCCGTATTCGTCCTCGAAGCCCTCGCGGACGTTCTCCCCGAGGAGTTCGAACGACTCGAGGTAGAACTGCCACTTGAACCCGAAGGGGCTGTACTCGGTCCGGTGGACGTCCTCGTCGAGATGGTCGGACTCGGGCATGAGCGCCCAGTAGCGCTCGGTGAGCGGTCGTTCCTCGCTTTGAGGACCCTCGCGGTACTCTTCGCCGTACCTGGGTGACCGATCCAGACACTCCTCGACCGTGAGTTCGTCGACATCGTCGAATGCGTCGCCGTCCTCGAGTTCGAACGCCTCGTTGACGTAGTCGACGTAGTTGTCGCCGACGTCGAGCGCAGCGGCGAGGTCCTTGAAGATGTCTCCCTCGTCGCGACACTCCCACAACTGCGGGATCGGGGCCGTTCGCGTCGAACTCGTGTAGTGGGTGTTGCTCATCCCGTCTTTAGCGTTCTCGTACTTGTCGACGGTCGTCGTGGGCAACACGTAGTCGGCGGTGTACGCCGCCGTATCACTCATCTCCGGATCGACCGCGATGACCGTTCCGTACTGGGAGTAGCCCTCTCGTGTCCGCTCTCGGTTTGGCGCCCCCGCGAGCGGGTTCGCATAACAGACGACGACGGCCATGTCCTCCGGATCGTGCGGGAGGTTGTACTCGTCGGGGTTGTTCAGCACGTGAGGGACCTTGGCGTAGGAGCCGTTCGCGTCCGGATGGAAGTAGGTACCCTCGAGATCCGGCGCATCGGGCTCCCAGGTCAGCGTCTCCTCGGGATCGAACGCTCGCTCACGAACGTGTTCCCGGGAGGACGGATCCGGCGCGTTCACGTAGCCGGTTCGGCTGCTTCCGACCGTCTCGACGGCCCCGACGAGGAACAGTGGCATCATCCCCGCTTGCATCGCGGTCGGCCCCAGTTCCTGCTGGCTGACGTGATACAGCGACATCGAAACCGGGCGGTAGGGAACCTGGCGACGCTCGCCGTTTACCTCGACCGTCGTCGTCGAGCCGATTCGGGCCTCTTCGCCCCATTTTTCGGCGACGCGTCGGATCTGCTCGGCGGGGAGGTCGGTGATTTCGGCCGCCCACTCGGGATCGTACTCTGCGACGGACTCCGCGAACAGTTCGAACGCCGGCCGGACCTCGTCGCCGTCGACCTCGAGGTCGTCATCGACGCGCAGCGCGGCCGTCCCCACCGCCGTCGGGTCGTGGGGATCGTCCGGCAGGGTCTCCTCGTGAACCGTGAGTTCGTCGGCGTCCTCGTCGTAGACGACCTCGCCTTCGGTCCAGAGGATCGCCGCGTCGGACTCGAGCGGATCCTCCGACTCTTCGTCGAGGTCATCGACGTCGGCCGCACGGACGACCTCGCCCTCGTTGTCGCCCTCGGTGTAGACGAGACACGGCGCGTTCGTGGTGTTCGTGAGGAACCACTCGTCGATGTACTCCTCCTCGAGAAGCACGTGATTGAACGCGAGGAAAAAGGCAAGATCGGTACCGGGTTCGATCGGCAGCCACTCGTCGCACCACTGGCCCGCCCCTCGTCGCTGCGGGTCGAGCACGGCGATGTCCATCCCGTTTTCGTACCCCTCGGACATCTCCCGGGAGTAGGTCGTGTTACACAGGTGTGGCCCACCGGCCTGAGTCGCGTTCCAGCCCCAGTTCAGGAAGAACTCGGTGTTGTGGAAGTCCGGTTCTGGCGACGAGAAGCCGGCACCCATTCGACTGAGCGCCATCTTGTTCCCCGTCGCACAGACGTTTCCGTGGCCGCGCACGTTGATCCCCTCGCCGTACTCCTCCTCGAGGGCTTCGACCCAGCCGTCCATGTGCCACTCCGCGCCTTTGACGCGACCGATCTGGAAGTGGACGCGACGGGGATCGTCCTCGAGCATCGGGGCGAGTTCCTCGCCGATTTCTTCGGCAGCCTGCTCCCAGGAGATCGGCTCGAACTCGCCGACCTCGCCTTTCTCGCCGTCGACTCGTTTGAGCGGCTGTTTGATACGGTACGGATCGTAGAGGTCCGCAACCGTCGAGACGCCCTTCGGACAGAGTCCATCGATCACCTCGTCGTTCGGATCCGGCCTGAGCTGGACGACGCGATCGTTGACGACCTTCGCCCGCATCGTACAGTCCTGTTTGCCGATCCAGCACGCGGTCGATACCTCCTCGACATCGTACTCGAGCGGATCGTCCGCGCTCCCGATATCTGTAAAGTAGTACGTTCCGCCGAGACCCGCCCCGGCGGCGGCGAGGCCGATCGATTTCAGGACCGTGCGTCTCGAGACGCCATCCGCCGGCTTGCCCACCTTTTCCGTAATATCCAGGCTCATGGTCTGGACCACTCACAGTTCGTCCCTCTGCTGAGTATGTCTCTCCCAGGCATGGCCCCATATTATTGAATCATAATATTAAAATTCCCTCATATAGTCGCCACACGAGTGTCAGAAAATTATAAAACCGCTCTAAACTCAGAGACCGGTTCACGTACTATCGGACGATAGCTGCAGTAAGAGCGTCTCAACTCAGCGAACGAGGGGTACGGACGGGGTCGGTGAACCGGACAAAACGACGATCGACAACGGCCGGCGGACGGGTCAGTCAGCGATCAACGGCTCCGTGGCGACGTCCGATTCGACAAGTGCAGCGAGCGTCTCACCGATCTCCGTCGGTTCGTAGTATCGCCAACGGCCGTCTTTGGTCCTCGAGACCAGTCCGGCTTTCCGGAGCCGAGAGAGAGACTGGCTGATGCTGCTCTGGCCGACGTCGAGGTGCGGTTCGATTTCACAGCCACAGACCGGCTCGTCCGCTTCGGCGAGCAGGAGTAGAATCCGGTACCGCGTCTCGTTGCCAAGCGTCGAGAACAGGTCGACTTGGGTTTCGAGCGGTCGGTCCGTTACGCTGGCGATTGTGTCGTCGTCGATGGACAACTCACACCCCTCCGGCCCGTTCCGTTGGCTGTCGTCCGAAGTCATCGTTCAATTATGCGATCCAGAAACCCATAAGCTATCGGATTATAGTAGCCACTGAAACGATTTACACATCGATCGCAACGTCGTCCTGCGGTCGAGTGTGCATTGACTTCCAGTGGCTACTATAGGGAATCCTTGCGTGTGGACTGGCGCTACTCGCCTTCGTTCGCTCTGATCGTCAACGCCGGCACCGTCGCCGTTCTCACGACCTCGTCTGTCACGCTTCCGAGGAGGTACCGATCGAAGCCGCCGCGACCGGCAGTCCCCATTGCGATCAGATCGATCGACGCCGATTCGGCGTAGTCGACGATTTCGTCGGCCGGCCGGCCGGTGCTGGTTTCCGTGACGACGTCGAGACCGAGGGAACGAGCATCGGTTGCGAGCGTCTCGAGTACGTCGCTTGCCCCCTCACGGCGCTCGTCCGAATCGATGTCGGCCCCCGCGTCCGATCCCGGGAGCGTCGAGAGAACCCGATCGCGGTCGCTGTCGATCACCGTGAGGAGGTGAACGGTCGCCTCGAGATCGGCCGCGAACCCGAGACCCAGTCGCGCCGCGGCTATCGCAGTCTCGCTGCCGTCAGTGGGGAGGAGGATCGAATCGACGGTCGATTCGCCCTCGGTGATATCCGCCGCTTCGGGACCGATCGTCAGGACGGGGACCGATGCGGTCCGGACCACTTTGTCGGCGACGCTGCCGACCACTGCGCGCGCGACGCCGCCCCGTCCGGACGTGCCGATGGCGATGGTATCGATATCGTGTTCGTCCGCGTAGTCGGCGATCTCTTTTGCGGGAATCCCCTCACGGGTCGCGGCAGTGGCGTCGAGTCCGCGTTCGGCGGCCTCGTCTCTGAGCGAGGTCGCTCGAGCGGTCGCCGTTTCCCGAAGGCGTTGGCGAATCGATCGGGAATCTCCCGAGTATCCCGCGCCGGTGGCGATACTGCTGTCTGCCACGGAAAGAACGTGGATGTCCGCGGTACACTGTGCTGCAAGGTCGAACCCGCGTCGAGCCGCGTTTTCGGCCGGGTCGCTGCCGTCGGTCGGGATCAGAACTGTGTCGATTGTCATGGGTGGTTAGTCGTCGTCCGTTTTCGAGGGCGTCGCGTCGTTGGTTGTCGGCTTCGTGCTCTCGAGTTGGCCGGTCTCGTAGCCGGCCCAGTCGAACTTCCTCTGGAAGTAGATGGCGACGTTGACCAGCGCCAACAGGACCGGTACTTCGATCAGCGGGCCGATGACGGTCGCGAACGCGACACCGGAGCCGACGCCGAAGACGGCGACGGCGACGGCGATCGCGAGTTCGAAGTTGTTCGACGCCGCGGTGAAGCCGATAGCCGTCGTCGTCGAGTAGTCCGCGCCGATGCCACGGCCCATCGCGAAGCTCACGAGGAACATGATGACGAAGTAAATCGTCAGCGGCACGGCGATCCAGACGACGTCGGTCGGCTGGACGAGGATATTCTCACCCTGCGTGGCGAACATCACGACCACAGTGAAAAGCAGCGCGATCAGCGTGACTGGGCTGATCGTCGGAACGAACTCCTCTTCGTACCATTCCTCACCCTTGGCTCGAACGCCGCCCAGGCGAGTGAGGATCCCGCCGGCGAACGGAAGCCCGAGGAAGATCGCGATCGCCCAGAACACCTGGGTAACGGTGATGTCGAAGGTGCCGATGCCGGCAACCAGCGCGTCCATCCCTAAAAGCGGCGGCAGGAACAGCGCGAAGAACCAGATATACACCCCGTAGGTGATGATCTGGAAGACGCTGTTGAACGCGACAAGGCCGGCAGCGTACTCACTCGAGCCGTCGGCGAGGTCGTTCCAGACGAGCACCATCGCGATGCAGCGAGCCATCCCGATGAAGATCAGCCCGAGAAAGTACTCGGGGTGAGCCGGGAACGGTGGGACGAGCCCGCTGAAGAAAACCACCGCCAGCAGGAACATCAGCGTCGGCCCGATGAGCCAGTTCTGGATGAGACTCAAACTGAGCACGCGCCACGCGCTGAACACCCGCGGGAGTTGTCCGTAGTTGACTTTCGCCAGCGGCGGGTACATCATTGCGATCAGTCCGATCTCGACGAGGTAGTAGTCCTGGATCGGGTCGACGACTCCGGGCGCGACGTAGCCGAGGCCAACGCCGACTCCCATTGCGAGAAAAATCCAGACGGTGAGATACTTATCGAGGAAGTCCATCGATCGTGGATCGCCACAGTCCGGACAGCCGCAGTCCGCCCCGTGATCGTGCTCGAGGCTGCTCACCGTAACCGACCCCCAGCCGATAGCGACCATTCACTGTGCCGATTCGACACGCTCCCTACCGTGAAATTGTCTCCGCTCATCTGGCTACTCGTAGTCTTATTCATCAGCGGCGATGACGTCGAGTTGCACGGCAGCGTTGCCGGGGAGTGAGCAGACGCCAACGGTCGTACGCGGCGGGTACGTCCCGTCGAATCGAGCCCGATACACGTCATCGACGGCCGCTCGAGAGTCCATATCGGTCACCTGCACCTCGATTTTCATCACGTCATCGAGCGTCATATCCCGCGCCGAGAGCAGCGATTCGAGTCGATCGAGACAGAGAGCCGTCTGCTCTTCAATTGAGTACTCGCTCATGACAACACCCGATTCTTCGGGAACGATTCCCTCGAAGAAGAGTAGGTCTGACTCACCGGTTCGGACGCCATACGCCGATCCGTTTCCGACCCCCTCGCGCTGACGCTTACTTTTGCTGCTGGTTTTTTCGAACTCGACCGCCTCAGCTTCGGGAACTGTAGCATCTCCCGACTGAGTTTCCCGACTTGATTGAACCATGCTTCAATTGAACGAGCACTCATACATAAGTGCAATGGACGAGTTGCAACTGTGTGAGTGATACGCAGTGCTCTCGAGCCAGCAAACGAAAACGAGATCAGCGAGATCCGTCGAGAACAGTGAGAAGAGCGCTTGCTCGACTGGTGGCTTGATATTTCCGCCAGCGTCCCTCTTTTTGTTTGGTTACGAGGCCAGCCTCCGTAAGATTGGAAAGCGCGTGACTGACGGCGCTATCGCTCACAGTAACAAGCGGTGTAATTTCACAGACGCACAGCGCCTCGTCGGCTTCGACCAGGAGTCGGACAAGTCGGTATCGCGTCTCGTTCCCGAGCGCAGAGAGCGTTCGAACGTCGCTCGAAACGACCTCCTCACTGAGTACCGACTCCAGTTCGTCGAGTTCGGCGAGTCGGTTCTGGAGGTCGTCGTTGCGACACTCGCCGAGTTCGTCCTCGAGGTAGCGACGGAGTCGCTCGTCCGTTTCTGACATTAGCCAATAGTTGTGAAGTCGCTCAAATAAGGATTCCGTCGGAAACCGATCGGAGAGCAGTTTCAATAGGACAAGCGGTATCCTCATTCAGCATCTACTGGTATGGCTTTGTTTAAATTCTCATCGAGCGATACGTTTGACTCGGTTACGGTCAATAGATGATCAAAGCTGTGTGACGTGGTCAGACCATAGACCTCCTCAGCGTCAAACTACCAAGGAGTTGTTAAACGTCAACTGAGCCACTGAGACCCTGTATTCTATATCCGAGGGGACCTCACAAGAATTCATCACGTAGACAAAAACGGCCCGGAACTGGATTCCGTTAGCTCTCTTCAATCATCATCGTCGTCCTCGACGTCATCCTCATCATCTAAGTCATCATCATCATCATCATCTGCATCGTCGTCCTCGTCGTCATCCCACTCGATCTCAAGCCCCCCCTCAACTTCGTCATCCTCAACTGTGAGGGGGATATCGATTTCGTACTCCGTTTCCGCTTGGACGGTCCGGGTATCGGTACCAGTGATTTCGGTGGTCGCCTCCGGAAGCGTGAGCGTGGCGTCGAACGCGGTTGTCAGTTCCTCGTTCTCGAGAGAGATTTCGACATTTCCGGTGGTATGGTCCCACTGTGCTTGTTCGATGTCGACATTGAGTTCGATTCCTGGCGCACTCCACTCTAGTTCGGCCTTCACCTTCTTCTCGTATTCCACCTCGATTTCCGCGTCCCCATGGAGGCTGTCAAGTTCGGTTTCAAATTTCTCGCCGGGTTGGAACGTTCTCTCGAATTCGTTATCGTCGAGAACCAGGCTCACCGTTACAGGTTCTCCCGGGCCGTCGCCGCTGAGTTCAAACGTAGCGTCCACATTGAAGGCATCTGAATTGGCCGCCGAACTAGAGTCAATACAGCCTGCAAGACCGGTCCCTAACACGACACCAGTCGTACCGAGGTAGCCGCGCCGGGAGATGGGGTGTTTGTCCATACCAGAAAAACACGGTCGACAGACATATAAATAAATGGATTTATCGAAATATTTTTCTTTATATCCCTACTCTTGTGGAACTACTGCTCACTACAAGTTCCCACGTACTTTTTCTCGTCGGGTTCATTCGTGGTTTGAGGAACTGAAGGTTTCTCGTCATCAAGGGAAACCTTTGGTTTCGCTGACCTCGCTAATTCTGGCGGGACGTAGTCCCGCTGACCTCGCGGGAGTTTCGCTCCCGCTTAGCTTTGATTCGCTCAGTCACGAAAGACGTACAACGTCTTTCGAACGACGTTGCTCGCTCACCGCTCTACGGGGGAATCGCTGTGGTCCGGTCAGAAAATTTCAGCGTGAGACAAGGTCAAATCCACGGAGAACTTCTCGACATATTTTATCTGGGGGATCAAGTCCAGTTGTTCGTGGAACTCCCGAACGAAGAGCGCGTCACAGTGAGAATGGAACGTACGGCAGATTCCGTTAAACAGGGGGATTCAATACCTCTGAACATCGATCCGGATGGAATACATGTTATCTGTTGATGCTGCAAGGACTCCCCGTCGCGATACAACCGAAGCGATAACGGGCAGGGGTACCGCGTTGTGGAGTACTCGCTCGATGGTCTGTGTTTAATGGCGTCTCGACGGTCGTTCGGAACTCGCTCACGGTTCTCCGCCTCGACGGTGGTCGCCTCGTCTACATGAATGAGCCACCGCGAGGTGCTGGTACCTACCTGTAGCAGTCTGGATGGTGTTGTCCCTCGACTACTTACCGAGAACACAATATCGTCTGCGGCGGGTGGACTGGACTCCCCGCCCCCTATAGGCCGCTACATGCCCGAACATACGCGAATCGAGTACTACTAGGTACCGTTACGGTGCTGAGGTGACGCGGTTGCCACCATGGAGCCGACCGCGCCAACGGACACGCTCGAGGCGGCGACGCGAGCGCTCGAGCGAGAGCAACGGGAGTTGTCGAGGGAACGACGCGCGCTCGAACGGTTCGCAAAGCGCGTCGCGGCGTTCGAAACGGCCGTGCCACGCGTCTCGAATTCGGCGAGACGCATCGGTGACGAAGCCCCACCGGGGCTGACATCGGTTCGGAAGGCGTACGCCGAGACCGTGATGAGCGTTCCACACTACGCGGAGCGATACGACGACACGTGGCTCGAGAGCATCGCCGAGGAGTTCAGCGACGAGTTGGCGGCCGCGCTCGCCCACCACGAGATCCTCTCCCCGCAGCTGAAACGGTCGCTGCTCGCGGCGACGCGCCAGTCCGTCAGGAACCGAGCCCAACTCCTGTCGTCGATCGAAACGGAGTGCGAGAGCGTCGCCGCCGCCGAACGGGAGTGTTCGTCCCTCCTCGAGGAACTCACCGCTCTTCGGAACCAACCGCTGGAACGGCTCGAGTTCAACGCGCTCTGGCTCACCAGGGAGCGACTGGAGGGACTTCGAGAGCGCTGCGACGAACTCGCCGACGAGCGCCAGCGGGAAATCCGACGGGAGCGCCGGTTCTCGCTGGCCGAGGTCGGTTCGCTCGAGCAGTACCTTTACCAGGAGTGTGAGCGAACGTATCCGGTCCTCGCCGCGATCGCGACGCTCGGCGCGGCTCTTTCCCGGGTGCTAGAGACCGTCGATCGGTCGCTCGAGGCAGTCGTAGTCGAGGACGCCGGGCGATGCGGCGGCGACGTTCGCGGACGGAAATCGGACGCGAATCCGGTCATCCCGTGATCCGCAGTAGTAGTACGATCGGTCACGGAGAACGCTGTACCACACTATACCTAACATATACACGTTGATCAGTCCGTCCGCGATGACGTTACGCTGTGACATCAGCAGTGGCGCAGATCGACGAGCGGTTTACGGAGCGGATGATTCCCTCGCGTGCCCAGATTCCGGCGCAACTCGAGACGGCGAATTACGTCGTCATCGACGTGACCCACTACTCGAACACGGTGCTCGAACTGCTTCGGGCCGGCGCGACCTTCGTTCACGTTCCCGACGAGCGTGGCGACGAGTTCGCGTTCAAAGACCGACATTCGGACGCGCGGATCGGCGGTGGAAGCAGCGAGAACTACACGCCGACGGAAGGGTACGATTTCTTCAACTCGCCCAGCTACGTCCAGAGGATCGACGTCGACGGACGGCCGGCCGCCGTCACCTCGTCGAACGGCGGAGCCGCAGTGACGGATCTTCGGAAGCGAGCCGAGAGAACGCGTGACGTCGACGTCTATATCGGATCGACGATGAACGCGAAGGCGCTCGCGGCCCACCTCCGCGAGGACGAGAAATCGACGATCACCGTCGCGGCGGGATCGAAGGGGAAACCGACCCCCGAGGACACCATCGGAGCGGTCCTCATCCACCGCTACCTCGAGGGCGACGAGCCGACTACAGCCGAACTGGACTGCTACCGAGAGATACTCACCGCCGGGAAGGCCGCGAAGTACGCGGCGAAAGCCGATATTCGGTGTCGTGACCTTCTGGAGTACAGCCTCTCGTTTGACTCTCGAACGGAGCTCCCGAAACTGGACGGGAAACGACTCGTCGACGTCTCCGGAGACACCTGAGCGTATCGAGCCAGACATGTACGACCTTCACACGCACACGCAGTTCTCCGACGGATCGTCGCTGGAGTCGATGGTTACCGCGGCCGCCGACGCAGGCTGTACCGGGATCGGTCTCGCGGATCACTGCATCCTCGTCGACGACGACTTCAGCCGGCGCGAGCGGTACGATCTCGCCGAGACGTACGAACGGCGGCGCGAGCGGATCGACGACGCTCGGGACCGATTCGACCTGCGGCTGTTCGACGCCGTCGAGTTGAGTTACGTCCGCGGGACGGACGACCAAATCGGCGCGTTCCTCGAGGAGGCGGCGTTCGATTATAGCATCGGCGCTGTTCACTTCGCTGAAGCGTACGACTACGCAACGGGCGCGCCGTACGCCGAGTGCCCGCCGGCGGACCGTCGAGAAGCGGTCGATACGTACTACGAGACGGTGATCGAACTGATCGAGTCGGAGCTGTTCGATATCGCCGCCCACCTTGACCTCCCCGAGCGCCACCCGCAGCTGCGCGGCGTCACGACGGCGGCGCACTACGAAGCGCTCGCGGCGGCGCTCGCTGACTCGCGGACGAAACCGGAGATAAACGCCGGTCGAGTCTTTCGATCGCTCGGTCGGGTACACCCCAACCCGGAGCTGCTGGACGTCTTCGTCGACCGAGAGATCGAGTTCGTTCTCGGATCGGATTCGCACACGCCCGACGAAATCGGGCGGCGCGTCCCGTTTCTCGAACAGTTCGTCGAGACGAACCAGGCAGTCACGGTCGACGCCCCCGCTTTCCTCGAAACGACGACCGAACTCCGTTCATGACCCTCGAACATGTTACTCACACGGTCACTCGTCCGGTTTCTGTTCACCGCGAGCATCCTCCTCTTACTGCTGCTCGCGTTTGCCGCCCCGTTCATCGAGCCCGATTCAGGCGAAGCTGTCGTCGCGACGCTTTCGCTGATCCCGATCGCGCTGACGCTGCTCGGAACGGCGATCGTGATCGTTACAGGGTGGGACCCGTCGCGGCCAACAGCGGATTGAACGGACGACTCGAGTACGGTGAGAGGAGATGACGAGAGGGGCAAATCGAACGGGCCTGAAAGCGTTTCTGCAGCGCGAGGCGGCGGTCGGAACGCTGGTCGTACCGACGCTGGCTGCGTTGCTGGTCGGCGTCGCCCACCTGACCCAGACGTACGCGCTCTATCTCGCGCTCGGACCCGCATATCTCGAGCAGATAGATCTGCTCATCATCTTCGGCCTGTATCGGCTGCTCGAGGGCATCTTGCTCTGGGGATTCTTCGCAGCGGGGATCTATCTGGTGTCGATTCCGCTCGGCGGGACGCCGCTGTTCGGCCACGTCATTCGCGTCGTCGGCTGGGGACTATTCCCGTTCGTTCCCGCCGCGATCATCTGGGCGGCGGGCCGATACTACGCGCTCCGTGCCGTCACGTACCCCGACTGGGAGCCGTTCGGCATGGAACAGGAGTGGGCGAAACTCACGGAGTACACCGGCCAAACTGCCGGCGACCCGATTCTGGTTGGAACTACCCTTCTCGGCTGTGGCGTACTGCTCGCGAGTGCGCACGTCTGGGTCAACGGCGTGACGACCGCGTGCGATCTCGACCGCCGTCGGGCGAGCGTCGTCGTCGCGATTCCGCTCGGACTGTACATCTGCTGGCAGCTACTGGGGTCGTTGGGGGTATGAATCCATGACCGCGCGCGAACGATCGCCCGGCACCGAACGGACGGCGGAACGATCAGGGCGAATCGGGCGCTCGAGGGCGACGGATCTGACAATGATCGAACTCACCGTACACAGATCGACACGACGAGTTGCACCGGTTCGAACGACCGCGACGGGGCAGGGGGTGTTCGCGTCGTGAGCGAGACCAGGACCGAACGGTTCGACGGGCGAGATGTCGACGAGAACGCCGCGTCGTCCGATCCGGACACCGATCCCGTCATGGAGCTTCGGGACGCAACGGTCACCTTCGAGATGGATCGTGGTCGCTCTCGAGTGCTCGACGGCGTGACTCTCGAAATCGAACGAAACGAGATCCTCGGCGTCGTCGGCGAGAGCGGGTCCGGAAAGTCGATGCTGGCGTCGGCGCTCATGAACGCGATCCCCGAACCCGGCGTCCTCGAGGGGGAGATACGCTACAATCCCGAACAGGGAGAGGCGATCGACGTAACCGAGTTGAGCGACACTGCGCTCCGGTCGTTCCGCTGGGACACCGTCTCGATGGTCTTTCAGGGGGCGATGAGTTCGTTCAACCCCGTTCGGAAAATCGAGACGAGCTTCGTCGAGACGTTCGTTGCCCACGACGTCCCGGTTTCGGTCGGCATGGAGCGTGCCCGGGGGATCCTCGAGGATCTCTCTCTCGACCCTGAGCGGGTGTTCGATGCGCATCCCCACGAACTGAGCGGCGGGATGAAACAGCGGGCCCTCATCGCGCTGAGTCTCGTCCTCGAGCCGGACGTGCTCGTGATGGACGAGCCGACGGCGGCGCTCGATCTGTTGATGCAGCAGTCGATCATCAGACTGCTGTCCGAACTGAAGGAGACGTACGATCTCACGATCGTGTTCATTACGCACGATATTGCTTTGCTCTCGGGGTTCGCGGATCGACTCGCCGTCATGTACGCGTTCGATATCGTCGAACTCGGGCCGACGAACGAGGTCCTGAAGGCGGCGAGTCATCCCTACACGCGAGCGTTGCTCACCGCGTCGCCGAATCTGACGCTTCCACTCGAGGAGATGGCACCGATCAACGGACGATCACCCGATCCGGTCGAATCGCCCGCAGGCTGTTCGTACGCTCCGCGGTGCCCGCTCGCGAGCGAGCAGTGTCGCCGCGACGAGCCGCAGTTCGACCGGGTCAACGCGAACCACCGCGTCGGGTGCCATCACTGGAAGGACGCCGCGGACGTCGTTTCGCTCGCCGGAATCGATGACGGGACCGAACCGACTGGTACCCGTTCGGGCGCGGAGTCGGTCTCCCCGGGAGCCGAGGGGACGGCGAGAGCTGTCCGTCCGGAGACGGAGACCGGCTCTCGTTCCGAGACGCCGCTCGTCTCGCTCGACGACGTCGACGTCCACTTTCGGACTGACGAACGAGGGCTGTTGGACCGATTTTTTGGGACCTCGTCTCCGGTCCGCGCCGTCGACGGCGTTTCGCTCGACATCTATGCGGACGATGTACTCGTTATCGTCGGCGAGAGCGGCTGCGGGAAGTCCACGCTGGGAAAGACGGCGATCGGGCTCCAGGAGCCAACGGCCGGTCGAGTCGAGTACCGGGGACAGCATATCTGGAACGCGCGGCGACGGTTCGGCGACGTCGAAATTCCGTGGGGAGAGATCCGCCGAAATCTCCAGATTGTCCACCAGGACCCCGGCAGCGCCCTCAATCCGAATCGGAAAATGTCGGGAATCCTGGCTGAACCGTTGAAACGCTGGCGCGGCGACAAAACCGCCACCGAGCGACGCCAGATACTCACGACCCTGCTCCGGGAGGTTGGGATCACACCGCCGGAGGATTACCTCGAACGGTATCCACACCAGTTGAGCGGCGGCGAGCAACAGCGCGTCGCGCTGGTTCGGGCGTTCCTCACGAACCCCGATCTGATATTCGCCGACGAGCCGGTCAGCGCGCTCGACGTTTCGTTGCGCGTCGAGATCATGGACCTGCTGATCAGACTCCAGGACCTGTTCGGGACGTCGTTCCTGATGGTCTCTCACGATCTCGCGAACGCCCGCTACATGGCCGGAAAAACCGGCGGCCGGATCGGCGTAATGTACCTCGGCGAACTCGTCGAAATCGGAACCCCCGATCAGGTGCTCGAGAATCCACAACATCCTTACACGCAGGCGCTCCGCTGGGCGACCCCAGAGCTGTATCCGGACGACGAACCCACCGACCCACCGGTCGGCGGCATCGACGTCCCGGACGCGACGAACGTGCCGAGCGGCTGTCGCTACCGTACCCGGTGTGAGTACGCCCGCGAAATCTGTACCGCACGGACGCCGTCCCTCGAGGCAACCGATGGTGCGTGCGGCGGCACAACGCGGTGTTTCAGGCCCATCGACGACCACGACTACTGGGACAGCCCGCCGCTGGAGACGGAGTCAGACGATAGCGACAGCGCCAGCACCGCGGAGGAACCGCGATGAGGATCGAACTACCGTCGAGTGCACTCGGGCTCCTCGAGCGAATCCGACGGCTTGGCGATCGGCTGCGAAGCGTGGGACAACCGGTTACGTCGTCGGTCTCCCTGTTGCTGGTCGTCGCGGGAATCTGTGTCGTGACCGTCGCGTATCTGCTTCAGTACGGCGTTTGGCCGGCCCTCATGGCCGTCTGGGGAACCTTTCTGCTCGTTTTCGGAACGACGTGGTATCTGGTCGTCCGCTGGTCTCGTTCGTAGGCCATCGTCGGGTGCTGATCGGTGACCGATGGTGGATTCCGGGGCCAACTGCAGTGTGTGCCAGTACCGGAACCACCGACGACGACCTGCACCAACGCGTGCGACTCACCACTAACGATCGTTCGTACGCACGACGACGCGCGAGCGATGGGGAAACCGCTCGACGATCAGCGGGGACAGCGAGTACAGAGTACTATAGCGATCTCCTGTGAGAAACGATCTTATTTCTATTCAAAAACGGTCGAATTTAACCGCTGCAGCGGAAGCTTTCGGTGGATGAGCGTTACGAGCCCGTACGACGATATCGACTGGAATCTAACCGACCACCACCGCGCCCAACTTCACCTGCACGAACCGCGGAATCGCATCGATTCCGACTCCGACGCCCACGAGCCGGCCCACGACGCGGTCCTCGAGGAGACGCGACCGTCTCCGGCCACTGTCGTAGAGAAGTACCGAAACGCGGGGTACACTGTGCTCGCTGTAACCGAACACGAGTACTACGTTGACGGAACGAAACACAAAGGAGAGCCCTACTTCGACGGTCTCGAGGAAACGAGTTGGCCGTGGACGCGGTGGGGAGTCGATCCCGACGCACTCGGAATGGCCGCACTCGAAGGAGCCGAACTCAGGGGGTCGTTTGGCGGACTCGAGGGGTTACACGACATCGTGAACCTCGGGACGGCGCTTGGCTACGGCCACGAGGAGCCGCTCGAGACGGTCGCGACAGACGTGGAGGAACGGGGTGGCGTCACCTTCCTTCCCCACCCGGGCAAGTACGTTGATCCGGCGGATCCGGACGACCTGGAATCGTACGTCGACCTCTTCGCACGGACGGCCGGGCTGCTCGGACTCGAGGCGTTCAACGCCCGCGATCGCTACCCGAACTGCCGGGCAATCTGGGATGAACTCCTCTGCGAACTCGGTACCGAGCGACCGATCTGGGCGTTCGCGAACGATGACTATCACGCAAAACGGCGCCCGGCGGGTGCCGAACGGTTCGACCGCTCGCGGACGGTACTGGTGCTTGAAGACTGCTCGCCGACCAGCGTCCTCGATGCGCTCCGTGCCGGTCGCAGCTACGTCCAGTACGACGGCGACGGCGAGGCACCGCCGATCGATCGGATCGACGTCGACGACGATCGCATTCGCATTCGCGCGCCCGCCGCCGAGTCGATCACCTGGATCGCGGATGGCGCCTCCGTCGACCGAGGATCCGAGACCACCGCCGGTGACGTCGACGCATCGTCGATCCGAGCGGAGGTCTCGGCGGCTAACGGCGCCGTTACCTGTACGCAGCCGTTCTTCCTCGACGCCGCCCACGACTGTCGACTTTGAGTCGGTCTCGAGGACTGTCCAAGCGGAGCCCGCCTCACTATAGCCACCCGTGGGATACGTACACACGAGTGTCAGGGAGGGGGCTATACAGTGCTATGCGGACAGCCGGTCGTCTCCCGAGAGATCCAGACATATCATATAAGCTCTCTTTATGCAGTTCGCGAATCTCAGCCTGTGTCTCCTAACGCAAATCGGCGGTACACCCGTCGGGAGCTGGTTGCAAAGACTGGATTCGCTGCCGGCGGACTCGCGATGCTTGCAGGCTGTGCTGACAGCACGGACGACCCACACCTCGACGACGACGAGGGAACGATCGTGAGCGCAATCAACGAGCCGCTCTCTGCGGACTACAGCTGGAACTATTACAACGACGTCCTCTCGGTCGCTGCCGACGACTTCCTCTACTCGAGCGCGTTCGTCTACACGCCGAACACCGACGAACTCCACGCGGAAGGCGTCGCGGACTACGATATCGACGGCAACGAGCTCTGGCTCGAGTACCGCGACGACTGGTACTGGCACAACGGCGACGAGGTGACGACCGAAGACGTCTCGATCGGCTTCGACTATCACTTCTGGCTACAGGAAGCCGACGGTGCCCGCGAGAGCGGGCTGCTCGAGGACGACGGGTTCGTCGTCGAGAGCGACAAGACCGCGACGATGGTGTTCCGCGACGACATCCCGCAGAGCCGGTTCTGGGCGACTGATTCGCTGGTCCGCGAACCGTACGCCGCCAACCGAACCCGGCACGCCGACTGGCACGACGAGCTCGGGTCGGTCGACGCGACGAGCGACGAGTGGCTCGAACTGTGGGAGGAGTTTACCAACGACGAAGATCAGTTCTACCCGCCGGTCGGAAACGGACCGGTCGAGTACGTCGAACACTCCGATACGTCGTTGACCCTCGAGCGATTCGACGATCACTTCGCGGCCGAAACGCTCGATTTCACGGGGATGCGCCTCGACTACCACGAGGACGAGTTTCTGGCGTTCATCGAGGGACAGATCGACTACACCGACGTGGGAATGCCGGTCGAGCCGGAGGACGAGGGCCTCATGCCTGACGACTACGACTACTACGGGCAGGACCAGCTCCGACAAGCTGTCCTCAAGTTCAACAACGGTCACGACCTGCACGGCGACACCCGTCCGACGTGGGACGTTAACATCCGGAAAGCCATCGAGTACACGTTCGATCGCGACGCATTCACTTCGGCGATGCCCTACGGCTACGAACCGCTCGAGTTCCCCTGGGACGGCCTTCCGGACGAGATCGTCGAGGGCCAGTCCGACGAGTTCCTCGCGATGCTCGACGACGTCGACTTCGAGACCCGAGATCACGACGAAGACCGAGCTAAGGAACTCATCGACGCCTCAGAGAATTACAGCTACGACGAGAGCGAGGAGATTGTCGTTTGCGAGAACGGCGATGCCAACAGCGATCCCGGCGAGCAGGCGACGATCCAGATCCTCTCTCGGCAGGACATCCGCCTCGACATCGCGCAGATCTGTGAGAGTGAACTGTCGGCGTTCGGCTGGGACGTGACGATCAACGCCGTCGACAGCGGTGCCGAAAGCGAGCGACGACGCGGCGGCGAGTACGACTTCAAGACGGACACGACCGGCGTCCGTACGCTGCCGAGCCACCTCAACGACTGGGTGCGGCTCGAGGACAGACAGCACACGCCGCGAACGTTCGAGGTACCGTGGCCGCCTGGAGACGCCGACGGCGACAGTCACGACTGGGATCACCGGGACGCGTACAGTCGGTTCCTCTCGACGCCGGCCGACGCGTCGGACGAGGACTGGGGCGAGTACCTGATCGAAGCCGCCTGGGTCTGGAACCAGACCGTGCCGAGCATCCTCATCGCCTCGTTACAGGACGTCGAGGCGCTGGCAACCGATCGATTCGACGTCGACTACGACCACCCCTCGGTCCGGTTGGCCCACCAGGGTGAGTGGTTCCGATTGCCGGAGGAGATCGTCTGGTCCGTCGAGTAACCCACACCCAATTGTACCGATCCGATACGCAGTCCCCGATGATATTCACACGAGGTACGCTATGAACTGGTACAGTAGACGGGTTTTACAGGCGATTCTGACGGTGTATGCCGTTCTGGTGCTGTCGTTCGTGTTCACTCGAGTCCTTCCGGGGAACGCGGGAGACATCCTTCGTGCGCGGCTTGAAGACGAGGGCGGCATGTCGTCCGCGGAGATCGACCGGCAGGTCGAGCGGTTCATGAACATGCATCCGGATGACCCAATTCACGTCGCGTTCGTCGACTACATGATCAACGTCCACCAGTTGGACCTCGGGCAGTCGATCTGGTACGGCCAGAGCGTCAACGAGCTGATCGCGGTGTCGCTCCCGTGGACGCTCTTTATCGTCAGCTGGGGACTGTTCTTCAGCTTCTTCGTCGGAATCGTGCTCGGCTCGGTGATGGCGTACTACGAGGGATCGAAGATCGACGTGGGGCTCACGTCTTACGGCATGCTCGCCGGCTCGATTCCCTACTACGTTTTCGCGATCTTCCTGCTCATCGCGCTCTCGTACCGAACCGGCTACTTTCCGACGTCGGGCCGCGTCGGATCGGGACTCACGCCGGGGTTCAACTGGCCGTTCATCAGGAGCGTTATCCACCACGCCACCCTGCCGACGCTCTCGATCGTGCTCTCGGGGTCGATCGCCTCGTTTTCCATGCGCGGGAACAGTATCCGCGTCCTCGGCGCGGACTACATCCGGGTCGCTCGACTCCGCGGACTCCCCGATCGGACGATCATTACCCAGTACGTTGTTCGAAACGCCGTCCTCCCGATGTACACGGGATTCATGATCTCCATCGGGAACATCTTCGGCGGCGTCATCATCCTCGAGATGGTCTTCGGCTATCAGGGGATGGGCTACTACATGGCCGAATCGGTGAACACGCGCGATTATCCGCTGATGATGGGCGTGTTCATGGTCATTACGGTTGCCGTCGTCGTCGCACTGCTGATCGCCGACCTCACCTATCCGAAACTGGATCCGCGAATCGACGCCTCCGGAGAGGAGCTCTAACATGCGCGCAAACGAAGATTCCGATCACAACCAGTCGAACCGTTCTGCTTCGGAACCCGTTGTGACCGACGGCTCCGGAGCGATCGACGGCGCGAGCGATCCGCTCGACGTGCTGGCGGCCACGCCCGCCGACGACAGCTCTCCGGCGAAGAGACGGGCCGCCGGCAGACACCTCCGTACGTTCGTCCTCGAGCCCTGGGAGACGATGCGACGTGACTGGCGAGCGGTCACCGGTCTCGCGATCGTTTCCACGTACCTCCTCGTCGGTCTCGTCGGTCCCCTCCTCGTCGAACCGACGTCGGTGAACGACGCACCGCACCGAGTAGCCTGGTTCCAGAGCCTCGAACACCCACTCGGGACCGATCCGATGGGACGCGACCTGTTCTCCGAGATGGTTCACTCGACGCGGCCGATGCTACAGATGATGCTTACCGGCGGCCTGTTTACGATCGTCGTCGGGACGGCGTTCGGGACCGTCGCCGGCTACAAGGGCGGTACCGTCGATACCGTCCTCAGCGGCGTCACCGATATCTTCATCAACATCCCTGGTCTTCCGCTCGTGATCGTTCTGGCGGTCATCTTCCAACCGTCGAACCCGTTCACGCTCGGCGTACTGTTGACCGTCGCGGCCTGGGCCGGCCTCGCTCGAGCGGTCCGCTCGCAGGTCTTACAGCTCCGTCACGAATCGTTCATCGAGGCCTCGCGGACGATCGGCATCCCAACGGGACCGATCGTTCTCAAGGACGTCCTCCCCGCACTGTTGCCGTACATCGCCGTCAACTTCGTCAGTGCGATGCGGAACGTGATCTTCTCGGCCGCCGGACTGTACTTCATCGGGGTCCTCCCTTTCGAGGACACGAACTGGGGGATCACGCTTCGGGCGGCCTACGATGGCGGAGCCATGTACCGCGTCGGGCTTCTCCACTGGATACTCGTTCCGACGCTCGCCATCATCGTACTCTCGATGGGGCTCATCCTGCTTGCGCAGTCGTCCGACCGCGTGTTCAACCCTCGCGTCCGCGAGAAACATCGAACCGAACGAACGGAAGGGGCACAGAATGAACGAGTAAACGAGACCGGAACCGGTTTCAACTGACCGTCGTCACTGCCGGAACTGCGTATCGACCGATCGTGAGACACGAAACGGCTGTGAGGTCCGATGGACGGTCCCGATCAACGAACCGTCGCGGACGAGTGCGCCTCGAGCCACCCAGAAACCGATCGCTACCGCATGCTATCGAGGTCGACGACGGCCGACAGATCGGTAGACAGCCAAGTGGTCGTCTGTTCGTCTTCGGGACACTCCCGCGGCGTGATCGTACACCGATCCGCCTGAGTTCGGTATCGAACGATGACGCACTCGAGCGCGGGAACGTGATCCGCATCGATTGCGGCTGCCTCGAGTCGCTGTCGCACTGTTCGGTCGTCGCAGCCGCGTGATGAATTGCTCATTGGAATTGTAACCTCGACCGAGTATCTAGCGGTACTGTCAGAACGTACAAAACCGCTGCTAGTTGCCGTACCGAGCACTCCGTATCGGTGTCGAGGGATTCGTACAACCCGGTACTCCACCGGTACGATCGGACGGGACAAACGCCGGCCCACCGTCCGCCGCTCGAGAGCACTCCGGTACCGCGTGAGCGGGTGGTCGCGAGGACGCGGCGATCCCCCTCGAACAGTCGACTCGATCCGTAGCGCTCCGTAGCCCTCTGGTCGACTCCTAGTTCGATTTATGCCCGGTTCCATCCATCGCTCCGGTACGGATACCTACCATACACGAGTACCCGCGACTGTTGGTCGTCTGTGATCGCTGTCGGAGCCCGCTGGTCGCGCGAACTGCCGGACGATACTCTCAGGCCGATCGGTTCGTGAAAAACGAGTCCGTGTGGCTCCGGCGAGTTTTCGATCTACGAGTGAGCGCGAACAGCCGTCGTCTCCGACTCCGATCCTCGAGCGACTGAGCCTCGAAAGTGAGTGGCGACCGAAACGCTGTTCAGTCGCCATGGATCAGCGCGTGACGCGTCGATCCGCGACGCGTCACGTCAGGAAGGGGCAGCGTATCGCGTAAGCGGATCAGCGAGTCGTCTCCGCCGAGCGGGACTCGAGGAGCAGGTCGCTGATCGCACTCTTTCGGTGGCCGGTCAGCAGGTGCGTGTAGACATCTTTCCGGCTGTCGGCGGTGTACGCACACAGCGGACAGGCCGTCGTCTCATCGACCGGTGTGGATCGGCTGGCCGTCGTGGACGGGTCGATCGCTGTCACCCGATCTGCCGTCGTGGAGCGTTCAGACATTGTGGAGTGGACCGCTGGAGGGGATGGCGTGGCTCTCGGTTCGCGGGCGTATCGAACACTTCGGGATCGACGACTCCGCCGGGCGGAAATCGCTGGCCGCCGACTCGTTCGTCCGGTAAGACACCACGCATCCGTCTCGACCACGTGTCGCTATAAGGAAATTTCTAGGAGCGGTACGGAGCGTTCCCGAGCCGGGTGTAGCACACCGTACCTCGATCGTCTGCAAACACCGTCTCTAGTCCCCGGAACCGGCCGGGTAGAGTGGATACTCCGTCGTTGCTGTGGAATTATCATGGGAAGTCAACGAACTGCGTCCCGCGAACTTCGCATGAACGTCTCGTGAGCGTCCGTTCTGTTCTCGCTGTCGGACGACCGACACCGTTCGTAGGTGCCGTCAGACTGCATCTTCCACCGGTTTTGGGTGTCCGACAGCAGCGTCTCGAGTATCGACTGAAGCCTGTTCTGCAGGCGTAGTTCCTCAATTGGCGCCACGGTTTCGACGCGGCTGTCGAGGTTACGCGTCATCCAATCGGCCGAGCCGATGTAGTAGCGTTCGTCGTCGCCTGTCTGAAAGTAGAACAGCCGCGAGTGCTCGAGGAACCGACCGACGATACTGTAAACGTTGATCGTCTCGCTGACCTCCTCAAGACCGGGACGGAGCCGACAGACGTCTCGGACAATAAGGTCGATATCGACGCCGGCAATCGAGGCTCGGTAGAGCGCTCGGACGAGCGCGGGATCCTCGAGGCGGTTCATTTTGGCGACGAGACGAACGTCGCCCCCCTGGAGCGCGTGCTGGGTTGCGTCCCGGAGTAGTTCGGTAAACCGGTCGCGCATGTTCCCGGGGGCGATGAGCAGCGTCCGATATTCGCTGTGCATCGAGTGACCCGTAAAGTAGTTGAAAAGCTTGACGAGGTCCTGACCGATGTCTCGGTCGGCCGTCAACAGTCCGAGGTCCTCGTAGCGCTTGGCCGTCTCGGAGTGGTAGTTACCGGTCCCGATGTGGGAGTAGAGTCGAACGTCGTCGTCTTCCCGCCTCACGACGAGTGACGTCTTCGCGTGCGTTTTGTAGCCGATCGTCCCGTAGGCGACGTGAATACCTTCCTCCTCGAGTTTCTTCGCCCACTCGAGATTGTTCTTCTCGTCGAACCGAGCTTTGAGCTCAACCATAACGGCGACCTGTTTGCCGTTTCGAGCGGCCTCGAGAAGGCTCTCGATGATCTGTGAGTCGCTCGCGGTCCGGTAGATCACGGCCTTGATCGCTAACACGTTGGGATCGTGCGCCGCCGCCTCGAGAAACCGTTGGACGGTGCCCTCGAACGCGTGATAGGGGTGGTGGACGAGGACGTCGCGTTCGCGAATCACGTCGAAGACGCTCGTCTCGTCGCTACAGTTATCGAACCGTGGATGGATCTGTGGAGTCCAGTCGGGAAGCTTCAGATCGCTCCGATCCAGGTCCACGAGTTCCGTGAAGTCTCGGTAGTCGAGGGGTCCGTCGAGTTCGAACACCTCACGGTCATCGAGATCGAGTTCTCGCGTGACGATATCGAGGATCTGCTCTGGTGCGTCACGCTCGATCTCGAGTCGAACTGCAGTCGCGAATCGCCGTTCCTCAAGGACCTCCTCGACCATCTCGATCAGGTCTTCGGCGACCTCCTCGTTGCGTCGAACTTCGGCGTTTCGGGTGACTCGAAACAGTGCAGAGTCGACGATTTCGACGTTCGGAAAGAGGAGATCGAGGTTCGACCGGACGATCTCCTCGAGCGGAACGTACCGAGATTCTCCCTCGAACCGGACGAACCGGACCTGGTTCCGCGGGATCTTCACTCTGGAGAAGGTGCAGTCGGCATCCGGTTGTTCTTGAGTCAAAACGGCGAGTGAGAGGCTCTGGTTCGAGATAAACGGGAACGACTGGGCAGGGTCGAACGTCAACGGCGTCAGCGTCGGCAGGATCGATCGCTCGAAGTACGCACGCAGTTCGGTTCGTTCGGAGGCGGTCAGCGATTCGATCTCGATGATCTCGATTCCGGCGTCGTTCAGTGCAGGACGGATCTCCTCGCGATAACACCGACTCTGTCGCTCGAGTATCCGTCGCGACTCCTCGAGGGCCGCCGTCCATTGGTCGATCGGTGTACGGCCGTCCGGTGTTTTCTCGGAAACTCCCGCTGCAATCTGTTGTTTCAGTCCGCCGATTCGCTTGCGGAAGAACTCGTCGAGGTTGGTCGTGACGATTGCGAGAAACTTCACCCGCTCTAACAACGGCTGCTCCGGATCGAGCGCTTCGTGAAGAACGCGCCGTTGAAACGCGAGTTCGCTGAGTTCACGGTTGAGGTAGTACTCTGATGCCGTAAGATCGATGTCAGAAGCTTCCCCCTGGCCGTCGATCAGCAGTTCGGCGTGCTCGCGTATTTCGGTCTGCGCGCCGAGTACCGCTTCGATCGCATCTTCAGACTGCCGAAACATGAGTTCGTCGCCGCCGGAGCCGCCGTAATCCTCGGTTTGCGGATGCGATTCGGTCTCGCTACCGTCTTCGGACCTCCCGCCTGACTCGTTGTCTGACATTTTTCTCTCGATCAACGCCCTCCGGTAGCGACGATTTTCTCCTCGTCTCGGTTTACGTGTTCGTCCGCCGGCACGCTCACGAACACCTCGCGTCGAACGTCGTACGCGGTCAGACTTCCGCCGTAGACACAGCCCGTATCGAGACCCACTGTCCGTTCGCCGTCCAGCGGCTGTTCGAGAACCGTGTGACCGAAGAACACCCGCGGATTGCCATCGTACTCATCGAACCAGAACGGTCCATCGTAACCGTCGCCGTCGGGAGCTCGCATCGTAAGGAGCTCCTCGCTCGAGTGAGCCGTGAACGGTCGACTCGGTTCGATGCCGCCGTGAACGACGAGTCCGCCGTCCCAAGAGATTGCAACTGGAAGCGATTCGATATAGGCCTGCGCAGACGGACCGAATTCTTCCAGCGTCGCGGTTCCGTCGATGAGTTTCTGCTCGTTGTTACCACGGACCGACATCAGCTGTGGCGACGCTCGGATTCGATCGACGACCGCCTCGCTCTCCGGTCCCTTCCGAACCAGGTCGCCGACGAAAATTGCAAGATCGTTCTCGCCGAGATCGAGCGTCGAAAGAAGCGTTTCGAGCGCATCGAGGCAGCCGTGGACGTCACCGACGACGTAGACGCTGTCGTACGCCTCGAGATCGATCCGGCGATGATCGAACGATACCTGCGTTTCCGACGGTGGGTTGGTGACCGTCACGTGTTCTCGCTAGTCCGATCACGAAATGAGAAATAAACCGTTTATATGATCACTCAGTAGCACTATAGAGAACTGTGTACCGACTGTGTCTCGCCGTCCCGGCACGTCACGACTCGAGTCCCGTTTCGATCCCGGTCTCGCCGATCGTGAGTCCGATCTCGGCCAGTTGGCGGAGGCTCGCGAGGAGGGGACTGTACAGACACGCATCGCTCTCACAGCGGCCGTACACGCGCTGGGTGAGCTCCGCGAGATCCTCGTCGACGGCAGCATAGGCGTCGCTCGCCGTCCGAACCTCACCCGAGAGCGCGGACTCGACGAGTCGACGGATCTCGGATGCGACCGATTCGATCCCGTCCCGAAGCACTCCGTCGGGCGGGTCGGGCTGGTCGAGCGCGACGGCCGCGATTCGGTCCGCGTGTTCGGCGAGTCGCTCGAGTTGGCGGGCCGTCCGGTACTCCCGAAAGGCGACCGTTCGGTCGGTTCCCAGTCGTCCGATATCGCGGACGTCCTCGAGCCCGCGGTGAAAGCCCCGGCTCACGAACGCGAACAGTCGGTCCACGTCGTCGTTTCGACTCCGGACTCGCCGCGCGAGGTCGTCGTCGCCGGACAGGAGCGCCTCGATCGCGTCGTCGTACAGCTCGAGTGCGAGTTGGCGCGCCTGGGCGACCGTCTGCGGGAGCGAAACCTCACCGGCGTCGAGCAGGTTCCGTATCGTGAGTCGGTCGTCGGTCGTCTCCTGAATCTCGATGCCGATGAGCCGACCGACGGTTCGCTCGAGTTCCCGCCGGGTGTCGGTCTCGAGGCCGTCCACTCCCGCGACGGTGATTCGATCGTACCCCGTCGCGTACGCCGCCCGAACCCGCTGTAACAGCGCTCGCTCGTCGTCGGTCGCGGCGTCGATCGTCACCGATCGGTCGCTCCCCGAGACGTGTTCCGGAGCCGCGATGACTCGATCGTCGTGGGGGTAGAGATACATCGACGCGCCGGACTCGAGTCCCTGTTCGAGGGCCCACTCTTTGGGCAGCGAGACGACGAACGTGGAGTTGCCGGTGAGCTGGACTTTTCGCTCGATCGGGTCGGTCGAATCGTCGGGAACGGAGTGCTGACTCATCGCTTCAGTAGATCAGTTCGTCGTCGTTTTCGACCATGTAGAGCGTTCGTGCGGCGATGTTGACCGCGTGGTCGCCGACGCGCTCTAAGTCCCGGATCGTCAGCAGCATCCGCGAGACATCGTCGAGGAACGCGTCGTCGGCGACCTCGCCAGTCGTCCCCTCGGCCTCGAGCAAGTCTCGGACGACGACGTCGCTCGCCCCCTCACAGAGGGCGTCGATCTCGTCGTCCAGCGCGGCGATATCGTGGGGTGTCTCGGCGTCCTCGTCAGCGTACGCCTGCATGGCCGCCTCGACCATCTCGACGGTCCGGATACCGATGTAGCCGATGTCGATCTCGGAGTAGCGATCCCGCTCGGCCTGCAGGGTGTACTCGCCGAGATTAACCGCTAAGTCGGCGATCCGCTCGAGATCGGTGATGATCTTGAACGACGCGGCGATAAAGCGGAGGTCGCCTGCGACGGGCTGTTGCAGGGCAAATAGGTCGATACACGTTTGCTCGATCTCGAGGTACAGCTCGTTGATCTCGTAATCGCCCGCGATGATCCGGTCGGCTAGCTCGTCGTCTTTCGTCTCGAGGGCGGAAAGCGCCCGCTCGAGCCGGTGACAGACGAGGTCGCTCATCTCGAGGACGCGGTCGCGCAGTGCCGCCAGTTGCTGTTGGTAGTCGTTTCGTGCCATAGTTAGCCGAATTTGCCAGTGATGTAGTCCTCGACGCGGTCGTGCTCGGGGTTCTCGAAGATCGTCGCCGTCTCGTCGTACTCGACGAGGTTCCCGCCGGTGAGGAAGACGGCTGTCCTGTCCGAGATGCGGGCCGCCTGCTGCATGTTGTGGGTGACGATGACGACCGTGTACTCCTCGGCGAGGTCGTCGATCAGGTCCTCGATTTTCGACGCCGCGACGGGGTCCAGCGCCGACGTCGGCTCGTCCATCAGGATGACCTCGGGATCGGGTGCGATGGCGCGGGCGATACAGAGTCGCTGCTGTTGCCCGCCCGAGAGGTCGAGCCCGCTCGAGTCCAGTTGATCGTTCACTTCGTCCCAGAGGGCAGCGCCGCGCAGCGCCCGCTCGACTTCCTCGTCGAGATCCACGTCGTCCTCAAGGCCCTGTACACGAAGCCCGTAGGCGACGTTGTCGTAGATCGATTTCGGGAACGGGTTCGGTTTCTGGAAGACCATCCCGATCTTGCGTCGGAGGGCGACGGGATCGACGTCGTCGTCGTAGACGTTCTTCCCGTGGAAACCGAGCGTCCCGTCGACGCGACAGCTGTCGATCTGGTCGTTCATTCGGTTGATACAGCGCAGGAAGGTCGACTTTCCACAGCCCGAGGGGCCGATAATCGCCGTCACTCGGTTTTCCGGAATGCCGATATCGACCCCGTCAAGCGCCCGTTCATCGCCGTAGTAGACATCGAGATCCGTCGTGGTGATGACGGAATTCGTCCGGCTATCGCTTCGGTTGGTTGCCTCTGCCGTTACCTCGGTGGTGATAAGCGAGCGTTCGTCTGCGCTCCGTTCGTTGTCTTTCTCTGTGGCCATGTTAGATCTCCGTCTCGTACTTGTTTCGAAGATAGATCGCGATCCCGTTCATGGCGAACATGAAGACGAGCAACACTGCGATCCCGGTTGCGGCGAGATGAATGAAGTGCTGACTCGGTTCAGCTGCCCAGTTGTAAATCTGGGTCGGCATCGCGCTGAAGCGATCGAACGGCCCCCACGCGATGCGGTTCGTGAACAGTGCACCGACCATGATAAGCGGGGCCGTTTCGCCGATCGCACGCGCCAGTGCGAGGATCGTCCCCGTCATGATGCCGGGCATCGCGGCCGGCAGGACGACCTCGCGGATGGTTTGCCACTTCGTCGCGCCGGTCGCGTACGACCCGTTCCTGACGCCGTCTGGGACCGCTCGTAGCGCCTCCTGCGTCGAGACGATAATAATCGGCATCACCAACAGCGCGAGCGCGATTGCACCGGCAAGCAGGACCGGGCCGAGACCGATCCCGTTGACGAACGCTGCCAGCGCGAGCAGTCCGTAGACGATCGACGGAACCCCGGCGAGGTTCGCGAGGTTCGCTTCGATGAGCCGCGTGGTTCGGTTGTCCGGTGCGTACTCTTCGAGATAGATCGCCGAGCCGACGCCGACGAAAAACGACAGCACCGCGGTGATGATCATCAGCATGATCGAGGCGATGATCGCCCCCCTGAATCCGGACAGCTCTTCGCGACGCGAGCCGTCTCGAGTGAAGAACTCGACGAGACTGATGTTGTACTCCGTCAGCCCGGTATAGAGGTCGGTAATCACGTCGAGCAACAACAGTGCCAGCATGACGACGCCAAACATCGACGCGGCGAAGATGACCGCGAGGAAGATTCGGTTCTTCCGGTGGTCCCACCCGAGGTCGATGTCGGTGAACAGCTTCCCATCGGTGTCAGTGCTCATCGGTACTCCTCCTGGAAGCGTCGTTTGAACCAATCGTTGAGTAGATTCATCGTCAGCGTCATGATGAACAGCAGCAATCCGACGGCGAACAGGCTCTGGTAGTCAACCGTGCCGACCGCGGACGTGCCGCGAGCCCGCGAGACCATGTACGCCGTCATCGTCATCACCTCGTCGAACGGGTTGGCGGTGATGTTCGCGTTGTATCCGACAGCGAGCGTCACGGCCATCGTCTCGCCGATCGCTCGTGAGACGGCAAGAATGTACGATGCAAAGACGCCCGAGATCGACGCCGGCAGCACGATCCGCGTCGAGACGTCGTACTTCGTCGCCCCGAGGGCGTACGCCCCGTTTCTGAGGTCGTCCGGCACCGCGGCCATCGCGTCCTCGCTGATCGAAGACACCATCGGAATCGTCATGATCCCGACGACGAGCATCCCCGAGAGGAGACTATATCGACCGATGTTGATGCCGAACAGTGTACTGGCGATCGGACCGAGGATGACCGGGTTGATGAACGCGATCGCGAAGTAGCCGTAGACGATCGTTGGAATTCCGGCGAGGATCTCGAGCGTCGGTTTGAGCTTCGAACGGACGCCGGGTGACGCGTACTCCGAGAGGTAGATCGCCGTCGCGGTACCGATCGGAATCGAGACGAACGCCGCGCCGACAGTGATCGCGAGCGTCCCGAAGATGATCGGGAGCGCCCCGTGAGATGGCGTCGCGTGGGACGGCGCCCACCGCGTTCCGGTGAAGAACTCGGTGAACGTGACTGTCCGTTCGACGCTCGCCCCCATGACCATCTCGGTGAGCCGCGCACCGAAAAAGTAGCTAGCGGCGTTGTCGAACAGTACGAAAAAAATCGCGAGCGTCGTAAGGACCGTGATCGACGCACACCCGAAGAGGATGCGCCGTGCCCGGCGATTCGACTCGATGGCGTCTCGAGCAGTATCGCCGGTAATTCCCGGTCCGGGGTCGGTTTCAGTGCTCATCGTGTGCCTCTTCGGTTACTCTCGCTGCACGGTGAGTTCGTCCGGATCGGCACCGACCTGGTCGAGCCAGTCGTCGATTTTGTCGTGGTTCTCCTCCTGTGCCTCGTCGGTCGTCGCGTAGAACCCTTCGTCGCGTGCGAACTCGTGTTGGCCGTTGACGTAGAAGCGAGCGAACGAGCCGATGAGATCGGGTTCTTCCTCGAGGCTTGCGAGGTTGATAAACGCGAACAGCGGACGGGCGAGCGGCGAGTAGGTCCCTTCTTCGATGTTTTCCTGTTCGGGTAGGTAGAACTCGCCGTCCGCATCGCTTTCGACGGGAACCGCTTCGATCGGCTGATCGTCCTCGATGTCCCGGAGGTAGCCCAGGCCGCCCCAGCCGAAGCCGTGTTCGTTGCTGGCAACGGCGTTCATGATCTCGTTGGTCTGACTCGTCGCCGAGTAGTCGTCGCGGATGTTCCCCAGCTCGCCGTTGATCGCCTCGGTGAAGTAGTCGAACGTCCCCGACGCGTCGTCACGCGCGTGGAGCTGAATCCCTTCGTCGGGCCAGTCGGAACGGATATCGCTCCACGTCTCGACATCCGACTCGAACTCCCAAACCTGCTGCAGTTCGTCGAGCGTGATGTTGTCGACCCAGTTATTTTCGGAGTTCTTCACGACCGACAATCCGTCGAGACCGACCTCGAGGAAGCCGTAGTCGACGTCTTCTTCCTCACAGAGGCCGACCTCGTCTTCGGTAATCTGGCGGCTTGCACTCTGAACCGCAGAGTTACCGCGACAGAACTCCTGGAAACCCGCGCCGGTTCCTTCCGGAGCGACGTCGACCAAAACGTCGGGATACTCGTTTTCGAAGTTCTCCCCCGCCCACGAGGTAATCGGGGCGACGGTGTTCGATCCGGATGCATCGATGGTCCCGGACGGGCCATCTCCGCCCGCACTACAGCCCGCGATGAGCGCGATCCCAGCCGCGCCGGTTCCAGCGAGGAGCCGACGTCGTGATGTCATCCCGATACCACCGGTTTCGGACGTGTTGTCCGTCATCACCCGGAGGGTAGCCCAGATCGTATAAAGAGGATGCTATGATCTATATAGGTACTCACTGTTCTCGATATACCAGTACATAGCCGACTGTAGCTCGCAGTAGTGATCGACTCTGCCGTTCGACATCAGTTAGATTCCGACGGGTAGACCCCACATACCCCACAGTTACTCGAATTCAGTCTCGAGGTTCGGTTCGGCTCGACAGTGGATATCACTCGCGATCGACGCACACCGGATCACGGTTTGAATCGCGGTCCTGAGCAGCGATGGCACTTTCCCCCAGCCGAACCAATTTCTATATAGGCATACGTTCGAGTACGGCTAGCTGCAGAGAGGTACATCTGCCTATGATGGCTACGTACGGTATTGTAGTCGCTTAGTTCCCGGTATAGGAGACAGTAGAATCTCTCTATAGATCCGGGTAGATTTATAGTCCAGGCATAGAATGCGCTTCGTATGGAGACTCGCAAGGTCCAGGTGACCGGTGGCTCGACGTATACGGTCTCGCTCCCGAAGTCGTGGGCGACCGAAAACGGTGTCAGCAGCGGCTCGACCGTCGAAATATACTCCGAGGGCGATACGCTGCTCGTCACGCCACAGCGCGAGACGGATCATCAGGAGGGAACCCTCGAGATCGCCACGCTCGAGGACGAACAGCTGATCCGGGCCGTCCTGACGATGTACGTCAGCGGCTTCGACATTATCCGCCTCGAAGCGGGGCGGATCACGACCGACCAGCGACGAGCGATTCGCAGCGCCGTCCAGGGCCTCGTCGGCGTCGAAGTCGTCGAGGAGGGAAGCGACTCGGTCGTCGTCCAAGACCTCCTCGACTCTGCGGAGCTCTCGATCGTCAACGCCGTAAGCCGGATGCGGCTAATCGCCACCTCGATGCTCGCAGACGCCGTCACCGCCCTCGTCGAGAACGACGACGACATCGCCCGCGACGTCATCGAACGCGACGACGATGTCGACCGGCTCTTCCTCGTCGTCTCGCGGATCTTCCGCGCGACGCTCCGGTCGCCACGCGCCGCCGAGGGGCTCGGCGTCTCCCGCGAGGACTGCTTCGACTTCCACTCGAGTGCGCGCCAACTCGAGCGCGTCGCCGACCACGCCGTCAAGATCAGCCAACTCGCGCGCAAACTCGACGACGTTCCAGAGGACGTCGCTGACGCGCTGCTCGAGTTACACGCCGACGCCTCGACGATCCTCGAGCAGTCGATGGACGCCCTCTTCGCCGAGGAGAGCGACGAGGCGACGAAGCTGGGCCACGAGGCGCTCGCGTCCGTCCTCGAGATCGACGAACACACCCGAACGATCGACGACATGCTCCGGAACCTCGATCCCGTGCAAGCCCAATCGCTCGGCCTGATCCTCGACTCGCTCTCCCGGAGCGCCGACTACGGCGGCAACGTCGCCGAAACGGCGCTGCAGAAGGCTGCACCGCGACCCTGAATCGTCTCCACCACACGTAACAGCCATTTTACAAAAACGCCGTTCAGGGAACGGTTTTGTCAATCGATCGCATACGTTCCGATATGAGCAAATCCGACGCCTCGAGCGAGCGCGAGTCCGTCCTCGCGTGCACCGACTGTCTCGATCCGGCGGACGCCTTCGCGTTGATCGGCAACGAGACTCGCCTCGCGATTCTCGAGGCGCTGTGGCTGGCCGACGACCGTCCGGTCGCGTTCTCGGAACTGCGACGCGAGGTCGGAATGCGCGATTCAGCGCAGTTCAATTACCACCTCCAGAAGCTGCTCGGTCAGTTCGTGGTTCAGACCGAGGACGGCTACGACTTCAAGCACGCCGGCGAGAAGGTCGTCCGCTCGGTGATCGCCGGTTCGTTCAACGAACACCCGACGATCGATCCGTTTCCGGTCGAGGGCTCGTGTGTCGCCTGCGGCGGACCGCTCGAGGCCTGCTATCGGGACGAACGGCTCGCGATCGGCTGTCGCGACTGCGAGCACGGCCACGGCGAGTACGGCTTCCCGCCGGGCGGGCTGAACAACCGAACGCGAGACGAAGTTGCCGCCGCCTTCGATCAGCGGGTGAAACACCTGCACTGTCTCGCGGCCGACGGCGTCTGTCCCGAGTGCAGCGGTCGTGTCGAATCACACGTCGTTGAAGACGACGACTGCTGTCTCGGAGCCACGGTGCGCATCGATCACGAGTGCGTCCAGTGTGGCCACACGCTCTGTTCGGCACCCGGACTCCGTCTGCTCGATCACTCGCAGGTCGTCAGTTTCCACCGCGAGCGCGGCGTCTCGCTCGACGAGCGTCCCTACTGGACGCTGCCGTGGTGCGTCTCCGACGAGTACACGACCGTCGTCGACCGCGACCCGATCCGGATCCGGGTCCGCGTCCCGCTCGAGGGCGACGAACTTCGCGCCACGCTGGATGAGGCGCTCACGGTGCTCGAGACGACCGTCGAATCGGCCGACTGACCGACGAGTCGGACGGATCACGCCACGATTCGCGCGGTTTTTCCCGCTGGCACCCCTCTCGAGGGACGTGAGTGAGTTCGCGTTCGAACTCGAGCTGTGTGCCCACCTCGAGTCGCGCCGCGAGGGGATTTTCGCCCGCCAACTCGGCGCGAGCGTCGCCGATCCCGGCGGCCGGATCCTCGACGTGGTCTGCGTCGAGCCGGGCCCTGCGTTCGACGACCGGGTCGCCCTCTCGAGCGCCGCCGTCCCGGACGCTGCCATCGAGGCCGACGTAGGTACGGGACGAGCACGCTACTGGAAGGACGCCTTCGACTGCCACCCCGATCGAGCCCGACGCGCCGTCGACCGGGCCTGCGAGATCGGCTTCTTCGAACGCGAACGCCGCAAGGGTCGCGAGTACGTCCGACAGGTCGCCCGCTATCCGGACTGGTACAACCGCATCGTCGGCATCGAGAACAAGCCCGATCTGGGTCGGCCGGGTGACCTCGAGGCCCAGCTCCGAACCGACGTCAGCCTCGCGGTGGTCGACGAGATCGTCCTCGCGACGGAGAGCTACGTTACGCGCGCCCACCTGAATCGAATCCCCGAGGCGGTCGGCGTCTGGCGCGTGCATCGCGAGGGGGCAGGCGGTGACGGAGGCAGTGATGTCGGGGGCAACGAGGGCGATGGCGTCGGGGGCGACGGCCTCGAGATCGAGGTGATTCGGGAATCCGAACCGCTTGCCGTCGAGGATTCGGGGATCGAACCCCTCGAGTTCCACCCCGGCCGAACCGACATCGCCGTCGTTTCCCCCGACGCGAAGACCCGCAAGCGGCGTCGAATCGCCGAGCGAGCCTACGGCAAGGGCTGGCGAACGTACGATTTTCCGGCGTGTGAGGCCTGTCGGCCGGACGACTCGAGCGGCGCGACGCTTCCCTACTGTGCGTGGAAAGAGCGAGTGGTCAACGCCGGCTCGGAGTGTGGGACCTCGTGTGAGGGGTACGAGCCCGCAGCGGAGTCGTGTTCGGAAACGGAATCGTCTCCGGTGGTTGATCTCGAGGCCGAGCGCGACCGCCGAACGCCCTGGGTAGCGGACCCGGACGGGAAACGGCGTCAGCAGTCGGGGCTAGACCAGTTCGGGTAGGCTGCTCACTTGTCGGGCGAACTGCCCGCTGTGATTCCTCTCAGTTGCAGCGGATAAGACAGGGCGCGTGTCGGTCACATGTCGTATCGAACGGTTGCCCAGTCTGGTAGCGGTTGGGGCACGCCCATCGGTATCGGAGCTAAAATCCCCAATCGCTACGTCTGATCGGGGTTCCACTCGCCCACTTCGACGACCAGTCCCGCCCGACGAAGCCCGTCGGCGAGCGGATCACCGATAGCTGCCGCCGGGGTGAGGATACCGCCCTCGAGCGGCGAGTCGATCCGATCGCACACGAGACACATCGCGGCCTCGCCGAGCATTCTCGCGGTCGCGCCGTAACCCGGATCCAGGTCGGCGCTGATTCGACTCTCGACGACGAACGGCCCGTCGGTGGCGGTTCCGCGACCGAGCACGCGAATGGTAAAGTACCCGTTCTCGATCTCTGCTCTCGTCGGTCCCTCGCCCGGATCGGGAAACGCGAAGCGACGGAGAGCTTCCCGTGTCGGGCCGAAGGCCAGTGCTCCAGTCGTAAACCCGAGTCCGGCCGAGACGGCGCTTGCACCCATCATACCGACGGGACCCGATCCGACGGGGACGACCTCCGTACACTCGAACTCGCGACCCCACGGATACTCGAGCAGGGCGTTACTTCGTCGAATCACCCGCTCGTTCACGACCGCCATCGGCGACGGGGCCGTCCACTCGCCCCGCAACGGGTCTTTTCTCGGAAAAGACTGTGCGCCGGGGTCGACGCCGTCGCGCTCGCCCGGCGGTGCCAGCGAGTACGGGTTCCGAAGCGTCTGCCGGGCGACCGGATCTGTGGATGCAGCCCGGAACACTTCGAGGACGCTCGAGGTCGTTCCGCCGCTTACGCCGCCGCGACCGTCCTCGAGGTAGATCCGAACCAGATCACAGGGAGTCCCGAACTCGTCGATGGCAAACGACTGTACGAGCAACGTGGCGAGGTCGGCCGGAATCGAATCGAACCCACAGCTGTGGACGATACGAGCGCCCGCATCGACCGCATCGTCGTGGTACCGGTCGATCATCTCTCGGACCCAGTTTATTTCACCGGTGAGATCGCAGTAGTCCGTTCCGGCAGAGACACACGCCTCGACGAGCGGCGTGCCATACGTGGTGTACGGGCCGACAGTCGTACAGACGACGCGGGTATCTTCGGCGATAGCGCGCAGGCTTTCCGGATCCGTTGCATCGCCGATGACGATCGGCAGCTCCTCCCATCCGGAGCGCTGCTCCACGAGCGCCGCTTCCAGTTCGCGAAGCCGCGTCTCGTCGCGACCGCCGAGGGCGAGCGAGAGGTCATCCGACGTGTACTGTTCGGTGAGGTACTCGGCGACGAGACGGCCGGCGACGCCGGTTGCACCCCAGACGACGAGATCGTATGTCCGGTCGGTGTTCGACACGAGTAGTAGTCGCTTCGTGGCCCATCGCCCTCAACCGTTCGGTGGTCTTCACACTGGTCCTACGTCACTCCGCAGAGCGGAGCCGTCAACTGGTATGGCAGTGCGGTTTTGTATTCGGCATGCGAAAACTACACATGCCAATAGTTACTGTTCGCGGTCGAGAACTCGAGTGTGAACGAGGTGCAGTGCTCCGGGACGTTCTTCTCCAAGCGGACGAGTCACCGCACAACGGCCGGGCGGACACCCTCAACTGTCGCGGGCTGGGGACCTGTGGAACCTGTGCCGTTTCGGTGTCCGGCGAGGTGGAAGAGCCCGGACCTCGAGAGCGACTTCGACTGGCGACTCCGCCACACGTTTCCGATTCCGGCCTCCGGCTCGCCTGCCAGCTCCGCGTCGAGGACGACCTGGTCGTCGAGAAGTACCCCGGATTCTGGGGCCAGCACACCGGTCGAACGGAGGTGCGGGAGGAAGATACGAGGGAGCTGTGAGCGTGAGCGAAGAAATCGAACTCACCGTGATCGACGACGGCGACCGATCGACGATCACGGTCGAACGCGGAACGACGCTTCGGGACGCCCTTCGCGATCGAGGGTTCTCGGTCTACGGAACCGTCTCGTCCCAGCTCAATTGCGGGGGACGAGGGCTGTGCGCGACGTGTACCGTCGAGGTCGACCCAGCACCAGAGCCAGTCCACTGGCACGATGCCGCCGCCGTCCGGTTCGGCTATCCGCGGCTGTCCTGCTGTCTCGAGGTCGACCGACCGATGACGGTCAGGCTGCTGGAAAAGCACGTCTGGGGGCAGGTGCTCCCTCGCCGAACGGACGCCGAGTGACCGCTCGAGGACGGTGTCCTGCACCAGGCTAACCCGGAGTAGCCAGTCGGCCCACAGCTCCGCGAATCGGTCTTCTCCGGTCGATGCCGCCTCCCACGGATTGATCGTCCATCCACCCGATGTGATGGTATGTCGAACGCAACCGATTGCGCCTACGAACTCGGGTTTCGAACGGTCGACACCGAGTACGCCGACCGACAACTGCCGATCGATGGCGCCGTTCCGTCGTGGCTCTCCGGCGCGTTGATCCGGAACGGGCCGGGACGGTTCGAGTTCGGCGGCGAGCGCGCGACTCACTGGTTCGACGGCCTCGCGATGCTCCGCCGCTACGGATTCGCGGACGGCACCGTTTCGTATACGAACCGGTTCCTGCGGACCGACGCGTACGCGGCCGCCGACTCCGGCCACGGCGCTACGGAGTTCGCAACGGGCGGCGGTTCGTTCCGCCGGACCCTGCAGTGGCTCCGATCGCTCGGGCCGCCCGAACCGACGGACAACGCGAACGTCCACGTCGCTCAACTCGGCGAGCACTTCGTCGCGCTCACCGAAGCACCGCGGCGGATCGCGTTTGACCCAGTAACACTCGAGACCCGCGGCGAGTTTCGCTGGCGCGACGACATCCCGGAGCATCTGGCGACGGCCCACTTGACGGTCGATTCCAACCGCGAGGAGACGATCGGCTACAGTACGGAGTTCGGGCTCTCCCCGTCGTATCACGTCTATCGGATCCCCCACGGGCGTGGCGCCCGACGGCACGTCGCTACCGTGCCGGCCGCCGGCCCCGGATACGTCCACGACTGTTCGGTCACCGAGTCACACGTCACCATCGTGGAAACGCCGCTCCGGATCGCGATGGCGAAGGCACTGGCCCCGTGGAACGAAGGATTCCTCGACCTCCTCGAGTACGACGAAGGGGCCGAAAGCAGGTTCATCGTCGTCGACCGGGACGCCGAAACGCTCGTCGGGACGCTGAAAACGCCGCCGTTCTTTACGTTCCACCACATCAACGCCTACGAGGACGACGACGAGCTGGTCCTCGATCTCGTCGCGTTCGACGACGACGAGATTGTCCGGGCGCTCACCTTCGACGCCCTCTCAGAGGACGCTTTCGCCGCGGCTCCCGACGGTCAGTTCGTTAGATTCCGACTCCATCCCGACGAGGGACGCGTCCGACGTTTCGAGCGCTACGACGGCGGGATGGAGCTCCCGACAGTCCCGAAACCGGTTCGGGGCCGACGGTATCGGTACGCGTATGCACAGGCGACCGACAGGAAGGGCGCGAACGGACTGGTCAAACTCGACGTCGATCGGGGAACCGCGGCGGAATGGTGGGAACGGGGCGTCTACGTCGAAGAGCCGCGAATGATTCAGCGCCCGGGCGGAACCGCGGCGGACGATGGCGTCGTGATCGCGACGGCGCTGGACACCCGACGGGAACGATCGATGCTGCTCGTGTTCGATGCGGAAACGTTAGTCGAGAGAGCGCGTGCGCCACTGCCACACGCCGTTCCGTTCGGCTTTCACGGTCGATTCTTTCCGGGGGTGTAAGATATAGTAGCCACTGGACGTCAGTGCACACCCGATCGCACGAGGGCAGCGCGGTTCGGAGCGAACGAAGTGAGCGAGAACCGCGAAAAGCGAACGGGGAGCGTATGCGACCCGTGAGCTATGCGAACGGTGTGTAAACAGTTCCAGTTGTTACTATAGGTCCAGTCGAACGAGGACGCTCTCTTTCCCGAATGATTCGAATCGCCGACAACGGCTTATTCTCGTCCACTCTATTATCGCTGCTTCAGTAACGCCTTCACCTGTACCGAACGACGGGGAAGACCGCTACATGCGCCCCGAACGGTCTAATTCACGGTATCGAAGCGCCGCAATCGATCCGATTCGGGGGCTAGTCGTCGCCCTCGAGAACCCGAAACGCGCCCGTAAACTCCTCGCCGTCCGCGTCGTGACTGCCGTAGAGATACGCGCCGTCGGCCCAAAAGAGTCGGTCGTACTGGTAGCCCGCCTCCTGCTCGTCGACGGAATCTTCGTCTACATCCTCGTCCCAGACGCACTCCGGCGGGATGTCGATCGGATAGATACCGGTACTCTCCCCCTCCCAGGTCCACTCGAGGACCGTATCCTGATCGATTTCGATCGCGTCGGGCTCGAAGCCGTCCCCGTCGGGATCGACCCTGATCTCGACACTTTCTTCGCCGGTGTGGTCCTCGAGGTCGCGCTCTTCGAGGACCGACTCGGCGTCGTGATCGTCTCCGTTCCCGCTCTCGTCCCCGTCGTCGTCTCCTGGATTTTCGTCTCCATCGCCGGCACTGTCCTCGCCGAGACAGCCGGCGAGCGCAACAGCAGCCACGGTCGTCCCGACTACCCGTCGCCTGGTCCACTCCATGGCCGGGATACGGGCTCCAGCCTCTTGAGTTCTCGACTCGGTCACGGGGGACGGCCCCTCACGGCCCGTTGACCGCAGAGGGTGAACGTCGTCGGCGTCGTGCCCACCGGTCATTATCAACAGATCCGTGAGCGCGTCCTCGAGCACCGCGTTCAGGTCCGTCGGTTCGAGGGAATTTTCCGCCGAGTCGACCCGAGAGTACTCGAGCAGGCCGTCGATCATGCCGCGCATGCGGTCCGCGCCGTCGATCGCAAAGTCGAGGAACCCGTCGGCGTCTTGGTCGAGGTCGTCGCCGCACCGCTGTTCGATCGCCTGGAGTTAGAGCACATACTGCTCGCCGTCGATCGCCAGCGGCTCCTCGAACGCTTCGTCGGCCGGGTAGTAGTGTGCGAGGTGGACCAGCCGCGTTCGCTCGGCGTTCAACTCGTCGGCCAGTTCGAGCGCGCCCTCTCGAGTCATGTGTTTCGTCCCGAACGTCCGGGGAACGCCCGCATCGTTCTCGTGGCGGCCGCCGATCGGGTGGTACTCACAGAGGTGTGCGGGGACGATGCCGTCCGCGAGCAACAGGTCGGGGTCGGCGAGGACCTCGCGCGAGTCCGCCGGAACGTTGTAGCTCGTGTCGCCCGAGAGCGACAGCTTCGCGCCCGTCACGGGGTCCTCGATCGCGACGCCGTAACACAGAAGCGGCGGATGTTCGACCGGAACCAGCGTCACGTCGAAGCCACAGATCCGAACGGGCTCGAGGGGTGTCGTCGGGTAAACGTCGATCGGCTCGAGATAGTGGTAATCCGCCCGGACCGTCTCGGCGACGCTCTTGTCCGTCTTCGGGTCGGTTTCGTTCGCCGCGTAAACGTCGAGGGAGTCGAAGACCCGAAAGACGTTGCCGAGTCCGTCGAGGTGGTCGAAGTGGATGTGCGTAACGATGGCGGCGTCGGGCAGCGAGACGTCGTCACGCAGGAACTGGTACCGAAAGTCGGGGCTGAAGTCGATCAGCAGCGACTCGCCGATGCATTCGTTCTCGATGTGGACCGAAAATCTGGTCCGCTCGATACCGCGCTCACGAGCGGTCTCGCAGGTGTCACAGTCGCAGCCGACGGTTGGCGTCCCGGTCGTGTCGCCGGTTCCGAGCAGCGTGACGCGCATGGTCAGCGTCGGCCTCCGTCGGAGTCCGGTGGGCGACCGGCTCGCTCGTCCGTTACGGCTCGACGCACGGGATCGTCGGACCGCTGTCGCCTACACATACGACCGCCCTTCTTCGAACGCCGTCCGCACGAACGGGTGATCCTCGCCGGCTTCGAACCGCTCGACCGGCAGCACGTACACCGAGGTGACGACTCCGTGTTCGAGGCCGACGCGCTCGCCGAGTCCCTCGAGCCGTCGTTCGGCTGCCTCGTCGTGATCCTCGAGGACGACCAGCGCCTCCCACTCGGCGTGCATGCCGTGGTCGTCGGCTCGGACCGCGTCCCCGAAGACGACGAGGTGACGGATCGAGTCGCCGTACTCCGCCTGTGCCCGGTCGGCAAACGCGTCCGCGGCGCTTCCCTGTGACGATCCATCGCTCATTGGCGTCCGATTAGAACCCGCTACATAAAGGGTATTCCCCCGCCGGTCGCTCGATCCGACGGCCGATGGCGAACTACTCTGTCCCGAACCCGTCGGTGGACGCCTTGTCCGCGTCTCCCCCGCCGTGTTCGCCGCGCTCGTACTCGTACTCTCGCAGCAGATCCGGCTCGACGTCGCGGAGGACGGCCTCGTGGGTCGCCTCGAGAACCACCGGCGGCGCACAGCCGGCCTCCTCGGCCTCGAGCCAGCGACCGAGACAGAGACACCACCGATCGCCGGACTCGAGACCGGGGAACTCGAACTCGGGTTTCGGCGTGACGAGGTCGTTTCCCTGGGCGCTGCTGAACCGCAGGAACTCCTCGGTCATCACGGCACAGATCTCGTGGCGGCCCCGATCCGATTCGACGCGGCGACAGCAGCCGTCGCGGAGAAATCCCGTCGATGGATCGGTGCTACAGGGTTCGAGATCGGTCCCGTAGACGTTCCGGTCCGTAGTCATACTCGGGCTATCGGATCCCGTCGATAAAAAGGCGTGTCCTCAGTATCCGGGGCACGAGAACACCCCATCGTTCTCGAATGTTCGCCTCTGTCGGCACCAAGTGCGGGACACACCGGACACGTGATTCCTGTACGAACGGGATCGACTCAGCCGTCAGTCGGAACGCGTTGGCCGTCGAGCCCCGGCGGTTCGACCGACTCGAGACCGTGGCGCTCGAAGTAGCCCTCGAGGAATCCGGCTCTGTCGCCGATCTCACTCGGCCGATGGGAGTCGGAGCCGACGGTGACGGCGACGTCGTACTCCCGCAATACGTCGAGGAACGTCTCGGAGGGGTGGACGATCGCCATGTCCGCGATCGCTCGGCCGGCGTTGATCTCGGGGACCGTCCGCGAGTCCGCGAGCGCCCGGGCGACGGGTTCGTAGTGGTCCGTCGTCGCCCGGCCGCGCAACGGCGGCGTTCGTTCGATCAGATCGATGTGGGCCGCGACGTCGAACAGTTCCGATTCGATTAGCGAGACCAGGTTCTCGAAGTAGCCGTCGACGAGTTCGTCGCGCCTCGCCTCGGAGAGATCCGCAAAATTGCTCGGCACCTGGACATTCAGCCCGTCGACCGCGTGGACGCTCCCGATCGTGTAATCGAAGCCGGCCTCCACGAGAAAGTCGCGAATCTCGGTCTCATCTCGCGGGTCGTAGTCCATCTCGACGCCGTCGTAGATCTCGATCGAGACATCCTCGCGCCGTCGGAGTTCCTCGATAGCTCGGCGGCGGCGCTCGTAGGTCACGTCCAGGTTGAAGCCGTAGATGGTTCGGGTCGTCGCCGGCTTCTCGCGGGACGACACCGTACAGTGGTCGGTGAGCCCGATCCCCTCGAGTCCGGCCGCTTCGGCGGCCTCGACCATCCCCTGGAGAAACCCCCCGTCGGAGTAGGTCGTGTGCGTGTGGAAGTCCTTCATACGCGGACGACGCCGGGCGAACAGTTGGGCGTTTCGCTCGAATGTCCCTGCTACGACCGCAAGCCCTCCGGCGTGGGCCGGATCGGCGTGGTCGCGGCTCATACGGGATATCTGGCGGCCCCGATCAATGTTGTTCGGGCGCTGACTCGATCGGTGTGACCCAGCCTCGAGCGAGCGGATTCGTCGATATCAGTAGCTGCGACCGTAATCTGTGTCAGTGACTGCGACCGTAATCTGTGTCAGTGACCGCGACCGTAATCTGTGTCAGTGGCTGTGGTCGTGATCGTGATCGCTATGGTCGTGGTCGTGATCGCTATGATCGTGGCTGTGGTCGTGCCCCTCCGCTGACCCGCTCGGCTCGCCGCCGTCGCTGGCCTTCCCGAGGTCCCCGCCGGCGACGAGCGCGTCGTGGTCGCCGCCCATCATGTCCATGTTCTTCAGCGTATCGCGCTCCTCGAACTCCTCGACGGCGTTGAGCAGGTCCTCCTGGGTCAGCGTCGTTCGGTCTTCCGTCAGGGCCTCGAGGACGGCCTCTCGCAACACCATTCGAAGGTCGCTGCCGGTCAGCCCTTCAGTGACTTCGGCGATGAGTTGGGGTTCGAACTCGTCGATATCCATCGTGCGGGTGATGAGCGAGAGGATGTCCGCCCGCATGCCGTGGTCGGGTTTGGGGAAGTTGATGATCTCGTCGAAGCGCCGCCAGGCGGCGTCGTCCAGTTGGTCGGGGTGGTTGGTCGCCCCGATCAACAGGACGTCGTCCTCGATGAGCGAGATGTTGTCGATGCTCTTGAGGAGCGTGTTGACCGCGCGTTTGAGGGCGGCGTGTTCGTCGCTGCTGCGGGTCTTGGCGACGAAGTCGAACTCGTCGATAAAGAGGATACACGGCGAGAGCCGTTTTGCGACCTCGAACGTCTTGTCGACGTTTTTTGCCGTCTCGCCGAGGTACTGGCTCGTAATCATCGAGAGTTTGACCTCGACGAACGGGAGATCCATGTCCTGGGCCAGCGCCTGCGCCGTCGACGTCTTCCCGGTCCCCGGCGGACCGACGAACAGCAGCTTCCCGATCTCACGAAGCCCGATATCCGCGAGATAGTCGCGGTGTTCGATCGCCTTCGCGATCTTGTTGAGTTCGTTCTCCTGATCCTCGGTGAGCACGAGGTCGTCGAGGGACATGTCGACCTCCTCCGGTGCCCGAACCTCGACGAGGTCGAGCATCTCCTCGTCGTCTTCCTCGTCGAAGTATTCGTTGAGCAGTCCGTCGATCCAAACGCGGTCGGCCTGAATCGGCCGGTTTTCCTCCCGCGCTTCCTCGTGGGTCACGTCGAACTGGTCGCCGTGTTCCGCGTGGGTGGTAAAGTGTTTCGTCAGCGTCGGGTTCTCGCGCAGTCGCTCGTCGTCGACGCGCTCGGCGAACCACTGCTCGGCCATCTCCTCCTGGGCGAGGGTGATCGTTCCCGAGAACTCGTCGCGCTCGGTGAACATCAGCTCCGAGATGGCGTCCCAGGGACGGTCGACGTCCGTCGCCTCGCGGGCAGTCGCGTTGGTCGCCGAAAGTGGACGGCTGATGCCGGCGTGTTTGCGCCCCTCAGCGCCGTCGCCGTCGTCCTCGACACCCCCGGTCCAGAAGACCCGCCGGAACGCCGGCGGGAGATCGTTCTCGTCTAGCGTCCTGTCGTCCGAATACACGCTCGTCGTGAGCAGGAACTCCACGACATCGAGCGCCGCATCACTCATTCCGTCATCGTATTCACCACACGCTCTTAACGTCGTCGTCATGCGCAACGTCTGCGGCCGATACGCGCAGTGTTGACTCACACTCGAGTATTCGTTCGTGACGATCGAGATCGGGGGTCGACAGCCCGCGGCCACCCCAACGACACCCTCGGGAGCAGTCCCAGCGGCACAACGGTTTTCGTGCATGGGTGCACAGTCATGCGTATGAACGTCTTAGTGGGAATCGTCGGCAGCGACGAATCGATCAAAACACTCCGTCGGACAGTCGATCGCACCCACGAGGTCGGCGACGACCTCACCGTCGCGGTCGTCGATAAACCGGAAGCGAAACGCTCACAGGATGCGATGGCCGAACGGGCTGGAGAGCTGGTCGCGGAGGCCGGCGTCGACGCCGATATCGTCCAGCTCGAGGGCGATCCCGGCAGTTCGCTGGTCGACTACGCCGAACAGGGAGAGTACGATCAGCTGGTGATCGGCGGCGGCACCCTGAGCCCGATGGGGAAGATCCAACTCGGACCGATCACCGAGTTCGTCCTGTTGAACGCGCCGACGACCGTCAAACTGGTGCGATAACGATGGCTGGCACGCGACCGTACCCGGAGGAGCCAGCCGGACCGTTTCCCGCACCGCCGACGACGCTCGAGGACGGAGCGGACCGCCAGATCGAGATTCTGGCGTCCGACGACTTCGAGGACACCCTCGATGATGTCGTCGAGATGTACGATCAGTTCGACCCCACCGACCGAGCGCAGGGAATCCCGCCGACCGGCGAGGAGCGCATTCGCAACTGGCTCGAGACGATCGCCGACGAGACCGTCAACGTCGTCGCCCGCCACGGCGAGGACGTGATCGGCCATGCGATGCTCGTCCCCGACACCGACGATCCCGCCTCGATCGAGGACAACGCCGACATCGAGTGGGAGCTCGCGATCTTCGTCCTGCAGGCCTACCAGCGCGCCGGGATCGGGACGATGCTGCTCGAGCACTTGCTCGGCCACGCGAACACCGTCAGTATCGATCGAGTGTGGTTAACCGTCGAGCGCTGGAACAATCCGGCGATCGCGCTCTACGAGCGGGTCGGCTTCGAGTCGACCGGCACCGAGAGCTTCGAACAGGAGATGGCGATTCGACTGTAGCAGCCGGCAACCACTCAACACGTCGGACACGTAGCCGACTCTCCGCTCACCCTTCGGTACGGCCCGCTCCGAAACGACGTTCGGTGCCCCGAAACGGGTCAAACCGACAGCACGGGCTGGCTCGCGTAGGACAATACGTACTCGGCGACCTGCTCGAGCACTTCCGCCGACGCGGTGTCGGCGACTGGCTCCCTGGGCAACACGATGAAGTCGGCGTCGATTTCGTCGGCGGTGTCGAGCACGACGTTTCCCGGGTGACGGGTCTTGCGGGTCGGCGAGAAGCCGTCGTCGACGGAGGTCGTGATCGGCACGTCAGCCTCGTCCGCGATGCGCGTCACGTCGTCGAAAAACCCCTGGGTGTCCGTTGCGACATCGTCTTCGTCGACGGCGCCGGCGTTCATTCCCTGCACGACACCGCGGCCGAGTACGAACAAGGTGTGGACCGAGGCATCGTAGCGGTCGGCGACCGCGACGGCGTACTCGACGGCGGTGGCTGACTCCTCGCTCCCGTCGACTGGTGCGAGAACGGTGTCGACGGTAAACGGCTCGCTGTCGTCCATACGCGCTGGTGTGTGGCCCGTCGTCAAAAAGCCACCCCACGTTCCGCCGACTCGCACCGAATTGGGGAGCCGTCGCGGAGCGACGCGCGAGGAGAGAGCGTTTAAGCCACTCCGTCTGTAACCCTCGCGTATGTTCGATACGGTCGTGATCGCCACCGACGGCTCCGACAGCGTCAAACGGGCCGTCGACGTCGCCCTCGATCTCGCCAGTCGCTTCGACGCGGAGGTCCACGCCCTCTCGGTCGTCGACGCCAGCGAGGTCGACGCCTCACCCCAACAGCTTCGAGACGAACTTCAGACCGCCCTCGAGACGACCGCGGACGCCGCGCTCGCGACCGTCGAGGACCGAACGGACGAGGAGCGAGAGATCACCACGGCTGTCCGTGAGGGTCGACCCGCAATCGAGCTCTGCGAGTACGCCCGCGAGGTCGACGCCGATCTGATCGCGACCGGCACCCGCGGCCGCCACGGCGAGAACCGGCTGCTACTCGGCAGCGTCGCCGAACGCGTCGTCCGCACCTCGCCCGTTCCCGTCCTCTCGGTTCGCCAACTCGAGACGGTCCAAGACGACGACGCGGGCAGCGACGGACTGGCGACCGGCGCCTGAGACGTCCCGCCGTTTTCCGGTCCCCATTCCGCCGCGAACCACCTGGTTCTCGGGTTTCCGTGCCAACGCAAGCCAGTGGCCGCCACAGAGGGGAAGTCACTTCCCCCGCCAGCGCGCAGTTCCGGATATGTACGACGAACTCATCGATAGCGGCGAGCTCCCGATCGCCCGGAAGTCGGTCGTTCCGGGCACCGGCTTCTTTCTCCCTGACACCCTCGAGGAGGACTTAGAAGACGAGCAGACGGCGGCCGCACTCGAGGGTGCCGACGTCGCCGTCGTCGCCGACCCCGACGCCGACGGTCTGGCCTGCGTCGCGCTGATCCGCGAGGCCTACGACGACGTCCGGAACGTCCCGGAGCCGGACGAGGAAGACGACGACGCCGACGAAACTGCCGACGGCGAACCCGCTGCAGACGCCGTCGACGATGCCGACGAAGCGGCCGACGCCCCCCTCGAGGAGCCCGAACCAACGCCCCACAGCGTCGCGCTGATCCCGGCCAGCCCGCACGACGTCGAGGACGCGCTGGCCCGCGTCGCCGAGTACGGGGAGGACGGGATCGATCTCTTCGTCTGCGACCTCGCGCCCGACCGGTACGAGTACGTCGAAGACGAACTCGACGCGGCGCTCGAGACCGCGAGCGGCGTCGCCTGGTACGACCACCACCAGTGGGGCGACGACGTCGCCCAGTCGGTTCGCGACGCCGGCGTCGATCTGGTCGTGGGCGATTCGGACGAGGAGTGTTCCGCCGACGTGGTCTATCGCTCGCTCGAGTACGACTTCGACCCGATGTACGAGGAGCTGGCGGCCGTCACGCGGGATCACGACCTCTGGCTGCGCGAGGATCCGCGCAGCGACGACCTCGCGGATTACGCGTACTGGTCCGATCCCGCAGAGTACGTCGAGGTCGTCCGCGAGTACGGCGCCGACCTGCCCGACTGGGTGAGCGAGTTCCTCGAGGAACGCCGCGTCGAGAAACAGGCGCTGATCGACCAGGCCGTCGCCCGCTCGGAACTCCGCGAGATCGGCGGCTACACCGTCGGAATCACCTACGGCCGCTGCTCGCAGAACGAGGTCGCCGAAGCGATGCGCGAGCAGGGCGCCGATGCCTCCGTGATCGTCAAACCCGCCGGCTCGGCATCGATTCGGGGGACCGACGAGTTCCAGCTCTGTCACGAGGTTGCGGGCAAGGTCAACGGCGGCGGCCACCCAAAGGCCGCGGGCTGCAAGCCCGATATCTACGACGACATGCTGGATTACGCGAACCACTGGGTGACTCGCGGGGCCGTGACGAAGCAGGTCATTCTGAGCGCGTTCGAGGAGGTCGTCGAAGACGCTGCCGATGCGGACGACAGAGCGACTGATACGGCAGCCGACGACGCATAATCGACTCGAGGAGGCGACGGTTCGTCGGTACGTTGTAGTTTGGCGACGAGCAATCCACAATCGGCCGGTAGAAACGGCCTACTCCTCGGCTTCCGCTCGTCGAACGATGTTGTGAGAAGTGATCGACATGACCTCCGCGCCGTCGACGTGTACGGTGCGGTGGAACTCGACGTAGCCGCGATCCGACCGGCTCTCGGAGGGCGTCTTCTCTACCACCTCGGCCCGAACGCGGAGCGTATCGCCGGGGCGGACCGGCTCGTGCCACCGCAGGTCGTCCATTCCCAGTCCGCCCATGTTCGCGACTCCCTCTCCGCCCTGAACGAAGTCCGTGACGAACAACCGAACCGATAGGCAGAGCGTGTGCAGGCCGCTGGCGACGAGTTCCCCGAACATCGACTCCTCGGCCGCCGCCTCGTCGACGTGGAACGGCTGCGGATCGAACTGTTCGGCGAACTCGACGATCTCCTCCTTGGAAACGGTGTAACCCCCGGTATCGTACGTGTCTCCGACCGTCAGGTCCTCGTAGTAGCGCGTCACGAGGCGTACTCTCTCGGGAGAGTGAGTAAGTCGATCGGTTCCGCGAATCGGGACCCCAGTTACTCGGTAGCTATCGCACCGAACGCGGGCACGAACGCTCCATTTCAGTCCTGGGACATCACGTACCTCATCACGAGCTGCAGGACGTGGACGAACACACCGGCGACGGCGATGTAGACGCCGATCGTCTGGAGAGCGACGCGCGTGTCACGGTGATCCCGAACCTGCCAGATCTCGTAGCCCAGCCGGAGGATGAAGCCCAGGAAGATGAGGACGAAGCCGACCAGAAGCAGGATATCGAGGACGAACGTCCCGACGAGGATCACGCCGAGCCCCCCGAGGAACGCGTAGTTCGCGAACTTGCCCCAGTGTTCGAACGTCGTCGAGCGAGCGTAGACGTAGCCCGACACCAGCGCCGTCATCAGCGCGGTGACGATCGCCGTGATTCCCAGCACCGTGAGCTGCGTTCCCTGCGGGGCCATCGACAGGATACCCGCTCCGAAGACACCAAACGCCAACTGCAGAACGACCATCCCGGCGAAGGCGATCCCCATATCGCCGCCCTTGATGCCGCGTTCGGCGATGATCTCGCCGCCCATGATCGCCGCACCGTAGACGAGCACGCCCACGATCGGGGCCGCAAAGAGGTAGTCGTTGACGACCGCGAGCGGCGTCGCCGCGAAGACGTACATCAACGCGACGGTGATCGCCATCAACCCGGTCGCGCCGCCGATCACCTGCACCTCTCGACTCGAGAGCCCGAAGCCACGGTCGGTCTTGTGCGGTGTTTCGAAGGAACTCATTGCTCGAGACTAGCCGGTCGGGTCGCAAAAGCGTGTTCCTTACGGTTGAAACAATGTGTTCGTTGATAGGTCGTGATCAGGCGTTGGTCGCGTTCCACCGATCCGAGTACGCCGTTCCGCACGTACACTTCGCGTAGGCGTGGACCACGTCGCCCTCGGCGTAGATTCCCCCGACATCCTCGTTTTGCTCCTCCGCGAAGGCGAAGACGAACTGGACCGCGTGCTCCTCGCCGTCGGTCGCCTCCGGACAGTCGCCGCTCGAGAGCTCGTCGTCGATCTCGCCCTCGAGATCCATTGCCGACTTCGCGAACTCCATCGCCTGCGTGCCGGTCGCCGCCTGAAATGCGCTCCGGCCGCGCTCGCCGTCGACGACGATCAAGACGCCGTCTTCGACTCGGTCGCCGAACTGCTCGAGGCGGTCGTCCGAGACGTACGAGTCGGCCAAAAACAGTGCGACGTCGTCGGGTCGCTCGCCGGCCAGGAACTCCTCGCGTGCGTTGGTCATAGTGGTGAGTCCTCGCTCGAGGTGGAAAAAGGACGCGTCATACGGGTGGAAGTGTAGAGGGATTCGATCTCCGACTCACGCTGGATCAGCGCCTGAACGTGACTTTTGTAGCCGACGGTACTGCTACTGCTCTTCGAGGTCCTTCGCGATGTCGCTCAGGCTGTCGCTCGGCGGTTCGTGGGCATCGTAGTAGAGCGTCTCGCCCGGCGCGCGAAGGCCGTAGAGGAACTCGGGTTCGATGACGTCCACGAGAACGGACCCGCCGGCCGCGACGCCGTGGTCGTCGGCCCAGTCGATCAATTGGTCCGGTGCACCGCTCGGGTCACGGGCCTGATCGGGCGTCTCGTAGATGGCTGGAATCGACAGATCGTCGCCCGTCAACGCCCGTTCGACCCGTCCGAACAGTTCGTCGCCGTCGAGGACGATCCGGACGACCTCGTCGGTCGGGAACGCGTCGCGTTCGTCGGCCGGTACCTCGAGACGGACGCCGGTTGCCGTCTCCGTACACGTCGACCGGACCGTCTGCACTGACGGATGGTCGCTCGAAATTCGGTCTGCCATGCTAGAACGAAGGGTCGTGTGGTCGTATTACTCGTCGTCCTCGGCGTCGCCGTCACCGAGCAGGTCGTCGATACCGGTGCTGCCGTGCTCGACGACTGCGGCGTTGATCTGTGCGACCGCGTCGGAGACCTCGCTTCCGCGGACCGTGATGCGGCGGCGCTCGCCGTCACGCGACGGCTTGTAGCCAGTCTGGCGTTCCTTCATCAGGACTTCCTGCAGGTCCCCGCCGGCGACGCCCGGGTTGAGCGGTCGGCCAGCGTTGTCCGAGCCACCGGTGATCTCGAGCGTGTAGCCGTCGAGACCGACGGCGCTGCCATCGACTTCCTCGCCGATCGACTTGCCGATGAACCGGTTTGCATCCTGTTCTTCCGCCTCGAGCTGGTAGGACGACCCGGAGTCGGGGTCGCCAACGACGACAGTGAAACTTGCCATGTGCGACGGAAGACGGCCGTCGCTCAAAAGAACATCGATACGACCTTTCGCGCTACGGTCCGTCCTACTGACGGCAGCGTCGCTGTCCGACAGCGCGTCATCCATCGACAAAATCCGCAACAAGGCGCTTTGCGCTCTGCGCTCTTTCGGAGTGGGCGATTCCGACGGAGTCGCTTGCAGTCGGGTGACAACGCCGCGCGAACGGTTCGTGGGGCCCTGCAGTCCCGTGAAACAAGGCGTATTGACATCCTCCTGCGCCTGAAGACGTCCCCAGAACGCTCCGCGTTCTGGTGTGCGAACGAGACGCGTCGCGTCTCGTTAACGCAGGAATCCCGAGCGGTGGGAGTTTCAGGTTCGCAACCATGACTCCGCCACTTTACGGGAGCCCACATCTAACCCAGCCATCGTGACGGTGGCTGACTGGCGGTGCCAAACCGCCGTTACTCCTATCCTCTGTGTCTTTGGCTCCCATCTGTTGTTTTTGCCAGCAGGGGGCCGCTGACACGTCGACGAACTCGGAGTTATCGTCGGGCTTGCTCGACCGACGGGCACAATGACGAACCCTTCGAGGATTCGTGTTCACCGCGTCAGCGTTTCGGATATTGCCTCGTTGGGTAGCGGGCAGGCCGCCTCCGAAGATCGTTCGGAATCCGCTCCGTTCCCACCTGACCTTACCAGCCTATGGGGACTCTTGTAACTTGAACGTTAGGATCGGAAACTCGACTATGCTCTTGACGGTGGAATGTGGCACTAAGTGACGGCGCGTATCCACGGCCTGAAGGCCGTGGTATTGCACCTGTTCAGCGTATAAGGAAGACGGCTCTCGAGTCGCTCGAGACGCTTACCAGCCAGCAGACTTTGCGGCGTCGACTGTAGTTCGAATCGGGTTACAACCCAGGGCCAGCGGCGCGAATCGCCTCCGTCCCGAGCGTGACGACGTCCTCCGGCAGGTCGCTCTCGAGTAGATCATTCCGCGTATACCACTCCCACGCGTCTGCAGCCACCTCCCCGTCTGCGGGTGAGATATCGCGACTCGAGACGTTCGCGTAGTAGATCAGATCGATGTGCTGGTGGCCGATCCGGCCGTCGTGGACGTTGATGTCGTAGAGCATCTGATGGCGCGGCGGGGGTAACGGCCGTCCGGCGGGGGCCTCGATCGGATCCGGCTCGTCGAGCAGCGTCGCCTCGAGTCCCGTCTCCTCGCGAACCTCCCGGATCCCGGCTTCGGCGGGCAGTTCGTCCCGATCCACGTGCCCGCCGGGCGGAATCGTCATCCCGAGTCGCTCGTGCTCGTGGAGGGCCGTCGCCCCGTCGTTGACGATGTAGACGGTCGCGGTGAAGTGGCGCGTCGTTTCCATATCGGCGAGAGATGCCGGCGTCCCTTCAGGGTATTCCATCCGCGGCGGAACTGAAACCGAATTACGGCGACTGCAGCACCGTTCGCATCCGCAGACACTCGAGTCCCACCCCCGGTTCCATCTCGAGGGAGACCGTCTCGACTCCCTCGTATCCCTGCCGCCTGTAGAAGTCGATCGCGTTCCGCGACGCCGTGAGCACGAGCGTCTCGAGGCCCGCGTCGCTCGCGGCCGACTCGAGTGCCGCGAGAATCGCGCGACCGACGCCCTCGCGGACGTGGGCGGGGTGGACGTAGACCGCGCCGATCTCGCCGGTCGAGTCGTCGCTCCCGTCGGGATCGTAGTCGAGCAGGCCGAAGCCGACGATTCTGTCGTCGTCCCCGTCCTCGGATTCGGCCACGACGACGTGATGGTCTGGGTCCTCGAGCGGGTAGCCCTCCGGCGGGACGTTCGAGAGCCACGCTCGGACCTGCTCGGCGTCGTACGCGGCGGGTCCGAGTTCGCGGATCGACGCCGCGTGGACATCGGTGATCGATTCCGCATCGGTCGACTCCGCCTCGCGAATCCTCACTCGAGCGGGAGCCATCCTCAGACCACGCGATTGTGGAACGCCTCGTCGCCAGACTCGAGTCGCCCGACGTTCTCGCGAACGATCTCGCCGACGTCTCGGAAATAGTCCCGCGTGTAGGCCGCACAGTGGGGCGTGACGATCACTTCGTCCAGCTCCCACAGCGGCGACGCTTCGGGGAGCGGTTCCGCCTCGAAAACGTCGAGCGCCGCGCCTTCGATCGAATCCGACTCGAGGGCGTCGATCAACGCCGGTTCGTCCACGACGGGGCCGCGCGCCACGTTGACGAAGTAGGCGTCCTCCCGCATGGCGTCGAACGCGTCGGCGTCGAACAGGTGGTGTGTCTCGTCGGTCAGCGGAACCGTGGCGATCACGAACTCGGCGTCGGCGACGGCCTCGAGCAGGTCGTCGTTCGCGTAGATCTCCTCGAATCCGGAGACCGGATCGCCCGACCGACGGACGCCGATGACGCGAACGCCGAGCGCGCCGAGCGTCTCCGCGACGCCGCGTCCCAGGGTCCCGGTGCCGACGACGCAGGCGGTGTTCCCGGGCAGCGTAAACGCTTCGTCCCACTCGGGGCGCTCCCACCGGCGCTCCTGCTGGTTGGCGACGTGGTCGTGGAGCCGTCGGGAGAACGCGAGCAGGTAGCCCGCGACCGTCTCGCCGACCGTGCGGTCGTGGATCCCCGTGCTGTTCGTGAGGACGACGCCTTCGGCCTCGAGGTCATCGAACGGGAACCGGTCGACGCCCGCCTGAATGGAGTGGATCCAGTCGAGTTCGAGGAACGCCTCGCGATACTCGAGGGTGACGACCGCGTCGCAGGCGGCGATTTCGTCGTCGCCGATCACGTCGACGGCGACCGGGAGGTCGGCGAGGTGGGTCGCGAGTTCCGACGGCGGAAACACCGCGTCGACCGAGTCGTGGATGCCGAGTCGCTCGAGTTCGAAGTGCATGGATGTGGGTACGGACGAACGCGGGTTGAACCTTTCCAGAGACGACTCGTCGTCGGAATCATTGCTGGAGTCTGCGTTGGACAGATGATGGTGTTCATTAGGTGGGCGTAGTGAGCGGGTTGTTTTGCTGATGATTTGATGCGGGCGAGCGTATCGTGCCGCTGGCGGCGATGAGTTCCACGTCCTCCCCAGCCGATTCGGTCGCTCGCAGGCTCGCTCCCTCATCCCTCGTGCGAATTCGAGCCGTGGTTCACTCGTCGCTCACCACGGCTCAGCGCACGCCACCGCACGTGGTTCGACCGGTCCGAAGTGATGTGTCTCTCACCTGTACTGACGATCGATCCACGAAGTCGGTCGACTATTGGAACCACTGAGAGGACGGTTCACAGACGGTGCCGTCGCTGGGAACTTCGAAAGGGCGGCTCAGGAAAAATCCTCGTCACAAGGGGCTCGGAGGGGGTAACATATCGTCACTGCCGCCGACTTCGAGTACACACTCGAGGGGTTTCCGTCTGTCGCTTCGGCCTACCGATCGCGCCAGTCCTCGAGCCCCCGCAACTCCTCGACGACGGCCTCCACCCCGCCAGCCTCGAGCGACCCCCGTTCGGTGACGATTTCGGAAACACACGCGGCGGGCGTCACGTCGAACGTCGGATTCACCACGTCGAGCGACGCGTCGCCGTCATAGACGGCGGATCGGGAGCCGGACTCGAGGTTCACCTCCTCGCGCGTCGAGAGTTTGTCCGTCGCGGCGACGACAGTCACTGGAATCCCCTCGTGGGCTGCCGCGAGCGCCAGCGCTCGCGTTCCGGTCTTGTTCACCACGGAGCCGTCCTGCAGCACCGTATCCGCACCGACGACGACCCGATCGATACCCTCCTGTGAGCAAACGTGCACGGCGGCCGCGTCGGTGTGAACGGTGACGGGACAGTCGATCGCGTCGTCTTCGACCAGTGCCTCCGCCACGTCGATTCCCTCCCGCGCCGGCCGGGATTCGGCGACGAATATCCGCACCGGATCGCCCCCGCGGAGGGCCTCGAGGACGGTTCCCGACCGCGAGAGCGTCGAGACGGTGCCGTCGATCAGTTCGCCCGCGGCCGCCGCGGCGTCGGTATCGGCGGCGGTCGCGCGCTCGATACCGGCGATCGCAGAGTCGAGGACGGCCGGCGCGCCGGGAACCGACTCCCCGTCGGATGCGGCGTCCACCGCCTCGCTCATCGCTCGATTGACCCGGTTTCGGAGGACCGCCATCGAGGGGCGAGCCTCGAGCAGCCGACCGGCGAGTTCGGCGAGTTCGTCCCACTCGCCGTCGGGATCCGTCCCAAACTCCTCTCGCTCCGCCACCAGCAACCCCGCACGGTCGCGTACCACCTCGAGCGCCCGGATAGACAGGGACGCCGCGCCGTGTTCGTCGTCGGCCGCGATCGATCGAACCGTGGGTGCGACGCGCTCGTAGGCCGTCCAGAGTTCGGGCACGGTCTCGCGATCGTCGTCCGGATCGATAGCAACCGTGGGTGACACCCACTCGAGGGCGTCGTGTTCCTCGCTCAGTTCGATCTCCCGGGAGTCGGCGTCGAACAGATACGGGTGGACGACCCACTCGCGCTCGAGGACCGGATCCGCGAACTCGACCGGGCGGCCCGAGCGAACGAGCGAGACGGATTCACCGGGCTCGAGACCGGTCTCCTCGCGGATCTCCGCGCGAACCTGTTCGTCGGGGTCGCCTTCAGCGAAGCCGGAGACGCCGCCCCATCGGCCCTGATAGGTGCCGACAGCGTCGCTGCGGCACAGGAGGAGGACGTCGCCCCGGTGTCTGAGAAAGGCAGTGACGACGTGCGTTCCATCGGAAGCGTCGGCGCACATACCCGTCCCGACGGGGGCCGGAGTGGTGTCGCTTTCGACAGCGACTCGCCCTCCCGGTTGGTCGCCCTCACGGTCGAACGCGTCTCTCGAGGAAGGGAGCGTCTCCCGTCACGACCTCGAGTACGTGAGACGGGCCACGGGGATCGTCCGCTGACGAACGGGTTTCCGCGTCGGTGACAAACGGTTTGGGGGAGACGAACAGTTTTCGAGACAGGCCGACAAACGGACGCTATGACCCGTATTGCGATTATTTCCGACACGCACGTCCCGACTCGAGAGTCGGACATTCCGGAATGGGTCGTCGCCGAGATCGAGCGGGCCGACCACACCATCCACGCCGGCGATTTCGAATCGATCGGGGCCTACGAGCGGATGGTCGACCTCACGAACGGCGAACTAACCGCCGTTCTTGGCAACGTGGATCCGGCGACGCTCGACGTGCCGCGGACGGCCACCCTCGAGGTCGACGGCGTGACGTTCGTCGTCACTCACGGCGACGGCTCGTCGGGCAGCTGGCGCGAACGAGTCGTCGGGACAGTCCGCGAGGAAGCGGGCGCGAACGTCGATACGATGCTCGTCGCCGTCGCCGGCCACACCCACCAGGTCGTCGATACGACCGTTACGCTCGACGACCCCCTCGGAGCCGACGACGAGGGCCAACCGGCCAGTCGCGTCCGGCTGCTGAACCCGGGGAGCGCCACCGGCGCTGCACCCACGACGTTCGAGACGATGTTCGTCGCGACCGTCGACGACGGAACCTTCTCGGTCGAGCATCGAACTGGATAGATCGCCCCATCTCAGAGAACGCGAGTGGGGGCCTCGGTCGCAGGCGGTGGACGAACCATAAACTGTCGGCGGCACGTTCACTGATGTCGCCCTCTCGACCGACGAGCGACGACCGACTCGAGGGACCGCGAACGTGACTTCCGACGGACACGTGCCGTGAACTATACCCGTCTTGCGTTCGACGAGGACACATGACACAGCGCGTCACGGTCTCGCTCGACGACGACTCGCAGGCGGCCCTCGAGACGCTCCTCGCCGAGACTGGAAACGGACAAAGCGAACTCGTCCGGCGTGCGCTCGCCTTCTACGCCGCGAACTTCGAGGCGGCGAGCGGCTCGCCGAGCGACAACTTAGAACAGTACTATCAGATGCTCACCTCGGGCGAACACGTCTTGCTGGACGTCGACTTCCTCCACGCCTTCCTCGAGCACTGTTACGCCGGCGGCGACCCCGATCCGGCGTTCGTCGATGCGGCGGATCGAGTCTCGGACTACCACGCCCGGGAGTACGCCCAGCGGTTCGAGAGTGTCGGCGAGGTTCTCGAGTGGCTCTCGTTCTGTGGCTTTCTGGATGTGCGAAGCGAGGAGAAGGATGTCTACCACATCGTCTTCCCCTCGGAAGCGATCCGCTGGTTCATGACGCGCTTTCTTGAGCGCAGCACGGTCGATCTACCGACGGAGATCGAGATCGAGCAGGGCGTCTCGAAGGTGATCGTGACCGAGCGCTCGAGTAGCTGATTCCACGCTCGGAGAACGAATTCGTCGACGGACGGCCGACGTTCATACGAGTTCATACGCCGAACATCACCCGTACGGGAATACTCGAGTCCGTGTGTTCGATTCTTAACAACCCTTTTGTGGTCTTCGGAGAGGGATGTGTGTGGACATACATCATGGGTGTTGTAGACAGACTCAAATCGATCGGACCGGGCGCGCTCGTTGCCGCGGCGTTCGTCGGTCCGGGTACCGTCACGACGGCGAGCGTCATTGGGGCAGAGTACGCGTACCTGCTCGTGTGGACGATCGCGTTCTCGATCCTGGCAACGATCGTCCTCCAGGAGATGAGCGCGCGACTGGGACTGATCTCGAAGGAGGGACTTGGCGAGGCGTTCCGCGGCGAGTTCTCGAACCCGATCGCAAAGGGGGTGACCATCGCGCTCGTCGTGAGCGCGATCGGGATCGGGACGGCGGCGTTCCAGACGGGGAACATCGTCGGCGGTGCGGCCGGCCTCGCGACGATCACCGGCATTAGCGAGAACATCTGGGGGCCGGTCATCGGACTGGTCGCCGCCGCCCTGCTGTGGTCGGGCAGCTACAAACTGATCGAGCGGGTCTTCATCGGCCTCGTCGTCGTCATGGGCCTCGCGTTCGTGCTCAACGCGATCATCGTTCAGCCCGATATCACCGCACTCGGCGGCGGTCTCGTGCCGACGGTTCCCGAAGGCTCGGCGTACCTGATCGCCGGCCTCGTCGGAACCACCGTCGTCGGCTACAACCTGTTCCTGCACGCGAGCACCGTCCAGGAGCGCTGGAACGGGTCCGACGACCTCGCGGAGTGTCGCACCGACACGATCGGAATGATCATCGTCGGCGGGCTCATCACGACCTCGATCGTCGTCACGGCCGCCGCGGTGTTCCCCGAAGGAACGCAGATCGCCGATGTCGGCGAGATGGCCGACCAACTCGAGCCCGTCTTCGGCGGCTACGCGCTGACGTTCTTCGCGATCGGGCTCTTCGCCGCCGGCTTTACGAGTGCGATGAGCGCGCCCCTCGCGGGAGCCTATGCGACCGCTGGTGCGCTCGGCTGGGAGCGCGACCTGAAATCGACGCGGTTCCGTGCGATCTGGATGACGATCCTCGCCGTCGGCATCGTCTTCTCGGCGCTGGACTACAACCCCGTCGAGGTCATCGTCTTCGCACAGGTCGCCAACGGGCTCCTGCTGCCGATCCTCGCCGTCTTCCTCATCTACGCGATGAACAACGACGACCTGCTCGGCGAACACACGAACACGACCCTCCAGAACGTCCTCGGCGGGCTCGTCACGATCGTCGTTGTCGGGATCGGGGTGCAAACGCTCTACGACGTCCTGATCGTCGGCGACGGCCTCGAGGTATTATTCGGCTTCCTGCCGTTCTAACGACTACTGACCATACCGCTCTCCACTAATGAACGAGACAGACGCACGAGACGAACGCATAGAGACGCCAGACGAACACACGGGGACGCCAGACAAACACGTAAACGCAAACCGAACTGAAAAACGGGCGACGCCCGAGAGGGACGACACCAGGATCGGGGTCGACGTCGGCGGCACCTTCACCGACGTCGCGCTGACCGTCGACGACCGCCTCGTCACCGCGAAGGTGCCGACGACCGATCCCCAACAGCTCGGCGTGCTCGAGGGCATCGAAAAGGCCTGCGAGCGGGCGAACATCGATCCCGGCGAAATCGACGCCTTCGCCCACGCGATGACCGTCTCGGTCAACGCGCTCCTCGAGCGCGGCGGCGCGAAAACCGCGCTCGTCACGACCGAGGGGTTCCGGGACGTCCTCGAGATCGGCCGCCAGAACCGGCCGGATCTGTACGATCTCGAGGCCGAGAAGCCGGATCCACTCGTCCCTCGCCAGCAACGGTTCGAGGTCGCAGAGCGGACGACGACCGAGGACGTCGAGCAACCGGTCGATCCCGACGAGATTCGTGACCTCGCGGCGACCCTACAGGAGTCGGACGTCGAAACTGTCGCCGTCTGTCTGTTACATTCCTACGCCGATTCGGAGAACGAACGGCTCGTCACCGAGATTCTGCGCGAGGAACTCGCAGTCCCGGTTTCAGCGTCCCACGAGGTGCTCGCGGAGTTCCGCGAGTTCGAACGGACGTCGACGACGACGGTCGACGCCTACGTTCGGCCGGCGATCGACCGCTACGTCGGTCGGCTGGTCGAGGAGAGCGAGGACGCCGGAATCCCGGCACCGCGGATCATGCAGGCAAACGGTGGCATCGCCGACCCGGAAACCGTTCGAGAGCACGCCGTGACGACGACGTTGTCCGGTCCCGCCGCGGGCGTCGTCGGTGCCGCTGCGACCGTCGACGACGCCGACGTCGAGGGCCTCGTCACCTTCGACATGGGCGGCACCTCGAGCGACGTGAGCCTCGTCCGGGACGGCCAGGCCGAGCGGACGACCGACGCCGAGATCGCAGGGCTCCCGATCCGAACGCCGATGGTCGACGTAAACACCGTCGGCGCGGGCGGCGGGTCGATCGCGTGGGTCGATTCTGGGGGCGCGCTCCGGGTCGGCCCGCGCTCGGCGGGTGCAGAGCCCGGTCCCGCCTGCTACGGCCGCGGCGGCACCGAGCCGACGGTTACCGACGCCAACGTCGTCCTCGGCTACATCGGCCCCGAGACCGCACTCGGCGGCGAGATGACGCTCGACGTCGACGCAGCGCAGGCGTCCCTCGAGCGACTCGCCAACGAGGCGGGCCTCGAGAACGCGCTCGAGGCCGCACGGGGCGTCTACCGGGTCGCGAATGCGACGATGACGCGGACGATCCGCGCGGTGACGGTCGAACGGGGTCACGATCCCCGCGAGTTCGCCGTCGTCGCCTTCGGCGGCGCGGGACCGATGCACGCCGCCGCGCTGGCCGAGTCGCTCGAGGTGGATCGCGTCGTCGTTCCGCGGCCGGGTGGCGTTCTCTCCGCGTTCGGTCTGCTCGCGGCCGACGAGAGCTACGATGCCGTTCGGACGGTCGGTGTCGGACTTGAAACAGCCGATGCAGCGGAACTCGAGTCCGTCTACGACGACCTCGTCGCGAACGTGCTCGCGGACGCGTCGGACCGTGACGCTGCACAGGTCGAACGCGCTGCGGACTGCCGTTACGCGGGTCAGAGCTTCGAGTTGACCGTTCCCGTCGACGAGTCGTTCGATGCGACTGCAGTCGCAGAGCGCTTCCACGCGGCCCACGAACAAGCCTACGGCTACGCGATGGACGAATCGCTCGAGGTCGTCAACCTCCGCGCGACGGCGACGGTTCCGGGAACGGAGCCGACCGTCCGCCACGAGGGAACGGGCGACGCCCGCCTCGGCTCCCGAGACGCACACTTCCCAAGCACCGGTGTCGAGCCTCGAGAGACGACCGTCTACGACCGGGATCGGCTCGCGTCGGGCGCGTCGATTTCGGGGCCGGCGATCCTCGAGCAGGCCGAAAGTACGACCGTCGTCCCGCCGAACTGGGGCGGCGAGATCCTCGAGGACGGCACGCTGGTGATGAGTCGAGCGGCGGATGAGACGGAGGTGAGCAAGTGATGACGAGAGACACGACCGACGATACCGGCACTCCCGACGAAAGCATCGATCCGGTGACCCTCGAGGTGCTGCGCAACCAACTCGAGAGCGTCGCCGAAGAGATGGGGCAGACGTTGATCCGCGGGGCCTACTCGCCGAACATCAAGGAACGCCGGGACTGCTCGACCGCGTTATTCGACGCCGAGGGGCGGATGATCGCCCAGGCCGAGCACATCCCGGTCCACCTCGGCGCGATGCCCGCGGCCGTCGACGCGGTGCTCGAGTACGATCCGAAACCAGGCGACGTCTTCGTGCTCAACGACCCATTCACGGGCGGGACGCACCTGCCCGACGTGACGATGGTGTCGCCTATAGCACCCCAGACGAGCGGGGACCACGACGCCGGAGCGGCCAGCGACGACCCCGAAATCGTCGGCTTCGCCGTCTCACGAGCCCACCACGCAGATGTCGGGGGTATGACCCCCGGCAGTATGCCCGCCGGGGCACGGGAGATCTATCAAGAGGGGCTTCGGCTCCCACCGACTCGACTGGTCGAGGGCGGCGAGCGCCGCGAGGACGTGCAGTCGCTGATCCTCGCGAACGTCCGCAATCCGACCGAGCGACGGGCCGATCTGCGTGCACAACTGGCGGCGAACGAACGCGCCGAAGAACGGCTGAGCGCGCTCTTCGACGAGCACGGACGGGAGACGGTGGTGTCGGGATTCGACGCCGTCATCGACTACTCGCGAGAGCGAATATCGGACGAAATCGCGGCGCTACCCGACGGCACCTACGAGGCGACCGACCTCCTCGAGGGCGACGGGATCACCGACGGAGACATCGAAATCCGCGTCTCGGTGACGGTCGACGGCGACGCGATCGATGTCGACTTCTCGGGAACCGCGGGACAGCTCGAGGGGAACCTCAACGCCCCCATCGCGGTCGCAAAGAGCGCGGTCTACTTCGTCGTACGCTGTATCACCGATCCCGAGATTCCGCCGAACCACGGCTGCTACGAGCCGGTGAAAGTCCACGCGCCCGAGGGATCGCTGTTGAATCCGAACCCACCTGCCGCCGTGGTCGGCGGCAACGTCGAGACCAGCCAGCGCGTGACGGACGTCGTCTTCACCGCGCTTGCGGGGGCCGCACCCGAGCGCGTGCCAGCCCAGGGCCAGGGGACGATGAACAACCTGACCATCGGCGCGCGCGACGGCTCGTTCACCTACTACGAAACCATCGGCGGCGGCTTCGGCGCTCGAGCGGGCCGTGACGGGATGGACGGTGTGCAGGTGGGGATGACGAACACGCTGAACACACCGATCGAATCCCTCGAGACCGAGTACCCGCTGCGGGTCGAGCGCTATGCGCTCCGTCCGGACAGTGGCGGCGAGGGGCGGTTCCGGGGTGGGCTGGGACTCGATCGAACCGTCACCGTCGAGGCGGACGCGACGGTGTCGCTGCTGACCGAACGGCGTCGCCACGCGCCGAAGGGGGTCGCCGGCGGGCAAAACGGTGCCACCGGGGAGAATCTGATCGACGGCGAGTCGGTGCCCGCGAAGACGACCGTCGACGTCGAAGCTGGGACGACAGTATCCGTTCGGACGCCGGGCGGCGGCGGACACGGCGAGCCGAGCGAGCGGGACGATAGCGCGCTCGAGGACGACCGCTCGGCCGGGAAGCGAACCGACTCGAGCGAGGAAACGGAGGGAGGAGTGGCCGATCGATGAGCACCGACATCGACATCGGCGATGTCCGCGGCCGACTCGGGCTGATCGTCCCCTCCTCGAACACCACGGCCGAACCCGAGGTTCGCCGGTGGCTCCCCGACGAGATCACCGTCCACAGCGCGCGGATGGCACTCGAGTCGGTGACCGTCGATGCGCTGGACGCGATGAGCGACGACGCAGCGCGGGCGGCCGAACTGCTGGGTCACGCCGACGTCGACGCAGTCGCCTACGCCTGCACCACCGGCAGCCTACTCCACGGACCCGGGTTCGACGCCGAACTCGAGGAACGACTTCGGAAGGCGGCCGACGCACCCGCCGTCGCGACGGCCCGCTCGGTGGTGCGCGCGCTCGAGGCGCTCGACGCCGAACGGATCGCAGTCGTCACGCCCTACACCGCCGATCTCGACGCGAAAGAGCGCGACTTTCTCGAGGCGTCGGGCTTCGACGTCGCCTCGATCGACGGCTGGGGACTCGAGTCGAACACGGCGATCGGTGCGCTGGACGCCGACGACGCGTTTCAGCAGGTTCTCGACGACGTCGATGGGGACGACGACCTCGACGCCGTCTTCGTCTCCTGTACGAACTACCGCTCGCTGGCCGCCGTCGAGGCGCTCGAGGCGAAGTTGGGGGTGCCGGTGATCACCAGCAACGGTGCGACGCTGTGGGACGTCTGTGGCGTCGCCGGGTTCGAGATCGATCTGGACGGGCCGGGGGCGCTGTTCGAACTCGAGCGGTAGGTCCGCGTGAATGGGCCCGGAACGGTGACTCCATTCTCCGGTGACGGTGCGCTTTTGACGCCGCCTTCCCACCTGTCAGTATGGAACTGGAGCCAGTGGCGGATCTGCCCGAGATCCGTCCCGGCGACGACATCGCCGAACTCGTCGCGGATCGGGCGGCTCTCGAGCCCGGCGACGTGCTCACCGTCGCGAGCACCATCGTCTCGAAGACGGAGGGCCGAGTGGCGAATCTCGAGGACTACCCGGTCAGCGGCCGAGCACAAGAGATCGCCGACCGGATCGCCGACGTGGCGGACGAGGAGAAGGACCCGCGCTTCGCACAGGCCGTCTTAGAGGAGAGCACGGAGCTACTGATCGACTGTCCGTTCCTGCTGACCGAGACGCGGTTCGGCCACATCTGCGTGAACGCGGGGATCGATCGCTCGAACGTGCCGGATCACGATATTCTGCTGCTGCCCAAGAAGCCAACTGAGAGCGCCGAACGGATTCGATCGGGGCTCACAGAGCGCGGGATCGAGGACGTCGCTGTCATCGTGACCGACACCTGCGGGCGGCCGTTCCGCCACGGCCAGCGCGGGGTTGCCCTCGGCTGGGCGGGGATGCCTGCGAGCCGGGACTGGCGGGGCGAACTCGACCGCGATGGCCACGAACTCGGCGTCACCGTCCAGTCCGTGGTCGACGAACTGTCCTCGGCCGCGAACCTCGTGACGGGCGAGGGAGCCGGCGGGACGCCCGCGGTCGTCGTCCGCGACTGGGACTTTGGCGACCACGAGGGCAGCGACGAACTGTTCAGAGCGGTCGAGGACGACCTCGTGCGGCAGGCGCTGCGGAACTGGAGGTTCGACGACTGATGACCAAAAATACCACACCGACCGACGGCGCGACTCGAGCCATCGAACTGACACCCGAACACCCCACGGAGCGCGTCGCCGAACTGGCGGCGTTGGCGGAGGACGAGGGGTTCGATATCGCCTTCGCGAGCAGTCACTACTTCAACCGCGATCCGTTCGTCGCGCTCTCGCGGATGGCAGACGCCACCGACGAACTTCGCCTCGGACCCGGCGTCGTCAACCCCTACGAGAGCCACCCCGTGAAACTCGCCGCCCAGACGGCGACGATCGACGAGGTGAGCGACGGACGAGCCGTCTTCGGCGTCGGAGCCGGAGACCGCTCCTCGCTCGCGAACCTCGGAATCGAGCGCGACAGCCCCCTCCGGCGCGTCCTCGAGACGTTCAAACTCGCGCAGGATCTCTGGGACGGCGAGACGGTGACCCACGAGGGGACGTTCACCGCGCGGGACGCGTCGCTCAACATCGAGCCGCCCTCGGAAGAGATCCCGACCTACGTCGGCGCACAGGGACCGCACATGCTTCGGATGAGCGCGAAACACGCCGAGGGCGTGCTGATCAACGCCGCACATCCCCGGGACCTCGAGTGGGCCGCGGGCGAAATCGAGCAGGGGCTGGAGGAGCGCGAGGCGCAGAGCGCCTCGGAACGAGCGAGCGAGGAGCGCAGCGACTCGCGAGACGGCGAATTCGAGTCGCTCGCGTTCGCTAGCGTGAGCGTCGCCGGCGACGAAACCGAGGCCCGCGAGGCGGCCCGGCCGCCCGTCGCGTTCATCGCCGGCGGGGCGGCCGAACCCGTCCTCGAGCGCCACGATATCGACCGCGAGGCTGCGAGTGCGGTCAGCGACGCCTTAGAGCAGGGGAATCTGCACGAGGCGTTCGGTCACGTCACACCGGCGATGATCGACGCCTTCTGTATCGCGGGGACGACCGAGACCATCGCCGACCGGTTCGAAGCCGCGCTCGAGTACGTCGACGGTATCGTCGTCGGCTCCCCGCTCGGGCCGGATCTCGAGGACGCCGTCCGACGAGCGAGCGAGGCGCTCGACAGCGTCGAAAACCGACGGTCCGAGTGAGAATCCGGTCGGCCGAAGGCGTTAGCTCGAACTCGAGGAGAAGAGGCTACCGATTGCGCCGAGCGTAAGAACGCCGAAAACGCCGAGCGTGAAGACGACCAGGACCGTTCCTATCAGGACGAGCAACGGGGCGAGTCCGTCGCCCATCGCGACGTCGGTAAAGTACTCGTTCATCTCGACGATGTCATCGACGATCACGTTCATCGGTGTGACGGTGTCCATGTACGGGGGTTGTCACCGATCCTACTTGGCCGTGCCGGTCCACCGTTGCGGAGCGGCCGCTGCCGGAGCGTTCGCTGCCGCCGTCGCTGGCACTGGTCCCGGTACCGATGAATCGGCTGCGGTCAGTGACGGTGAATCGCCGGACGCCCGCCGGTGGAGAGAGAGCCGACAATATAAGCCACCGCCGGCCGTACCCTCGAACGTGACCGACGACGCGACGCTCTCGGATTTCGATTCGGGCGAGGGGACTGACGAAGATCCCGACGAGCAGCGATCGAACTCGAACTCGAATTCGACTACCGAGGTCGAGACGGGCGAACGAGCGCCGGATAACGGTAGCAACGACGGAGAGCCAGTCGACGACGAGACGACCGACCACAGCGTCCGCGAAACGCGCGACGCAGACGTGGACGGCGAAACCGCACGCTCGACGTACGCCTGGGGAACGTACACCTGCAGTCGATGCGATACCGAAACCGAGCGCGTTTGGCGTGATGAAGGCGATTTCGTCTGCCCAGCGTGCAAACCCTGGTAATCGGCACTCTCAGCGAGTGTGACCGGGTCCTCTTGGAGGTGCCTGCGAGTGTACTCCCGAAGCTTTATATCTCTGTCGCGGATTGATACACTTGCAATGGCGAAAGGTACGGTCGACTTCTTCAACGACACTGGCGGCTATGGATTCATCGAAACCGACGACGCAGACGACGACGTGTTCTTCCACATGGAAGACGTCGGCGGTCCTGATCTCGAGGAGGGACAGGAAGTCGAGTTCGACATCGAGGAGGCCGAGAAGGGCCCACGAGCGACGAACCTCGAACGCCTGTAAGGCGAATTCACGGAGTGGTATCGTTCTCTGATTGTTACGTGGCTAGCAACGGCTGTCTCGGATCCGATGCCGTTTCGGCCCGAGACGCGCCGCTCCACGTGAACGGTGCCGTGAGTTGGTAGCGCCGACGCCCCGCAAAGCGAGCAGCGACAGCTGACATTCGGGCAACGTGACACAAAGCCTATGGTCCGGAGCCACTACTGACGTACTGATGAGAGGTTCGACCGGTCCCTGCTTTCCGTACGTGTACGAACCATGACTGACGTGAACCCGCCGACGCAGACCGCTAGCCCGGATCGAGCGGCCCTCGACGTTTCGACGGTCGCCGACCTCTGTGCCGAAATCGAGGCGAACGTCGCCGAGGTGATCGTGGGCCACGACGAGGCGATCGAACACGTCGTCACCGCCATGCTCGGCCGCGGCCACGTCCTGCTCGACGACGTCCCCGGCGTCGGCAAGACGATGCTCGCGCGCTCGATCACGACCTCCGTCGACTGTACGTTCCGCCGGGTCCAGTTCACCCCCGATCTTCTCCCCGCCGATGTCACCGGGGTGAACGTCTTCAACCAGCAGAGCCGCGAGTTCGAGTTCCAGCCCGGCCCCGTCTTCGGCAACATCGTGCTGGGCGACGAAATCAACCGCGCGCCGCCGAAGACCCAGTCCGCGCTGCTCGAGGCCATGGAGGAAGAGCAGGTCACCGTCGACGGAACGACCCGCGAACTGCCCGACCCCTTTACCGTGATCGCGACGCAGAACGCGATCGAACCGAACCGGACCTACGATCTGCCCTTCGCCGAACTCGATCGGTTCATGAAGAAACTCCAGCTTGGCTACCCCGAGCCCGAGGAGGAAGCCGAGATGCTGGGCCGCACGGTCGGCCACCACCCGATCGAGGACCTCGAGTCGGTGACCGACCTCGAGACGGTCGTCGCCGCCCGCGAGACCGTCGCCCGGACGCGCGTCGAAGGGCCGGTTCGAGAGTATGCGACACGACTGGCGGGCTACACCCGCGAGCACGCACACATTGGCGTCAGTCCCCGCGGAACGATCGCGCTCCTGCGGGCCGCACAGGCCCGAGCCGCCACCGACGGTCGCGACTACGTGATTCCGGACGACATCCAGATCGAAGCTCCCGTCGTCCTCCCCCACCGGATCAAGACGACCGATCACGACCGCGACGGCGAGACGGTCGTTTCGAACGCCCTCGAGCGCGTCTCCGTGGAGTAACAGATGCGACCGACGATTCGCGGCTGGACTGCCATCGCCGTCGTCGCGCTCTCGTTCGCGATGGTGTGGGAGTTCGGTCCCCGTGCGCTGAACGCCGTCGTGACGCCGCTGCTAGTCGTGCTCGTCGTCGGTGCGCTGACGACCGCCCGAGCCACACGGCCCGAGGTGAGACGTGCCCCCGTCTCGCCGGGATTCGTCGACGACCGCCGGACGGTCGAAATCGCGCTCGAGACCGCGTCGGCCGTCTCGGCGACCGTTCGCGACGCCGTCGACGAGGGAGCCACGGTTACCGACATCGAGTCGGTTAGTGGAGCCGAGACCGAAATCGACGGGCGCGGCGCGCCCACCGCGACGACGACCCTCGAGGCCGACGATCGGTTCGAGTACGCGGTGCGACTCGAGCGACGAGGCGAACATCGACTCGGCCCGTTGACAGTCATCGTCACCGACGTGTTCGGCCTGTTCCACCGACGGTTCGACTACGACGAGACGACTTCGCTGGTCGTCTATCCGCGCGTTCACGACCTCCGGAGCGATCCCGGCAGCGACCTCCGGGCGTTCGTCGAGCGCGAGCGCGGCGACCGCGAGGAGTTCGACCACCTGCGGGAGTACCAGCGCGGCGACTCGTTACGTGACGTCCACTGGAAGTCCGCCGCCAAACGGCCCGACGCGGACCTGGTCGTCACGGAGTACGCTGCCGACGAGGAAGCGGGCTCCGTGACAGTCTCCGCGGAGTGTCCCCCCGGTCGGGACGACGACCTGGCGACGGCCGTCGCGAGCGTTGTGACCCACCTCCTCGAAGCCGACGTCAGCGTCGGCGTGACCGTCCCAAACGGCGAGTATCCGCCGGGTACGGGCTCGGACCACCATCACACCCTCCTGTCGGCGTTCGCCGTCCTCGAGGCGGGCGACCTCGAGGACGAGCAGCGACGAGCGGCGGATATCGTCGTTCGGGCCGGCGACGAGGGAACCACGGTCGTCGTCGACGGGCGATCGATCCCGTTCGACCGACTGATCGGTGATCGCCGCGGGAACGGGCGATCACGACGAGCCGGTTCGACAAGCCGAGCGACTCGAAACCAGCCTGACGGCGACGAATCGGGGGTGGTCTCGTGAGCACGAAATCGGAGTCCCACGCCGGCGACCGAACGGCCGATATCGGCCTGGACGGCTCGATCGGCCCCGACACGTTCCGGCTGCTCGCGCTAGGGTGTGTACTGGTCATGACGGCCTCGTACGTGAGCGTGTTGCGCGAGGTGACCCGTGTCGTCGGCGGCACCCAGTCGCTGTTCGCCCTCGTCGGGGCAATGATTGTCGTCGCGACGGTGCTCGCGTGGACGATTCGGCCCCGAACGGCAGTCGTCGCCGCGATTGCCGCTGGCGCGGTCGGCTTCGGTTACTACCTCGAGGTCACCGGCGTCGGTGTCGACGTCGCGTTCTCCGCGAGCGACGCGATCCTCTCGGATACGATCACGCTCGTGGCCGGGCTCCCGCTGCTTCGGATGGTCGAAGCCGGTGTCTGGACGCTCGCGTTCGTCCCCGCACCCGTCTTCCTCTCGTGGTATCTAGCCGTGCGAGGGAGATACGCACTCGCCGTGATCCCCGGCGGCTTCGCGCTGGTCTTTCTCGTCCTGACCGGCGACGCCGGGACGACGGTCACGCTGCTCGGGACGCTTTCCGCGGTCGGGGCCGTCGGCTTCGGCGAACTCGAGCGACGCGGCGGCTCCGTCGCGCAGGCCGACCTGCTCGCCGTCTCCTTTGCGCTGATCATCGTCCTCTCGCTGTCGGTTACGTTCGTCCCCGACGGCTCTGGCTCCTCGGACCACCTCTCCGGCGGCGATCCCACCACGCTCGAGGGCGCGATCGACTACTCCTCCGAGCGATCGGGGATCGGCGGCTCCGTCGATCTCTCGCCGGAGGTGCGGTTCACCGTCGAATCCGAACGGGGTGCCTACTGGCGAACGGGCGTCTACGACCGCTTCGCCGGCGACGAGTGGATTCGAACGGGCGACGCCAGCGCCTACGAGGGCGCTCTCGAGGCACCGCCCGGCGACCGCGAACGGGTCCAACAGGTCATCACCGCCGAAACTGACCTCGGCGTCATGCCCGCCGCGAGCCAGCCCCTCTCCATCGAAGGAGATCTCGCCCAGCACACGGAAGTCAGCGCACACGGGCAGTTCCACCCGACGACGCCCGTGATCGAGGGCGACAGCTACGCCGTCGAGAGCGCGATCATCGACCCGAACGCAGCCGAACTCCGCGCGGCGGGGACGAACTACCCGCAGCCAATCCTCGAGGGCGACTACCTCCAGACGCCCGAGAGCACCTCGAACGAGTTCGAGGAGCGCACCGCCGAGATCACCGCCGACGCCGATAATCCGTACGACAAGGCGGTCGCCATCGAGGGCCACCTCCGCTCGACGAAGGACTACTCGCTCGACGTGGACCGGCCCGACGGCAACGTCGCCGAGGAGTTCCTGTTTGAGATGGACGAAGGCTACTGCGTCTACTTCGCGACGGCGATGACCCAAATGCTGCGCGCGGAGGACGTCCCGGCCCGCTACGTCACCGGCTATACGGCCGGGCAGCAGGTCGACGACGACGAGTACGTCGTCCGCGGCACGGACGCCCACGCCTGGGTCGAGGTCTACTTCCCCGACCACGGCTGGGTCGCCTTCGAGCCGACGCCGCCGGGCCCGCGCGACGAGGCCCACGCCGAGAGCGTCGAACAGGCCCGCTCGGACGGCGTCGACGACATCGACACCGACTCGAGCGAGGACGTCCCGGTCAGCGACGAGGACGACGACGGCGCAGACGATCTCGAGTCCGACCAGAACGGGACGGACGACGACGGTTCCGACCTGAACGAGACCGACCCCGGCTCCGACGACGATCCGGACGGCAACGAGACCGATCCCGGCACCGACGACGACCAGAGTGGTTCGGACGACGGCTCGGACGACACCGGCGCGAGCGCCGACGCGAGCGAGCGAGATGACGGGTTCTTGAGTACCCTCGTCTCCGCACTTTCCATTTCGCGCGAGACGGCCGCGATCGGCCTGATCGCGCTCGTCGGGGTGGTCGCCGGCGTCCACCGCACCGGCGCAACCGACCGCGTTCGCCGAACCGTCGGCTGCTACTGGCAACGACGGACCGACGACCCCGACCGCGACACCGAACGTGCCTATCGGCGACTCGAGCGCGTACTCGCACGCGAGTACCGGCCGCGCGAGCGCTCGGAATCCGCTCGCAGCTACCTCGAGGCGCTATCGTCCGATCCGGACCGAGAGATCGATCCGCAGGTCGCAACGGTCGTCGATCGCTACGAGCGGGCACTCTACGGCGGCGGTGTCAGTCGAAGCGAGGCCGACGAGACGATCGAACTCGTCGACGGCCTCGCTCGAGCGCACCTCCCGATCGTCGGTCGCCGGTAACGTCGATATCGTCACGCTTCGTCACGTCTGTAGGAGTGCTATCCGGAGTCCGTTCGGCCGTCGACGGCAAATGAAGACTCGAGTCGACCCCCGTCCGAGTCAAAAAGAACCACGCGAGGGCATGTAGGTCCCGATAGTGTTTAATATGGCCGTTTCGTAGCATGGAACGTAATGTCGGAAGTCTGCTCGACGTGCGGGCTGCCCGAGGAACTTTGCGTCTGCGAAGACGTGGCCAAGGGACAACAGCAACTCAATATCCGCATTGACGAGCGCAGATACGGTAAAGAGGTAACGATCGTCGAAGGATTCGATCCGAAGGACGTCGACTTAGACAGTCTCTCGTCGGACTTGAAGTCCAAGTTCGCCTGCGGGGGAACTGTCGAAGACGGCCAGATCGAACTGCAAGGCAATCACAGGGGCCGCATCGAAGAGTTCCTTCGGGACCGCGGCTTCAACGTCGCCTAATGCCCGCGATGATCTGAGACGACTTCCGAGCGTCACGATCGACTCGCGAATCGCCTCACAGCGACTGTGGTTCATTTTCAGCCGACGGCGACCGAATAGCGGTGCGATCGGTCGACGGGACGGGAATCGTGCCGTCGGCGAACGAGTTACGAGCGACTCGAGTACTCCCTCTCGGTTCGAACCGATTCGGGATCCGATGAGTGGATCGAGAGTTCAGAACGGAGATTCCGCGTTCGCGGACTCGTCCGTCTCTTTCTCTTCCGGGCGAGCGAGACCGTACTTCATCCCGTACTTCTCGAGTCCGCCGGCCATGCTCTCGACGCGGGCGTCCGCGGTGCCCTCGTAGGAGCTGATAAGCTGGGCCGCCTGCACGCTGGCCTTGCCGTGGGGACAGACCGTGACGATGTGGTCTGCGTCCTCGAACTCCTCGACGCGACTCGTCAGTTCGTGGAACGGAACGTTCTCGCTGTCGGGAATGTGACTGTGCGTGAAGCTCTGTGCATCGCGAATGTCCACGATACGTACGTCGGCATCGTCCTCGAGGAGGTCCTTGACCTCGTCGGGGGAGATTTCGCCGTCCATTACTGCCGCGTTGGAACTCGGACAGAATAAGACCACGGGTCGATTCTCGTAGACGGAGCCATCCGTCGGCCGAAAACGGTAACGCGAACTGCAGCGAAGCTGCCAGTCCGGCGGAGATACTCTCCGTTCGTATGAATCCGTTATTTACGCTCAGCCCCTCTAGTCCCGTATGAACCGAGAATCGATCCCCTTCGAAGCGCTGTTCGCCCTGCAACTTATCGGCACCGTCGTCTTCGTAATCGGCCTCTCGCTGGGCGGGCTCACGACCGTCACGCTCGTCGGCGGCGCGCTCATCATGCTCGCCATCGTGGGGCTGGCGCTCGCCGCGAGCGTCGAAGCGACGGAGCAACCGCTCGAGGACGCCGGCGGCCGCGAACGGAGCCGACTCCCGTTCGGTCTCGGCTCGAAGTAGGCCACTTCGCTGCGGTGAATCGAATCGGTAGCGTTTTTCTGACACGTCACGCGAGAACGCCGGTGGATCTGGTGCCATTCCGGCCGATCGACACGTACCCGAACGCGGCCCTCGAGTCGCCCTCGCTCAGAGCACGCCGTCCTCCTTCGCCAGCAACAGCGCCGACACCGTCGAGTCGTTCGCCGGCTGCTCGCGGGCGCGCTCGAGGGCCGCCTCGACCGGCACCGTCGTCACCTCGAGGAACTCGTTGTTGTCAAGTTCGCGCTCGCCCGGCTCGAGTCCCTCAGCGTAGACGATACCGCGGTCGTGTCGGAGGACACCCGTCGCGACCGCGTACTCCTGGAGGAGTGCCGTGCTCGAGGGTTTGAATCCGGTCTCCTCCTCGAGTTCGCGGGCGGCGGCGCGGGTGTAGGACTCGCCGTCTTCGACGATGCCAGCAGGGAGTTCGAGGTGCGTTTCGCGGATCGCTGGCCGATACTGCTCGACGAAGAGGAGGTGGTCGCCGTCGCTGCCGCTGTTGGCGTCCCTCTCGTCGTCGGTTTCGGTCTCGTCACTGTCGACGGACGCGGCGAGGGTACCATCGATCCGGGCGACTACAACGACCGCCGGCGGCAGGTCAGCCCAGTAGTAGCGTTTCTCGATCCCGTTGGGTTGCTCGAGCAGGTCGTAGCCGCCGTCGTACCAGCCGGTTTCGTACTCGGTAACCTCCTCGCGAAGCTCCCACTCGTCGGGTGCAGTCATCGAGAGTGACGTCGGCCTCGAGCGGGTAATAGGTGCCGTTCGCTCGAGCGACCGACCGAGACCGTCGCTACACGGAGTGGTGCGACAGCGTGCCAACGTACCGGTGTCGGTGGGTGAGGTAGACGGCCGACGTGAGCCAGAGCGCCGCGAGGAACGCGTACATCCCGTAGCCGGGCGGGTTCTCCAGCCTCCAGAGGGAAGCTACCAAATGGGCGAGCGCATACGCCCCAAGCGGAATCCCCGCGTACAGGAGCGCGTTCGGGAACCAGGCCACGTCCTCGTCCCGCGGAGCGGTCGCATCGACGAAGAGGCCGACGAGGGCGACGATCGAGAGGCCGACCAAGGCGACGAAACCCACCAGCGAGACGAGCAACCAGACGTCACCGGACGTCGCCCAGAGCTCCCAGAACAGAGAGCCAAACACGACCGGGGCCAGAATCGCGTACGCGGCGACGGGGAGCCACCACCGCGACTCGGAGAGATGTTCGTCGACGACAGTCGATCCGTCCCGGACGCGTCGGTCCCGATCGAGCCGCGTCGTCACCCAGCCGACAAACTGTGCGATGAGCATCGTCAACAGGGCAGTGATCCCGACACCGACGGCGGCGACGAACGGCGTCGCGACGATGGTAATGACGGCCCAACGGGGCGAGAGCGACTGGATCGTCGTGATCGTGTTGGCGACGTGGACCAGCACCGTTCCGAGCGAACCGGCAAGACCGGTCCAGAAACCGGCACGGCGACTCGAGATTTCGTGATCGCTGTAGCGGTAGCCGACGTACACCGCCGCCAGCGCCAGTGCCCAAAACGAGATCGACCCGCCAAGAACGACGACATCGTCGATCACCGCCCCCCAAGAGAAGAAAACGACAAACGGCACCGCCGCGAGACCGGCGAGGATCGCCGCCCGTAGCGACTCGTCGGCCAGACCGTCGCGGAAGTCCTGTACGGAGGGCATCGCAGTAGTTGTTGGATAGTGTTCACGAACACATTATAGTGTCGGTTCGCCGAACAGTGACACAGGTAGCCCCGAGTGACGGATCGAAGAACCCGACCGGAATGAACTCGCTCAAGCGACTACAAGAGGTCCCGATACAGTTGCCCAAACGCCTGCCGACGGAGCGTCGCGACCGCCGCGTCCTCCTCGTTCTGGAAGGTGGCGGCGACGGCCTCGCCCTCGGGACCGACGTGCCAGACGACGTTCTCGACGTTCTCGTGGCCGGCGACCGACACCTCGCCGTCGTACGACTCCCGCCAGTCGTCGAACTCCTCGCGCGTGCCGACGCACACCTCGAGCAAACTGGCGAAAAGGGCGTCGCGGGCAGTCTCGATGACCTCGCTCGAGACGCGGTCGGCGTACTCCTCGCGGTCGAACTCCATGGCCTTCGCGACCTCGCGGACGACGGTCTGGGCTGCCGGACCGATGTCGTTGTACTGTTCGCGCGCGTCCGCTACGGACTCGAAGGTGAACGTCCCCACCGTGTGCATACGTGGACGAACGACCGACGGGCAGTTACGCGTTTTCGTTTCCGCGCTCGGCGGTGTCGTCCGCATCCTCGGTCCCGTTGTCCTCGGTATCGTCGTGAGCGCTTTCAGCCCCGCTGCCCTCGGTATCGTCGTCCGCGCCGCCCGTTTCCTGCATCTGTTTCGTCAGTTCCCGGGCCTCCTGCAGGACGTCCTCGGCTTCGGCCGTCAGCGATCCGCGACCGGGCTGGCGGCTCTGCTGGGCGATCCCCTCCTCGAGACCGTCCGGTCGACCGTGGTCGTGACCGTGGCTCGCGCTCTCGAAGTCGGGCGTCTCGACCTCGGGAGCGTGCGGGCTGACGCGCTCGCCTAACTCCTCGGGCGAACAGTCGCCCCAGTCGGGGGCGTGCTCCTCGAGCCACTCGCGGTGGTCCTCCCGACCGAGCGACGCGGTGATCGCGAGGTGATTCGCGAGATGCGCCGCGTCGGCCTGTTCGGCGCCGCAGACGGGGCAAGCGTATCCCATGCTCGATCGTACGAGCGCGGGCGGTAAAACGTCCACGTCCCGCGGCTGATACTGTCTGCTGTACGTCGTTACCGCTGGGACCGCAACCGTCCTGCGGTCCCACCGGTACATCGGTACAACAAATCGTATGAAACGACGGGAGAGCGAGATCCAGCACGTAACCGACACAGCGAGGCCGACGAGCGACGATCAACCGAGTTTGCGGATCATCACGATTGCATCCTCGTCGTCCCCGTAGTAGTCGGGGACGAACCGCAACGGTTCGAAGCCGAACTGCCGGTAGAGGCGCTTCGCACGGTCGTTCGAGCGACGAACCTCGAGTTTGACCGAATCAGCCCCGTGGGCCGTGAGCACCGCGAGCGCCCGGGAGAGCAACAGGCTACCGACACCCGCGCCCCGGTGGTCCGGGTGGACCGCGATGTCTTTCACGTGGCCGAGACTTCGGCCAAAGTTTCGCGTGACGTCGGCGACGACGTAGCCGGCGACCTCGCCCTCCTCGAGGGCGATGAGAAAGCCCGGTTCGCCCAGAAATCGGTCGAACGCGTCGTACGGCCAGGGCTGGGCGAACGACTCGTTTTCGATACGGGTAACCGCGAGCAGGTCGGCACGCTCGGCGGGGCGGATCGAAGGACCGCTGTCACCGTTACGCGCTCCGGAAGCCGGCCGTGTCACACCTGCTGGTAGTGGCGGCATCGTAAAAGAACTAGCGTCGGAATCGAGACCGATCGAACAAGACGAGCCCGATCCGTCGATCAGACCCGCTCGAGTCGCTCGACCTCCGCGTCCGACCAGTCGTAGAAGCGCCTGTCGGTCTGCTCGAGGACCTCGACGCACTCGTTGTGCTGTTCGCGGACCTCGTCGACCAGCGGATCGTCGGGGTTGGCCTCGATCCACTCGCGCAACTCCGCGAGGGCTTTCGGCGAGTAGGTGTCCATCCGATCCTGGTGCTCGAGGATCTCGACTTTCCGCCCTTCCTGTCGCAGCGTCCGGACGAGCGCCCACGCGGCGACGCCCCAGAACGCGAGCAGGGTGAACGCGAGCATGGCCAGCACTTCGGCAGTCAGCGCCATCAGTCGTCACCTCCGGGAACTTCCGCACGATCCGGTTGGCCGCCCCGGCCCTCCACGACGGACATGATCGCGTAACCGATGATCGGGAACAGCACGATCACGAGCATGCCACCGATCATCTCCGCGGTGCCGTAGTTCTCCCAGGCGAAGTAGCCCATGATGAAGAGCATGACCGCGGGAATGACGTACTTGATCACGGGATCCCACCAGGAGCCGACGTAGATACCGGCGTTGCGGTTCACCGCGAGCATGCGGATCCGTTTCGGCCCCGCGACCCAGCCGATGATGCCGATGATGGCGAGTGCTGCAAGCGGCAGTCCCCAGTTCCCGAAGACGAAGTCGAGATAGTCGAGAACGTCGACGGAGTAGGCACTCGGGATTCCGAGCAGCCAGATCGCGCCACAGACCCCGAGCGTCGTCTGGGTACGATCGAATCGCGTTTCCTCGCTCACCGTCGTCACGCTGACTTCGGTGATGAGCAATCCCGACGTGAACGTCGCGAGGAAGAAGCCGACGAAAAACAGGATCGCGACGAGCCCACCCAGCGGTATCTCGGGGAAGACCTGAACCAGCGAGACGAACGCGAGGCCAGCCCCGGCGTCGGGGTCGACCCCGACCGCAAAGACGATGGGGAAGATGGCGAGGGCGGCGAGAATACCGATACTGGACTCACCGATCGCCGTGAAGACGCCACCGCCGAGCGGAACGTCGTCGTACTCCCGCAGATAGCTCCCGACAGTCAGGGCGATTCCCCAGCCGAGACCCGTCGAGAACAGCGCCTGGCCGAGCGCCGCGATCCAGGTGTCACTGAACGTCAAATACTCCCACTGGACGCCGAACGTGAAGGCGATTCCCTCGCTCGCCCCCGGTAACGTCAGTCCGCGAATCGTCATGACTACGAGCGCGACCACCAGCGCCGGCACCGCGTAGACGACGATTCGCTCGACGCCGCGCCGGATTCCGAGGACGAGAATCGCCGCGATCGATCCCATCACGACCGTGTGGAGGCCAATCATCAGCGCCGAGTTCGCGAAGAGACCGTTCATGAACGCCTCGGCCTCGAAGCCGGTCGCGGTAAACGTAAACAGCAACGAGTGAACCGCGTAGTACAGCGTCCAGGCGATCACCGGCGAGTAGTACGACATCAACGCGATGTTCACCAGAATAACGACGACGCCGAAGCCGACCATCCCGCCCCGCCCGACGACCTCACGGAAGGCACCGATAACTCCCTTGTTCGTGTACCGGCCGAGTGCAACCTCGGCCATCAATCCCGGTACCGCGAGGAGAAACAGCAGGACAAGAAAGGCGAGAACGAACGCTCCACCCCCGTTATCACCCATCACGTACGGGAACCGCCAGATGTTCCCGGCGCCCACCATCGCGCCGATCATCGCCATCAGGAACCCAAACCGGGTTCCCCACTCCGCTCGTGCCGTTTTTGTTGGGACATCAGCCATCCTCGGATCACCCGGAAAACGCACCACGTCCAGCTACGTATATATTTGCTGCCTGCCACCACCCCACATGGAATTATTATCGGGTTACCGGTCGGTCAGGGAATCGACAGTCGAATACTCGAGACAGGTGCGATCCGCGCGATACGAACACGAACTCGGGTGCTAACAGCGAGATCAGACTACCGATCAGCGAAAATACACACACGATTGTCGACGGCCGAGACGACAGTCTCCGATTACGTGTCGACGGCTCTGTCGTCGGTCTCGGCACGTTCGTCGTCGCCACTCCCTTCGTCCGGCATGGGAGGGTTACTCCGCCGGGATCGCGTCCATCTCGAACTGCTCGGTCAACTCCTTCAGTTCCTCGAGGGCGTTCTGTTCCTCCCGAAGGTTCTCCTCGAGGAGGTCGGCACCTTCGTCCAGTCCGAGTTGATCCGCGAGCGGAATCAGATTCCCGTAGGCAGCGATTTCGTAGTGCTCGATCTTCTCTGCGGCGGCCATGTTGTGGTAATCCATCACTTCCTGGCTCGGTTCCGCCGCCGTGAACCCCTCGTACTCCTGAAGCAGGCCTTCGATACACTCACACTCCTCTTTCTCGGGTGGCTCGCCGAAGAGATCGAATACCTCCTCGAGGCGTTCGATCTGGCCTTCGGTCTCCTCACGGTGGTCGGCGAACGCCCGTGCGATCTCCTCGTCTTCGGTCTTCGCTTCGAGATCGTCGAGTGCGTCCAGCAGCTGCTGCTCGGCGTGATAAATGTCCTCGAGACCGTGCTCGAACAGGTCCTGAATCGTGTCCATACTCATTGTTGAGCCGGCGGATCGATCGCCATCAGTGCGAAAAAACCGCCAGCCTGCCACGGCAAGCGCTGTCGACGGAGCGGCTATAGTAACAACTGAAACGATGTACACACTGATCGCACAGCTATCGTGCGATCAGGTATGCATTGACTTTCAGTGGCTACTATAGGTGCTGTCGTTCTCGGCACTCGCATTCTCGCCGCAAGCAGCGTGTTTCCCGAGGTCAGCCGCCAGCGCTCGCGCCTGCTCGGGCGTCAACTCGAGGTTCACCATATGTTTGGGCAGGTGCTGTTCGGCGAGGTTATCCAGCTCGAATTGCAAGTGGACGGCATCGGGCTCTTCCCTATCGACGGTCGCGTTCACGACGGCGACCGACCCCCACTCGAACTCTTGACCCTTCGCTGTGGCCTCGACGTAATCCAACGTCGTGTAGGCGTTGACCGTGATCAGTCGATCGGACAGACTGCACCGCTCGCGGCAGGACCAGTTAGGCCCCGTGACGAGCGACACAGACGAGTTCGATCCCACCGACGTGTTCGGTACACGTTCGCTGACCACGAATCAACGACTCCATTCCACCGACTCGAACCAGACCCCACGTGCAGCTCGTGGTATAACCGTGATAGTATCACTCGAGTGTCGCGATAGTCCCACAAAATATCGCACCACTTAGCGGCACTATTCGCCACTAAAATCGAACCCGGTGATCTACCTCTATCGTCTCCCTCAGGCAACAGCGTTCGGTCTACCACTCGATCTACCCGCACCGACGTCGTTCAACGCGCGATATCGATTCCCCAGAACTGAACGTACGATCTCGAACGAACCGCGACCGGTATCGAGAAACACTCGAGATTACGAGGAGTTCGCTCGAGGCACCCGATAGAACTGCAGCCACGGCCCCAGAGGACCCACACACTGGGACGGTCCCGAGAATCGAAACATCGCAGATGCTCTACGTCAGATTACACCGAGCAGAAGACGAAGATATCCGTGATCCACCAGTACAGGGCCATCGATCCGTAGTGACGACCTGCGATGTCCGGTTCGACACAAACGACGCGCGAGCGTGTCAACGATAGCGGCAGCACTAACCGATAAGGTTGAGCACGGGTATCGCTTGCAGACGAAGCGGTACTTATGCTCTCCGCGTTCGAAAGGTGCTTTATGACTGATGCGGCCGAATGCAAACCAGAGACGATCAAGCACGAGCAGGACGAAGCGGAGCGCGACGACGCACACCTCGACGACCTCGAGGAGGGTGCCGGCTGTACGGAAATCTGGGAGCATCTTGCCAAACAGCGTGACGAGTGAGAGATTCGCCATGGAAGCGACTTTTTTGACCTCGAAGCCCGTATCGAAGGTATGACCGACAATCGGCCCGGCGATCGTGGCGCCAACCGTCGTGACAGCGGTCGATCGATCCCGACGGACCGAGAGTCTCCCGTCGGTGCACCAGTTATTCGGGGCGACGAATCGGTCACTGGAACGCGTGCTCGCAAGGCCGTACAGTTCGATCCCGACGATCCCGGCAGTCTTGCCGACGCCGCCGAAACCGTTCGCCAGTTCGCCGCCGGCTCGACGAACGACGATCACCTCTACATGCTCCGCGGCGCCGCTGCCTGTGCCGCACTCGTCCGCGGTGAAGGCTCCTACAAGGCTGCCGCAGAACGAGCCGGCGGCGACGCAACTGTCTCCTTCATCCGAAAGTGGGCTCGTGTCCACGATCTCCCGCGTTCGGTCCGCAAGCAGGTCGCACTCGGCCGCATTGCGCCGACCGCAGCCAAGCACATCGCTCGCGTCGGCGGCGAGGCCAGACTCCTGCTTGCATGGGCCGCCTTCGACGGCGAACTCACCGTCCGCGAGGTTCGCAGCGTCGCGAGCGCGGTCAACGACGACGTCCCGATCGAACGGGCATTGATCGACCAGGGCGTCACGCTCGGCCAACTCGAACTGACGCTCACTCCAGAGACTTACCGTGATCTCCGGCGTCGCGCCTCGATTGACGGCGTTGAACCCGGAATCATCGTTAGTGAGGCACTCGAACAGTACTTCGAGTAGTTCTTAGGCCAACTCTTCCGATTTGTCATGAAAACAGCACCAGGGCGACCATTGTCTGATGCAGAAAGAAACGTTTAACCATCGCTCTCCGGAAGTAGCACCTACGGGGCCGGTAGCTCAGTCTGGCAGAGCGTCTGGCTTTTAACCAGACGGTCGCGTGTTCAAATCGCGCCCGGCCCGCTTTTGCTCCGAGCAATTACGCGAGGAGCAAAGCGGCTACCGCGATTTGAATGCAGGGGGGTCGCGCGCAACGCAGTGAGCACGTCCGACCGTGTGTTCAAATCGCGCCCGGCCCACTTCTCGCCGCGAGCAAATCCGCGAGCGGCGAGCATCGGAACCGCCAGGATTTGAACTAGACGAGTCCCAGCCCGCGCAGCGAGTGAAACGAGCGAGCAGAACCGTCTCAGCGTAGTTCACAATCGCGGCCGGCCCATTTTCCTATCGGGAAGCCACTCCTCGATCGATGAAGCTGTCGATGGCAGCGATTGGAAACTTGTCGGTCGGATTTAAACAACGTGAGAGAACTGTCTCGCGCAGAATCCCGGTTTACCGCAGTACGTTTCTGCCGCTCGTGAAATTACTCGCAGTAAGAAGCCAAGGGCCGGATTTGAACCGGCGGTGGGCGGCTCTGCAGGCCGCTGCGTTCGGCCGGACTCTGCCACCTTGGCGCGTTTTGATGTTGTCACTGCGTTCGTTTAAGCATAGCGGTACGGCACAATCGTTGCTGAGCGACTGTACCATCTATACGCAAAAAACCCACAAAGCCAGCGCTGTGGCTCTGTGGGTGATGTGCGTGGCGATCCCGAGGGATCGCCGAGTATGAGTGAAGGCGGCGAATCACATTTCCCAG